>JAJRUE010000145.1 GCA_024277955.1 Alphaproteobacteria bacterium | reverse complement strand
GCAGGCTGCCGCCCACGTCGGGCACCAGCCCGATGCCGCATTCGGGCATGGCGATCTGGCTGGTATCGCCGACGATCCGGTGCGAGCCGTGGCAGGAAACGCCGACCCCGCCGCCCATGGTAAAGCCCTGCATGAAGGCGACGTAAGGCTTTGAATAATTGTAGATCTTGGCGTTCATCCGGTATTCGTCGGCCCAGAACTTGCGGCCATAGTCATAGTCGCCGTTTGACGCCGTGCGATACATGTCGGCGATGTCGCCGCCGGCGGAAAACGCCTTGTCGCCCACCGCGTCGATCACCACCAGCGCTACGTCATCATCGTCGCGCCAGGCGTCGATGGCGCGTTCGATGTCCATGCACATCTCGTAGGTGACGGCGTTGAGCGCTTTGGGGCGGTTCAGCGTGATGCGGCCGGCGCGGCCGGTCTTTCGGATGTGGATGTCGTCAGTCATGGCAGAACGCATATTGCAGAGGGTGGAGCGGCAAAACGAGGGCAGCGCGCGACCGCGGGCGGAAGCGAAGCGCCCGCCCGTGGGGGCGGTCGGGCGCTGCCCGGCGGTGCCGCCGGGCGATTCCCTGCAGATGGCGGACGACGATCATCCCCGCTCCGCCAGGAGCGCGCGCGCCGTGATCAGGCGCATGATCTCGTTGGTGCCTTCCAGGATTTCCGTCACCCTTATGTCGCGCACGATCTTTTCGATCCCGTAATCCGCCAGATAGCCGTAGCCGCCGTGCAACTGCAGGCACTGGTTGGCGACCTTGCTCGCGGTCTCGGTCACCAGCCGCTTGGCCATGGCGCAAAATTTGGTTGCGTCCGGCGCGCCCCTGTCCAGCTTCCACGCCGCCTGGCGCAGAAAGGTGCGCGCCGCCTGCATGTCGCATTCCATGTCGGCAAGGCGAAACTGCAGCGCCTGGAACTGGTCGATGGTGCGCCCGAAGGCCGTGCGTTCGCCCATATAGGCCAGCGTCGCGTCCAGCGCCGCCTGCGCGCCGCCCAGCGCACAGGCCGAGATGTTCAGCCGCCCGCCATCCAGCCCCGCCATCGCGTATTTGAAACCCTTGCCTTCCTCGCCCAGCAAATCCGCTTCGGGAATGGTGCAATCGTCGAACTGCACCTGCCGGGTTTCCTGGCTTTTCCAGCCCATCTTGTCTTCCAGCCCGCCAAAGGACAGGCCCTCGGCCCCGTCGCGAACCACAAAGGCCGAGATCCCGCGCGGCCCGTCCTGGCCCGTGCGCGCCATCACCACATAGGCATCCGAATAGCCGCCGCCCGAGATGAAGGCCTTGGTGCCGGTCAGCGACCAGCCCTGCTCGGTGCGCGCGGCCCGGGTCTTGAGCGCGGCAGCATCCGAGCCCGACCCAGGCTCGGTCAGGCAGTAGGAAAAGATGGTTTTCAGCGCGATCGCATCGGGCAGCAGACGCGCCTTCATCTCGGGGCTGGCGAACTTGTCGATCATGCCGAGGCACATGTTGTGGATCGAAAGAAACGCGGCAACCGAAATGCAGGAGCGCGAAAGCGCCTCGAACACCAGCGTCGCATCGAGCCGGCTGAGCCCGGTGCCGCCGCTTTCCTCGGAGACATAGAGCCCGCCAAAGCCCAGCTCGCCCACCTGCGGCCACAGATCCTTCGGGATGGTGCCGGCGGCTTCCCATGCGCGGGCGTGCGGGGCGATATGTTCTTCGCCAAAGGCGCGCGCCATGTCGAAAATGGCGGTTTGTTCCTCACTCAGCGCGAAATCCATCTGCGGCCCTCCGTTGGAATTGAACATATGTTTAATTACCGGGCGCGCAAATCACAATACAAATGAAACGCCCGCCGCCCGGCGCGCCGGGTCACAGATCGGCGTGGAATTCTTCGACCAGATGCGCGACCACAGCACGCAGCGCGTCCTCGCGCGACTTTCCGGCCGAAAGCGCCGCGTCAAGAACCGCGCGCTGGCGGTCGGCGGCGTTTCCGTTGGCGACCAGATCGCGCGCGGCGGCGACCTCGGCCCGGCAGCCGAGCGCCTCGGCATCCTCGGCCACCAGCTCGATCAGTTCGTCCACGAGCTGGGCGAAAGGTTCGACCCGGCGGGCGCCGAAGTCGATCAGCCCCTCGGATACGCCGTAGCGCTGCGCCCGCCAGCGGTTTTCGTTGATCAGGAAGGTATCGTAGATGCGCCAGCGCTGGTTGCGCCGCGCCAGCCGCCAGAGCATGCGGGCGATGCACTGGGTCAGCGCCGCCAGCGTCAGCGTGCTTTCCAGCCGGGGCGAGACATCGCAGATGCGGCTTTCGATGGTGGGAAAGCGCGCCGAGGGGCGCAGATCCCACCAGATCTTGGAACTGTCCTCGATCAGCCCCAGATCCACCAGCGCGTTGACCGAACGTTCGAACGTGCCCCAGCCGTCCAGCCGCGGCGGCAGGCCGGTGCGCGGCAGGTTGTCGAACACCGTCAGCCGGTAGGAATTCAACCCGGTATCCTCGCCCTGCCAGAACGGCGAAGAGGTGCTCATCGCCAGCAGATGCGGCAGGAAATAGACCATCTGGTTCATCAGGTCGATGCGCATGTCGCGGTCCTCGATCCCCACGTGCACATGCATGCCGCAGATCAGCATGCGGCGCGCCACCCCGCCTAGATCCTTGCGCAGGGCGTTGTAGCGTTCCCGGTCGGTGTGATGCTGGTCCTTCCAGTCGGCAAACGGGTGGCAGGAAGCGGCAATGGGCGCCAGCCCGTGATCGGCGGCATGACGCGCGACCGTGGCGCGCAGCCGGCGCAGATCGTCGCGCGCTTCGCCAATGGTGCGGCAGACGCCGGACCCGACCTCGATCTGACATTGCAGGAACTCGGGGCTGACCTGGCCCTGAAGGTCGGCCTTGCAGGCCTGCATCAACGCATCCGGCGCGCGCGCCAACTCAAGGCTTTCTCGGTCCACCAGAAGATACTCTTCCTCGACCCCGATGGTGAACGGCGGCTCATCGATGGCCATGGACGGCCCTCCGGTGTTTTCGGTCAGAAAAACAGGAAGCGCGCGGGCGGGCAAGAAAAATGCGCCCCCGATCGGGGGCGCATTGCCTTCGGCGAGGATATTTAAGGACAGAAGAAGCCTTCTTCTCTTTTTTTCAAATATCCCCGCCGGAGGCCGGTCGCACGCCAGTGCGGCCCTGCTTTTGTCTTGGCCCCGAAGGGGCCTCCGCCTGGTTGGCGCCGGGTCAGTCCATCGCCTTGAAGTGGAACTCGCCGCCTTCCTTGAGGCCGCTGGGCCAGCGCGAGGTGACCGTCTTGGTGCGGCTGTAGAATCGGAAGCTGTCCGGCCCGTGCTGGTTCAGGTCGCCGAACATGGATTTCTTCCAGCCGCCGAAGGTGTGATAGGCGAGCGGCACCGGGATCGGCACGTTGATGCCGACCATGCCGATATTCACCCGATGCGCGAAATCGCGGGCGGTGTCGCCGTCGCGGGTAAAGATCGCGGTGCCGTTGCCGTATTCGTGGTCCATCGCCAGTTTCAGCGCCTCTTCGTAGGAGCCCGCGCGCACCGTGGACAGGACCGGGCCGAAGATTTCGGTCTTGTAGATCTCCATCCCGGGCGTCACGTGGTCAAAGAGATGCGGGCCGACGAAGAAGCCGTCTTCATAGCCCTGCAGCTTGAAATCGCGGTTGTCGACCACCAGTTTCGCGCCTTCTTCCACGCCCTTGTCGATCAGCGACAGGATGCGCTGCTGCGCTTCGCGGGTGACCACGGGACCGAAATCCACGTCGTCGCCGTCGGTATAGGGGGCGACGCGCAGCTTTTCGATCCGGGGCACCAGTTTCTCGATCAGTCGATCAGCGGTTTCCTCGCCCACCGGCACCGCCACCGACACCGCCATGCAGCGTTCGCCCGCCGCGCCGTAGCCCGCGCCCACCAGCGCATCCGCCGCCTGGTCCATGTCGGCGTCGGGCATGATGATCATGTGGTTCTTGGCGCCGCCAAAGCACTGCGCCCGCTTGCCGGTCGCCGTGGCGCGCGCATAGATATATTGCGCCACCGGGGTCGAGCCGACAAAGGACACGCCCTGGATCACCTCGCTGTCAAGGATCGTGTCCACCGCTTCCTTGTCGCCGTTGACGACCTGCAGCACGCCCGCCGGCAGGCCGGCCTCGAGGAACAGCTCGCCGATCATGTGCGGCACCGACGGGTCGCGTTCGGACGGCTTGAGCACCGCGGCATTGCCGCAGGCCAGCGCCGGGCCGATGTGCCACAGCGGCATCATCGCCGGGAAGTTGAACGGCATGATGATGCCCACCACGCCCAGCGGCTGACGCATGGAATACATGTCGATGCCGGGGCCGGCGCCATCGGTGAAGTCGCCCTTGAGCAGCTGCGGCGCGCCGATGCAGTATTCGATCACCTCAAGGCCGCGCTGCACGTCGCCCTTGGCGTCGGGAATGGTCTTGCCGTGTTCGCGGCTCAGCGCTTCGGCCAGCTTGTCCATGTCGCGGTTCAGAAGCCGCACCATTTCCATCATCACCCGGCCGCGCTTTTGCGGGTTCATCGCGCCCCATTCCGGTTGCGCGGCGGCGGCCGAGGCGATGGCCGCTTCGGTTTCCGCGGCCGAGGCCAGCGGCACGCGGGCCTGCACTTCGCCGGTCGCCGGGTTGAAGACATCGCCGAACCGCCCGGAACTGCCCGGAACGTTCTTGCCGTCGATGAAGTGGTTGAGTTCTTGCATGATCGCCTCCGCTGAAAAAACCTGCCGCAGTCTAGCCTTGCAATTTTGGTTGTAAAAGGGTGAGTTTCCCAAAAGGGTTTTGCAAAAATGGGCGTAAGAGATGGCGATTCACTGGGATGACATGCGCATTTTCCTTGCCGTGGCCCGCGCCGAAAGCATTTCCGGCGCCGGGCGGGCGCTGAAAATGGACGCGGCGACGGTGGGGCGGCGCGTTTCGCGGCTGGAAGACCGGCTGGGCGCGCGGCTGTTCGCCAAGTCGCCCCAGGGCTACGCGCTGAGCGATGCCGGCCAGCGGTTTCTGGCCCATGCCGAACGCGCCGAACAGGCGATCCTGCTGGCCGGCGAAGAGGTGGGCGGGCAGACCGAACAGCTGACCGGGCAGGTGCGCATCGGTGCGCCCGACGGCAGCGCCAACTACCTGTTGCCGCAGGTCTGCGCCGCGATTTCGGCCGAAAACCCGCAGCTTGAGTTGCAGATCGTGGCGCTGGCGCGGGTCTTCAACCTGTCCAAGCGCGAAGCCGACATGGCCGTGGCGCTGAGCCAGCCGGCCAGCGGGCGGCTGACGGTGCAAAAGATCACCGATTATCACCTGCATCTGGCCGCCAGCCGCGACTACCTGGAAAACAACAGCAAGATCAACGATGTAAGAGATCTGGCCGGGCACCGGATCGTCGGCTACATCCCGGATCTGATCTTTGACAAGCAGCTGGACTACCTGCAAGAAAGCTGGGCCGAACATATCAATGTCGCCTCGAACTCGGTCTCGGTGCAGATCAACTTGATGCGCCAGGGGGCGGGGGTGGGCTTTGTGCACGACTTCGCCATGGCCTTTGCCCCGGAACTGCGGCTGGTTCTGCCCGACAAGCTGCGGCTCAGGCGCAGCTTCTATCTGATCCGCCACCAGGACGACCGCAAGGTGGAACGGCTCAACCGGATCGCGGAACTGGTGATCGCCGGCATCCGTCAGGAAGTCGCCCGGCTCGAGGCCGGGCTTGACACGATGGGGGCAGGGCGGTGACCCTGCAGTCATACCGATTCAAAAACAGGAGTATTCCGCCATGCTTGTAAGCCAGATTTTGAGTTCCAAATCTGCTCAGGGCGTTGAAACGGTCAAACCCGACCTCACGGTTGCCGAGGCCGCCGGGATCCTGTCGGAAAAGAGAATCGGTTCGCTGGTGGTTTCCGACGATGGCGGCGTGCCGGTCGGGATCCTGTCGGAACGCGACATCGTGCGCGAACTGGGCCGAACCGGCGACGGCTGCCTGAAGCTGAAGGTTTCCGATCTGATGACCAGGCGGCTGACGACCTGTTCGCCCGATGAAACCGCCGTCGACGTGCTGACCAAGATGACCGAATGCCGGTTCCGCCACCTGCCGGTGATGGAGGCGGGCAAGATGGTGGGGCTGATTTCCATCGGCGACGCGGTCAAGGCGCGGCTTTCGGAACTGGCGATGGAAAAGGACGCGCTGGAAGGCATGATCATGGGGCACTGAGCCCCGCGCTGAGCTCCGCACAGCACCCTGTGCCGCGCCCTGTGCCGGGGCGGCCCGGCGGCGCGGCGCGCAGATTGGCGCGGATTGGCGCGGATTGGCGCAAGAATGGCCTTGTATTCGGGGGCGCAATAATGTTGCGTGGCGGCCAAGTCACGCGCCGCAGCGACGGAGAGCCCCATGCGCATTGCCCTGTATCCCGGCACCTTCGATCCGATCACCAATGGTCACCTCGACATCATCGGGCGCGCTTCGGTGCTGGTCGACCGGCTGGTGATCGGAGTTGCGATCAACCGCGACAAGGGGCCGTTGTTTTCGCTCGATGAACGGGTCGCGATGATCGAAACCGAATGCGCCGAGCTGTGCGCCAGCACCGGCACCGAGATCATCGTGCATCCGTTCGAGAACCTGCTGATCGACTGCGCCCGCGATGTCGGCGCCACGATCATCGTGCGCGGGCTGCGCGCGGTCGCCGATTTCGAATACGAATACCAGATGGTCGGGATGAACCGGGCGCTCGACAGTTCGATCGAAACCGTGTTTCTGATGGCCGAGGCGCGCCACCAGGCGATCGCGTCGAAACTGGTCAAGGAAATCGCCCGCCTTGGCGGCGACGTGTCGAAATTCGTGACCCCGGCGGTGGAAGCGGCGCTGAAGGCGAAATTCGGCGCCTGAAACTAGTGGCTGGATTGGGTGCCCGGATCAGGCCCCGGCGGGCGCGCGGCGTTATTGCGGGGTGATCGGGGTTTGCGCCCGGGCCAGCCTTTCCGCCAGAAAGTCGAACACCCGGCGGACCCGGCGGCTGGTGTTGACCTCGCGATGCGCCACCAGCCAGATCGGGAACACCAGCGGCGCCAGGTCGGGCAGCACCCGCCTGACCCGCGGTTCGGCGTCGCCGATGTTGCCGTCGAGAATGCCGATGCCGACGCCCTGTTTCACCAGCGCCCACATCACCGTGTAGTTTTCCGTCAGCACCGGAAAGTTGCTTTCGCCGACATCGATCCCCATCGCGCGCAACCCCTTGATCAGCGCGCCGGTGCTTTCGACATTGATGAACTCGGCGTGGCGCAGGTCATAGGGCAGCCTGGGGTTGCCGATCCGTTCGAGATAGCCCGGAGTCGCATAGAGCCGCGCCGGCACGTCGCGGATCTTGCGCGCGATCAGGTCCGGTTCGGTGGGGCGGAAATTTCGGATCGCGATATCGGCTTCGCGCCGCCGCAGGTCGCTGGGAGAATTCGACACGATGATTTCGACGGTGATGCCCGGCTCGGCGCGGCGCAGCTCGGCCACGATCGGTGCCAGGACGTGTTCGGCGTAGGTTTCGCTGGCGGCGATGCAGATCGGCCCTTCGATCGCCTGGGACTGGCCCGCCGCCGCCAGCGAAACCCGTCCCGCCGCTTCGCCCATGGCGCGCACGTGGTCCAGCAGGTCGAGCCCGCTGGGCGTCAGGGTCAGCCCGCGCCCGACCCGTTCGAACAGCACCACGTTCAGTTCCTTTTCCAGGGCATCGACCTGGCGGCCAAGTGTCGGTTGCGCCATCCCAAGCGCGCGGGCCGCCGCTGACAGCGACCCTTCTTCGGCCGTCACCAGAAAGGCCCGGGCCCGGTTCCAGTCGAATTTCACCGCCCGCCAATCCATGCAAAATTGCATATCAAGTCACGAAATTTAGTCAATTCAAATAAGTCCGCCGCCGCGATAGACCGGCGGCAAGACCTCAAACACCAACGGCAGACTTTCCTGATGTTCGCGCCGGTCAGCGGGTCACTGTCGCTGATCGCGGCCCTGGCGCGCCTGGCGATGGCGGTGATCATGGGGGTCAACCTGCTGTTCAACGTCGCCCCGATGCTGCTGCTGAGCGGCGCCGAGGTTTTGCGCGGCATCGACCGGGCCACGCTTGAAACCGTTGCCTACGGGTTCTTCAGGGCCAATGAAATGGGCATGTATGTCTGGCAGCTGTTTTTTGCGCTGCACCTGCTGGCGCTGGGCGGCATGATCGTGCGCTCGCAGCTGGTGCCGCACCTGCTGGGCTGGATGATGCTGGTCGGCGCGTTCGGCTACCTGGGGCAGGGCGCCGCCCGGCTGATCGCGCTGGACAGCGGCGGGTTGGATATCGCCCTGGTGGCGCTGCTGACCCTGGTCACCGTCGCAGAGCTCGCCTTTGCCCTGTATCTGCTGATCAGAGGGGTGCGCATCAGCGATTGAACGCGGCGCGGGGCGCGGGGCGGACAGCTTGGCCCGGCGCCTGCACCCGGCGCCTGCACCCGATACCTGCGCCCGGCGCCCGCGGCCAACAGCCTTGCGCCCCCAAACCCTCCCATCCCCGCCGGCCCCAGGCGTCTTGACGCCGGCGGGCGGGATGGCCGTTCACCCCATTTCGATCAACCGCTGGCCACCAGGGACCGCCACAAGGCCGCCCCGGCCCAGCACAAAAAGGAAATCACCATGAAAGCCGCCACCTATGACCGCTACGGCGCCCCCGACGTTTTGACCATCAGCGACATTCCCACGCCGGTTCCCTCGAAAAACGAACTGCTGGTCAAGATCATGGCCACCTCGGTGACCCAGGTCGACACCGCGTTTCGCGCCGGCGCGCCGAAGCTCGCGCGGCTGTTCACCGGCCTGACGCGCCCCAGAAAAGCCGTGCTTGGCACCGAATTGTCGGGCGTGGTGGTCGAGGTCGGCGACCGCGTGACCCGGTTCGCGCCGGGCGACCGGGTGTTCGCCGCGGCGCCGGGCGGTTTCGGGGCGCATTGCCAGTTCATCGCCATGTCGCAGGACGCCGCCATCGTCCGGATGCCGGACGAAATGGATTTCGCCGAAGCCGCGGTGATCGACAACGGCGCGCTGACCGCGCTGGCCTATCTGCGCGACACCGCCGGGCTGAAAGCTGGCCAGACCATCCTGATCATCGGCGCGTCCGGCTCGATCGGCTCCTACGCGGTGCAACTGGCCGCCGCGATGGGGGCCGAGGTCACCGGGCTGTGCAGCGGCGCCAATGTCGACATGGTGCACGATCTGGGGGCGGCGCATGTGGTCGACTACACGAAGGTCGAGTTTTCGCAGGCGGCGGCGCGCTATGACGTGATCTTTGACACGGTCGGCAAGTCTTCGTTCCCGCGCGCCCGCCGGGCCCTGGCGCGCGGCGGCATCTTTATGACCACGATCCCGGATCCGTCGATCCTGCTGGCGCCGCTGTTTCGGATGTTCGGCGCGACCGGGCGGGCGCGGATGACCGCCACCGGCCTGCGCAAGGACGCGCTCAAGACCGCCGACATGAACCTGTTGAAAGACCTGGTCGTGTCGGGCAAGCTGGTGCCGGTGATCGACCGTTCATATCCGCTCGAGGAAATCCGTGCCGCCCATGCCTATGTCGAAAACGGCCACAAGCGCGGAAATCTCGTGATTTCCGTCCGCCACTGAGCGCCGCCATGGATGCTTTCTGGCTGCAACTCTTCTATGCGGGCGCGGGCTCGGCGCTGGCCACGGTTGCGGTGGCGCTGGCGCTGGTGATCTCGCAAAGCGCGAAATACGTGCCGTCCGCGCCGGGCGAGGGGCTGCGGTTCGATACGCTGGCGCAATTCCCCGACGATCTGCCCGCGCTGGGCCGCCGGGGCGTGGCGGGCGACAGTCCGATCGCGTTCCGGCGCTACCCGGCGCGCTCGCCGGCGCGCCCGCTGGTGATCCTGGTGCACGGGTCGGGCTGGCATTCGATGCAGTTTCACCGGCTTGCAAGCGCGCTTGCCGCCCAGGATGTCGCCGAGGTGATCACCCCGGACATGCGCGGCCACGGCCCATCCCCCGAACGCCGGGGCGATGTCGACCATATCGGCCAGATGGAGTCCGACATCGCCGCGCTGATCGACGTTGCGGGGCAGGGGCGCGAGGTGATCCTGGGCGGGCATTCGTCGGGCGGCGGCTTCGTGATCCGCTTTGCGGGCGGAAAATTCGGCCACAAGGCGGACGGCTTTGTGCTGTTGGCGCCATATGTGCACCACCGGGCCCCGACCACGCGCCCGAAGTCCGGCGGCTGGGCGCGCCCGGCGATCCGCCGGCTGGTCGGGCTGTCGATCCTGAACGCCTTTGGCATCACCGCGCTCAACGGCCTGCCGGTGATCAGTTTCGCCATGCCGCGCAGCGTTCTGGACGGCCCCCTGGGGGACACCGCGACGCTCACCTACAGTTACCGGCTGAACGCCGGTTTCGCGCCACGGGCCAGGTATCGGTCGGATCTGGCGCGCCTGACCCGGCCCTTCGTGCTGCTGGCCGGCGAAAGCGACGAAGCCTTTGTCGCCCCGGCCTATGAATCGCTGTTTCGCGCCCATACCGGTTCGGGCGGCTACCGGCTGGTGCCCGGCGCCGGACATCTCGGGATCGTCGACAGCCCCGCCACGCTGGCGCTGCTGGCGCACTGGCTGCGCACCCGGAGGCTTCCGCCGGACGGCTGAGCCCTGGTGCGGCGGCGGGGCCACGCCAGGGGGCAAGAAAGGCGGCGCCGGGGGGGGCGCGGGCCGTGGCAAGCTTGGCCGGCGGCCTGCTGGCTACAGGTCCAGCCTTGCGCGAAAGACCTCGTTTGCGCGCCGGGGCTCGACCAGCCAGAACCCGACGATCACCAGCCCGATGGCGGCCCAGGCGCCGATCGACAGGCGTTCGTCCAGCAACAGCATGCCCCAGACGATCCCGGCAAGCATCTGCGCATAGCCGATCTGGCTAGCGAACACGCCGCCTGCGCTGGCGACCATGGTGCGCACCGTCAGATCGGCGCGTCTTTCCCGGTCGTAAAGCTCTTGCGAAAGGCCGCGGAACACCGCCGCCAGCCGGCCCAGCGGGTCGTTTCTGCGCGCCGGGTCGTCGAGGTCCAGGTCGTCGGGCGAATAGCTGCCCGCCTCCAGCACCTGGGCCGCCGAAATCAGCTTTTCGATGCGGCCGTAATATTCCTGCTGGGCGTCGTGCAGCCGCTTTCGTTCGAGCGAGGCCCCAAGCCGCGCCGACAGCAGCACCAGTTCGAAATCCTTGGGCAGGTAGTCTTCGGCCCCCAGCCCGATGGCGCGCACGATGTTGTCGATGTCGTCGTCGAGCGCGGTGATCATGATCACCGGCAAATGGCGCAGCTCGGGGTCGGCCTTGAGCTGTTGCAGCACTTCGAAACCGTCCATGTCCGGCATCACGATGTCCAGCAGCACGGCGGCGAAACCGCCCTGCGCCTGCTGCGCCAGGACCGTTTCGACGCCGCCGGCCTCGATGCCCTGGTGGCCCAGGGTTTCCACCGCCTTGCGGAGCTTGAGCCGGCCAAGGCTGTTGTCGTCGACAATCAGGATACGCGCCGGCGGCGCCGTTTCGGTTTCGGCCGCAACCGCCCGGTCAAACGACATCTTTTGCCTCGCCGGATTGCGCGGGGACGTTCGCGGGGCGGTTTGCCGGCCCGCCCCCAGATCCCGACCTGACCACCGACCCGGACCCGCCGTCAGTCCCGCCACCGTTGTTGAAGGCCCGCCGGATCACCAGCTTTTCGTTGCTGGACTTGGGTTCGACCAGATACATGCCCACGGCGATCACCGCAAAAGCGATCCAGGCCAGCACCGAAAGTTCCTCGTTCAGCAGCAGCATCCCCCAGAGCACCCCAGCGATGGTCATGGTATAGGCGCTCTGGCTGTAGAACACCGCACCCGCGGTGGCGATCAGGTGAAAGGCCAGCAGCAGCGAAGACGCCCCCATCACCCCGGCCAGCCCCACCAGCAGCCCCACCGCCAGCACCAGAAAGCCGCCCTGAACCTCGACGCCAAGCTGCGCGTAGAGATGCGCGCCGAACTGACCCGGTTCCACCAGTCGCACGACATCACCACCATCTACGTCACCCATGATCAGGTCGAGGCGATGACCATGGCCGACCGGATCGCGGTGATGAACGGCTGGCGGATCGAACAATACGACACGCCGCTGGGCCTCTACAATCGCCCGGCAAACCGGTTCGTGGCCGAATTCATCGGTTCGCCCCAGATGAACATATTCGAGGTTTCGCACCAGGGCGATGGCACGCTGCTGGCCGGGGGCATCGCGCTGACGCCGCCGGACGCGCTGCACGACCTGGCGGGGCGCTGCGCCTTGCTGGGCATCCGCCCGGACCAGCTGCGCATCACCGAGGCGGGAACCGGCATCGCCCAGGCGGTGGTGCGCACCCGCGAACACATGGGCGGCGAAGTCTACCTGCGGCTGGAACTGCCCGACGGGCAGGTGATCAGCGCCAGGATCTCGGGCCCCGACGCGCCGGCGCTGGGCGCTGCGGTGGGCCTGGATTTCGACTGGGATTCGATGCCATGTCGGCGAACCGGACAACCCCGGCCCCATGCGGCGCGGCCTCGCCCAACAGCGCCTCGGCCAGGCCGCCGCGCAACAGCGGCTCGGCCCCGTGCGCCCTGAGCGTTTCGGTCGCCCTGGTGGCGTATTCTTCCATTTCCGCGGCGTCTTTCACCACCGCGCGGGAAACGAAAAATGCAGGCATGACCTATCCTTTCTTGACAGTCGACTTGTTTTGAACACACATGAACAAAACAGTATCCCGTGGTTTTGTCCACACATGAACAAATATTGCCGTTCACAAGAAAGTGAGGCCGCATGGGCCGTCCCTCGAAATTCGACCGCGACCAGGCTATCGAAACGGTGATGCAAGAGGTCTGGCGCGCCGGGTTCGGCCCTGCCTCGGTCAAGGCCCTGTCGGAAAAGCTGGGGATCACCCGGTCCAGCTTTTACAACGCCTTCGGCAGCCGCGAAGCGCTGTTCGAAACGGTGTTGGAGCGATATTTCGCCCAAAGCCCCGACCGACCGCTGCGCGACGCCGGCCCGCAAACACCGATCCGCCCGCTGCTGACCGCGGTGTTTCGCGAAATCTGCCGGGTTCGCGCCGCGGATCGGCAGGCGCGCGGCTGTCTGGTGATCAACGGGGTTGCCGACCGGTGCCGCAGCGATGCGGCGGGCGACCAGATTGCCGCGCTGCTGGCCGAGGCGCTGCTGGGGTCGCTCGACCATATCCGTCAGCTGCTGGACTGGGCCCGGGCGCGCGGCGAAATCCCGTCCGACACCGATACCCGGGCGCTGGCGCTGGCGGTGCAGAACCTGCTGGCGGGGCTTTCGGTGGTGTCCAAGGTGGTGCGCGACGAAGAGCTGGTCTGGTCGGGCACGGCGCTGACCCTGGAGGGGCTGGGGTTGTATTCCGAAGCTGGACCCGGCGATCCCGGCCAGCTCTGACCGCAGCCACCCGGTTTCACGGTGCTGTGAGCGTCCGCCTCTAAGACTCTGTTAGAGAAGGGGTTTACGGTCCGCGGGGCAGGGCGTCCCGGCGCATATTTTAGTATTTGTAAAAATGTGTTGACAGACTCGGATCCCGTCCGCACTATTTTAGCCATGCTAAAAAAATCAACATCCCGCGACCCGAAAAGTGAAACCGATCTTGGCGCGCAGCTCAGGCGGTGCCGCAAGGACGCCGGGCTGACGATGCAATATGTCGCCGACAACGCCGGGCTTTCGGTCGGGTTCATTTCCCAGGTCGAACGCGGGCTGACGGTGCCGTCGCTTTCGTCTCTGCGCGCCATTGCCGGGGTTCTGGGCAAGCCGATCTCGCGGTTCCTGGACCAGCCGAGCGGAAGCGCGGACGCGACGCGCGGGGGCGATCGCGTCAGCTACAGCATCGGCGACGGCCCGCTGTCCTACGAACGCATTTCGGCCAAGTTCCCCGGCAGCACCATCCGGTCGGTCATCGTCCACGAACCGCCCGGCCACCGGGCCGAGCCGATCAGCCACGTCGGCGAAGAACTGTTCTATGTGCTGGCGGGCGAGCTGACCGTGGAAATCGAGGGCGAACGCACGATCCTGCGCCAGGGCGACTCGATCCACTTTGATTCGACCAAGACCCATTCCATCTGGAACCACACCTCGCAAGCCGCATCGCTGCTCTGGTGCGGGACGATGGACGTGTTCGGCGAAGACACCACCGACCCCATTCACAAGAAACCGGAAGACAGGGGCAAGAGCAATAGTTCTGTCAACAAGGGAGATGATCGATGACTGTATGGAGAAAGACGCTTGCGGCCGCTTTGCTGGCGGCAACGTCGCTGACAAGCCCGGCGGTTGCCGGCGGGGTGCTCAGGCTGGACGAGGTGCCTGTGGGCGAACTCGACCCGGCCAAGGCGTCGGACTATGCCGACAGCATCCTGATGTTCAACGTCTACGATACGCTGGTGCTGCCGGCTCAGGGTGGGCCGGGGTATGTCGGCCACCTGGCCGAAAGCTGGACCACCGACGGCAAGACCTTCACCTTCAAGCTGCGCGACGGGGTCAAGTTCCAGAGCGGCAATCCTCTGACCGCCGATGACGTGGTGTTTTCGCTCGAACGCATGAAGGCGCTCGGGGCGGGGCTGTCCTACCTGTTCGGGGTGGTCGAAAGCGCCGAGGCGGTTGATCCAACCACGGTCAAGTTCACCCTGTCTTCGCCCTATGCGCCGTTCGTGGCGTCGCTGGTGCGCCTGCCGGTCGTCGACAAGAAACTGGTGATGGCCAACCTTGGCGAAGGCGACGGCGAGATGGGCGATTGGGGCCAGGCGTTCCTGTCGGCCAACGCGGCGGGCACCGGCGCCTACACGGTGAAATCGCACAACCCGCAGGAAGAAACCGTGATGGAGCGCAACGACGCCTATTTCCTGGGTGTTCCGGCCGTGGCGCCGGACACGGTGCGCCTGCGCTACGGGCTGGAAGCGGCCACCGTGCGCACGCTGATCGCGCAGGGCGAACATGACATTTCTTCGCAGTGGTTGCCGCCCGAAGTGATGGGTGCGCTGGCCAAGGAAGGCGCGCAGCTTCTGACCGAGGGCGGGACCGGGGCGTTCTATCTCAAGATGAACACCGCCAAGCCGCCGCTGGACGATGTGCACTGCCGCCTGGCGCTGTCAAACGCGTTCGACTACGACACCGCGATCAAGATGATCGCCATCACCGACGAGATCTCGGCGGGCAGCCCGGCCACCGGCGCGATCCCGAAGGGGATGTATGGGGCCAATGACACATCGGTCGTCCTCAAGCAGGACATGGCGGCCGCCAAGAAGCACCTGGCGGCGTGCAAATACGACGCGGCCGACATGGATATCGAGGTAAGCTGGATCGCAGAAGTGCCGCTGGAAGAACGCCTGGCGCTGCTGATGCAATCGAACTTGTCGCAGCTCGGGGTCAAGTCGCACATCACGAAAATGCCCTGGGCGCTGTTCACCGAAGCCGTGGCCAGGCCGGAAAACACGCCCAATATCAGCCAGTTGTTCGTGAACGCTGTCACCGGCGATCCGGATACGCTGCTTTATGGCATGTATCGTTCCAGCAATGCGGGCACCTGGCAGTCGCCGGAATACCTGAACGATCCGCTGGTGGATGAATACCTGGATGCCGGTCGCACCGCCACCACCGACGCCGGCCGCCAGGAAGCCTATTCCAAGCTGAACGCGCGCCTGATGGAGTTGGCCCCGACGATCTATGCCTACGATCGCCAGTCGGTGTTCGCGGCCAGCAACCGCGTGAAAGTGCCGGCGATGAGCGATCCGTCCAAGGCCTTCGGGGTGGATGGTCTCGGGTTCAGTTTCCGGCTGATGGAAATGGCCGAGTAACGCCAAGACAACCGCGCCGGGCCGGGTTGGCCCGGCGTATCCTGATCGGAACCTGACCCATGTCACCTGTGCTTCGCCTTCTGGCGCGACGGCTCGGTATTTCGTTTATCGTGCTTGTCGGCGTGTCGATGCTGATCTTCGGGATCGCCCGGGTCATCCCCGGCGACCCGGCGCGCATCGCGCTGGGGCCGAACGCGACCGCCGAACAGATCGCCAAGCTGCGCGAGGCGCTGCACCTGGATCAGTCGCTGGTGGTGCAATACGGCTATTTCCTGGCCGATCTCAGCCGCGGCGACCTGGGGATTTCGCTCTATACCAACCGCCCGGTGACCCGCGACATCGCCGAATTTCTGCCGGCCACCCTTGAGCTGGTGATCTTTGCCGGCATCCTGATGGTCGGGATCGGGCTGCCGCTGGGCATCCTGTCGGCGCGCTTTCGCGGGCGCTGGCCCGACCATCTGATCCGGCTCTTGTCGCTGCTCGGGGTGTCGGCGCCCAGTTTCGTCTGGGCGGTGATCCTGATGCTGCTGTTTTCGTTCTTCCTGCCGATTTTCCCGATCGCCGGGCGGATCACCGACAGTTACGAAATCCAGCGCGTCACCGGTTTTCTGTTCATCGACACGCTGTTGGCGGGCGAGCTTGCGGCCTTTGGCAACGCGTTCTGGCACATCGTGCTGCCCGCCTTTGCGCTGGCGCTTTCGGGGATCGGGCAGGCGGCGCGGCTGACCCGCGCCAACATGGTCGAAACCTATGACAAGCCCTATATCGAGATGGCCCGGGCCTATGGGTTCAAGCCGCGCCGGATCGCCGGGCGCTATGCGTTCAAGCCTTCGCTGATCCCGTCGCTGACGATCATCGGGCTGGATTTCGCCGCCATGCTTGGCAACGCTTTCCTGGTCGAGGCGGTCTTTGCCTGGCCGGGGCTGTCGCGCTATGGCGTCGCGGTGATCCTGCGCAAGGATCTGAACGCGATCATCGGCACGGTGCTGATCATTTCGGCGACATTCCTGCTGGTCAATCTGGTGGTTGATCTGCTGATCGCCTTTCTGAACCCGCGCATTCGCTATTCGCAAAGGGGATCGTCGTGAAACGCACGCTGGTCATCCTGCTGCGCAACCCGCTGTCGCTTTTGGGGGTGGTGCTGGTGACGCTGGTGGTGCTTTCGGCGGTATTCGCCGATTTCATCGCGCCGTTTCCGGAACATCGCGGCGCGGTGGTGGATTTCGTCTATTTCAACAAGCCCCCGAGCGCGCGCAACATCATGGGCAGCGACCTGGTCGGGCGCGACCTGTTCAGCCGGATCATATATGCCTATCGGATTTCGCTGATCCTGGGGGTGGTGGTGCTGGCGATCGCGACGCCTGTGGGCACGATCATCGGCCTCTTGGCGGGCTACATCGGCGGCAAGGCCGAGTTTGTGCTGATGCGCCTGACCGACGTGTTCCTGTCGATCCCGCCGCTGGTTCTGGCCATCGCCATGATGGGGGTGCTGGAACCGACGCTGATGAACGCCATGCTGGCGGTCACCGTGATGTGGTGGCCGTGGTATGCGCGCCTGGTCTACAACATCGCGCGTTCGGAACGCGAAGAAGGCTACGTGCTGGCGGCCGAGGTGATCGGGGCCTCGACCTTTCATATCGTGTTTCGCGAAATCCTGCCCAATTGCCTGCCCGCGGTGATCACCAAGATGACGCTGGACATGGGCTTTGTGATCATCATCGCCTCGTCGCTTTCCTTCCTGGGGCTTGGGGTTCAGCCGCCGACCCCCGACCTTGGCAGCATGGTCGCCGAGGGCGCGCGCTATCTGCCCGACAGCTGGTGGCTGACGGTATTTCCGGGGCTGGCAATCCTGGTGGCGGTCTTTGGCTTCAACCTGATCGGCGACGCCCTGCGCGAAATCCTGGGGGCGGAACAATGAGCCCGGTTCTGGACATCCGCGACCTGAGACTTCGCTTCAGGGGCAATACCGGCGTCACCGAGGTGCTGCACGGCATTTCGCTGAACATCCGGGCCGGAGAACGGGTGGCGCTGGTGGGCGAAAGCGGGTCGGGCAAATCGGTGACGGCGCGCATCGTGCCGGGCCTGTTGCAGGAACTTCCCAGCGCGCGCATCGAGGGCGATCTGTTCTTTGAGGGGCGGGATCTGAACAAGCTGTCGCGCCGCCGTTGGCACGCGCTGCGCGGCACCGCGATGTCGATGGTGTTCCAGGATCCGACCTCGGCGCTGAACCCGGTGTTCACCATCGGCGTGCAGTTTGCCGAGGTGTTGCGCCGGCGCAAGCCGGATCTTTCGGACGCCGAGGCTGCAACGCGGGCCGGAGAACTGCTCAACTCGGTATCGATCCACGACCACGAACGCGTGCTCGGGGCCTATCCGTTCCAGCTGTCGGGCGGCATGAACCAGCGCGTGGTGATCGCCATGGCGCTGGCCAATCGCCCGTCGCTGCTGATCGCCGACGAGCCGGGCACCGCGCTGGATGTCACCGTGCAGGCCCAGACCCTGAAGCTGATGCACGACCTGGTGGAGCAGACCGGCACGGCGGTTTTCTTCATCTCGCACAACCTTGGCGTGGTGCGCGAATTTGCCGACCGGGTCTATGTCATCTACCGCGGGCGGATCGTCGAACAGGGGCCCACGGCCAAGGTGTTTCACAACCCCGGCCACGCCTATACGCGGGCGCTGATGGCGGCGGTGCCGCACATCACCGGCGGCGGCATTCCCGAGATTGCAGATGTGGACGAGGCCTTTCTGGCCCCCTGCGTCAGCCATGACGGAGGCCCGGCATGAGCGCGATCCTGTCCCTTAAGAACGTCAGCAAGACCTTCGGGCACGGCGACCAGGCGGTGCGGGCGGTGCGCGATGTCAGCTTTGAGGTGGCCCGCGGCGAATGCCTGGCGGTCGTCGGCGAAAGCGGGTCGGGCAAGACCACGCTGGCCAACATGATCCTGGGCGTGTTCGCACAAAGCGCCGGCGAAATCCTTTTCGACGGCGCCCCGCTGCCGGCGCGCCGCACCCTGCAGCAGCGCCGGGCGATCCAGCTGGTGCAGCAAAACCCGCTGTCTTCGCTGAACCCCAAGCGGTCGGTGGGGGCGTCGGTGCGCCTTGGGCTGGATGTCTACGGCATCGGCGCGAAAAGGGATCGCTGGTCGCTGGTCGAAGCGGCGCTGGTCGAGGTCGGGCTGGACGCGCATATGCGCACCCGCGCGCCGGCGGCGCTTTCGGGCGGGCAACGCCAGCGCATCGCCATCGCGCGCGCGCTTGCCTGCCAGTCGCAGCTGGTGGTGCTGGACGAACCCACTTCGGCGCTGGATGTGCTGGTGCAGGCGCGGGTGCTGCGGCTGCTCAACGACCTGCGCCGCGACAAGGGGCTGACCTACATTTTCATCACCCACGACCTGTCGGTGGTGCGCAACGTGGCCGACCGGGTGGCGGTGTTTCGGGCCGGGCAACTGGTCGAATGCGCCCCGACGCGCGAGATTTTCGAAGCCCCGCGCCAAGCCTACACCCGCCAGCTGATCGGCGCGATCCCGGTGGTTTCCGACGACGAATTGAAATTGCGAAATGCGTTGGCGGCGGAAGGTGCGAAATGACAGGGTTTTCATCAGCGATCTCGGCCCCCGACAACCAGCCCCACAGGACGTTTCGCGCCTTGGAAGATCTTGTGCGCGACACCATCGGCGTGCGGCTCTTCACGCTGATGGGGATCGACCACCGCCGCGGTGTCGTATGGCGCAGCTATACGAACATGCCCGAGGCCTATCCGGCGGGCGGGGAAAAATCGCTGCTGCGCAACAGGTGGGCTGAGATTGTCGAGGGGCGTCACGAAACCTTTGTTGCGAACTCCATCGAAGAGATTGCCGAGGTGTTTTCGGATCACGAGCTGATCCGTTCGCTGGGCTGCGAGAGCTGTCTCAACCTGCCGATCGTCATCATGGGCCATCTGCGGGGCACGCTCAACTGCCTGGATGTTGCTGGCCACTACACGCCCGAACGCGTGGCCGCGGCCCAGGGCCTGAAGACCGCAGGTGCGGCGGCCTTTCTGCTGGCCGACGCCCTGCGCAAGCCCATCCCCAAGCAAGGAGAAGAAAATGGCTAGACTCACCCGCCGGGTGGCCACCGATGTTGGCGGCACTTTCACCGATCTCGTCTGTTTCGAAACGAATGTCGAAACCGGCGAGAGCCGGATTGTCACGGCCAAGTCCGATACCACGCCGCCGGATTTCGAGACCGGCGTGCTCAACGTGCTCGAAAAGGGCGGGATCGACCCGGCCAGCATCGATTTCCTGGCCCATGGCACCACCGTGGTGATCAATGCGCTGACCGAGCGCAAGGGCGTGACCGTCGGCCTGATCACCACCGAGGGCTTTCGCGACACGCTGGAAATCGCCCGCGGCAATCGGCCCGATTTCTTCAACCTGCACTATGAAAAGCCGGCGCCTTTCGTGCAGCGCTACCTGCGGGCCGAACTGCCGGGCCGGATGAACTACACGGGCGAGGAACGCACGCCGCTGGACCTGTCTGGCCTTCCTGCGATCCTCGAGATGTTCCGCGAAAACGGCGTTCAGGCGGTGGCGATCAGCTTTCTGCATTCCTACGCCAATACCGCCCACGAGGCCGCGGCGCTGGCCGAGGTCAAACGTCTCTGGCCCGAGGTGTCGGTGGTGGCGTCGCACCAGATCACCCGTGAGTGGCGCGAATACGAACGCACCAACACGGCGGTGCTGTCGGCCTATGTGCAGCCGGTCGCGGCGCGCTACCTCAGCAAG
>JAJRUE010000144.1 GCA_024277955.1 Alphaproteobacteria bacterium | reverse complement strand
CGCGCCATTATTTCGCTCACGGCAGTTTCGCTTTGCTCAACGCCTCCGCGGGGGCGGTGCAGTGGCACCGGGCCGCAGTCGCGGCCTTGCGCGTTCGAAGTTGCTCCTTCGAAGCGCGCCAATTGCCTCTCAGGAAAACCAGACCGGTTGGTCGGGGTGGCGCAGGGCCTTGGGGCGTTCGTTCGGTGCGCCGGGCCTGGATTGCCGCGCGGCCTGCAGCCCCTGCGACCAAATATTCACAAAACGGAATATGTCTTGACATGCCGCCCGAAATCCGGTTTCTGGCGGCATGAAAATTCTTGACCGCATCCCGCTTGTCACCCTGTTGATCCTGACGCTGTTCCTCGGCCTTGCGCCGATGACGCCGGAACCGCATGTGCTGGAAAAGCTGCGCCTGCTGGCCAGTGGCGCCCTGTCGCGGCCTATCGACATCTTTGACCTGTTCCTGCACGGCACGCCCTGGCTGCTGCTCGGGGCCAAGCTGGTGCGCATGGCGGTCCGAGCCAATGCTTGAGCTGATCGACCAGACCCCGCTGGTCTACGCGGTGATCGCGGCGGCCACGCTGGGGCTCGCGCCCTTTGTGCCCGAGCCGCATATCTGGGAAAAGATCAAGATGCTCAGGGCCGGCACCCTGAAACGGCCGATGGATATTTTCGACCTGGCGCTGCACAGCGCGCCCTTCCTGTTCCTGGCCGCCAAGCTGCTGCGCCTGGCGACCGGCGCCGGGGGCTGAGCCTCAGATATTCGGCCCGATCCGCAACTGGCGCGGCGCGTCGAATCGCGCCAGCCGAAACCCCGAGATATCGTGGCCCGTCGCCTGCCCGCGCACCAGCTGCGCGGCGATCCGGCCTATGCCGGGGCCAATCCCGAAGCCGTGGCCGCACATGCCGGTGGCGATGGTCAGCCCGGAAAGTGTCGGGGCCTGGTCGAGAACCGGCACAAGATCGGGCATCACGTCGATCATCCCGGCCCAGCCATGGCGCAGCACCGGGCGGCCAAGGGCCGGAAAACGTTGGGCAAACAGGGTCTGCATCCGGGCCAGCGCGCGCGCATCCGGGGCGGGATCAAGCACGCGCATCCGTTCAAAGGGCGACGGCGCATCGCCCGGCCAGCGCCGCGCCGTGCCCCAGGCGTCGGGGAAGCCGCGCGGGGCGGCGGCGCGCAGCCGGGTGTGGCGCAGGGTCTTGCGGAACAGCGGCGCAAACAGGCGCAGGGCGCGGAAACTGTCGGGGCCGATGAAATGTTCGCTGGCGTCGCTCAGCGCCAGGCTGTAGCCGCCATCCAGCCGGCGCCGGAAGGCCAGGTCTTCGTCCGCGGCGCTGCCGTCGAAAAAGCCGGGCAGGGGCGCGGTGCAGGCCACCGTCGAGCGCACCGAAAGCTGCGGCAGCGAAACCCCGTGGCGGCGTGCGAACAACGACGACCACGCGCCCCCGGCAAGCACGGCGCGCGCGCAGCGCACCGGGCCGTCTTCGGTGATCACGCCGCGCAGCGCGCCGGCGGTCACATCGAGCGCCCGCACCGCGCAGTTTTCCCGGATCACGACCCCTTCGCTGCGCGCCAGCCCGGCGACCGCCGGAACCGCATCCCAAGGCTCGGCGCGCCCGTCGTCCGGGCAGACCAGCGCCCCGGTCCAGCCGCCGCCGCCATGGGGCGCGATCATGGCGTCGGTCTGGGCCGCGTCCAGCTGGTCCACCCGCAGCCCGTGGTCGCGCGCAACCGGCAGCCAGGCGCTGATCCGCGCCATTTCGCGCGCGCTTCGGGCGAGATAGACGACCCCGGTCTGGCGCACCCCGCAGCGCCCGCCGGTGTCGGCGTCGGCCTCGCGCCAGAGCGCCAGCGCTTCGGTCATGATCGGCAGTTCCTGCGGATCGCGCCCCAGCTGGCGCAGCCAGCCCCAGTTGCGCGACGATTGTTCGCCGGCGATGCGCCCCTTTTCGCACAGCACCACCTTGACGCCGGCGCGCGCCAGGTAAAGCGCCGTGAACACCCCGATCACGCCGCCGCCGATCACCACCACGTCGCAGGCTTCGGGCAGGGGGGCGGCAAGACGCACCGGCGTTTGCGCGGTGATCGGGCCGCTCATGGCCGCCCGTGCCGGGCGGTGCCTCCGGCGGGAGTATTTCCGGCAAAGAAGAAACCCTCGCCTGCTTCTTCTTTGTCAAAAATACTCATGTCCGGGGCTTTCGGCTGGCTCAACGGCTGAGCGCGTCGAGAATGAGCGCCCACGAGCGGATGCCCTTGTGGAAGCTTTCCAGGTCGTATTTTTCGTTCGGCGAATGGATCTGGTCGTCGTCCTTGCCAAAACCGATCAGCAACGCGTCCATGCCGAGGATATCCTTGAAATAGCCGGCGATCGGGATCGAGCCGCCGCAGCCGATATAGGCCGCCGGGCGGGGCCATTCGTCGGACAGCGCCTGGCGGGCCTTTTCGAACGCCGGGTCGTCGGTGGCCATCTGCGAGGCGGGCGCGCCCTTTTCCGAATGGAACGTCGCCGTGCAATCGGGCGGCAGGTTGTCCTTGACGTATTTCACGAAGGCCTCGTGGATGGCCTGCGGATCCTGCCGGCCCACCAGGCGGAAGGACAGCTTGGCATGGGCTTCGGCCGGCAGCACCGTCTTGAAGCCGTCGCCGGTGTAGCCGCCCCAGATGCCGTTCACGTCGCAGGTGGGGCGCGACCAGATCATTTCCAGCGGCGTGCGGTCCATTTCGCCGGCCGGCACCGCCAGCCCCACGTCGGCCAGGTATCTTTCGTGGTCGAAGTTCAGCCCCTGCCACTGGGCGCGAATTTCGTCGGGAAGCTCGGGGACGCCGTCGTAGAAGCCGGGCAGCGTGACGCGGCCCCGCTCGTCATGCAGCCCTGCGAGGATTTTCGCCATCACCCGGATCGGGTTGATGGCGATGCCGCCATACATGCCCGAATGCAGATCACGGCTGGCGGCGTGGATGGTGAATTCCTGGCTGACCAGCCCGCGCAGCTGGGTGGTGATCGCCGGCACGGCGCTTTCGAACAGCCCGGTATCGCAGATCAGCGCGATATCGGCGCGCAGTTCGTCGGCGTTCTGCTGCATGAACGGCACCAGCGAGGGCGAGCCGCTTTCCTCTTCGCCCTCGAAGAAGAAGGTGATGCGGCAGGGCAGGGCGCCGTGCACATCAATCCAGGCGCGGCAGGCCTCGACAAAGGTCATCAGCTGGCCCTTGTCGTCCGAGGCGCCGCGGGCCCGGATCACCTTGCCCTTCGGCGTGTCCTCGATCGCGGGATCGAAGGGGTCGCGGTGCCAAAGCTCCATCGGATCAACCGGTTGCACGTCATAGTGGCCATAGAACAGCAGATGCGGGGCGCCCTCGGCCGCTTCGCCCACATGGCCCACGACCATCGGGTGGCCCGGCGTCGGGCGGCTGGCGGCGTCGATGCCCAGCGCGCGCAGCTCGGTCACCAGCCAGTCGGCGGCGCGCGCGCAATCGGCCTTGTAGGCCGGGTCGGTCGAGATCGAGGGGATGCGCAAAAGCTCTTTCAGCCGGTCCACGGACCGGTCCAGATCGGCGTCGATGCGCGCCAGAACTTGGTCAACAGACATGGGGTTCGCCCTCTCGAAAAACTGCGGCTTCGCGGCGACAGTATCACCGCCCCGCGCCCTGTCCAGATCGGATCGCGCCGCCGCCGGGCCGGGCGGTTCCCGCGATGGCAGCGGCAAAACGTATCATTTCATGAATGTGAGTGGATTTTTGTTGACAGATAGTGCAAGTCACAGACCAAGGACGCGCCCGCAACCCGCCGCCCCGCCGCCTTGGCCCCCGTCGCCCTGGCACCGGAACGGCACGGTCGATCCGGCGCCGTCCGTCTGCCAGATGGAGAAGCCCGTGAACTTTGACCAACAGCTCGATGCCGCCCTGAACCGGCTCCACGAAGAGGGGCGCTACCGCACCTTCATCGAGATCGAACGCGAAAACGGCGCTTATCCGCACGCGATCTGGCGCAAGCCCGACGGCACCGATCAGCCGGTCACCGTCTGGTGCGGCAACGACTACCTGGGCATGGGCCAGCACCCGGTCGTGCTGGCGGCGATGCACGAGGCGCTGGAGGCCACCGGCGCCGGCTCGGGCGGCACTCGCAACATATCCGGCACCACCGTCTATCACCGCCGGCTCGAGGCCGAGCTGGCCGACCTGCACCGCAAGGACGCGGCGCTGCTGTTCACCTCGGCCTATATCGCCAATGACGCGACGCTGAGCACGCTGCCCAAGCTGTTTCCGGGGCTGATCATCTATTCGGACGCGCTCAACCACGCCTCGATGATCGAGGGCATCCGGCGCAACGGCGGCGCCAAGCGCATCTTCCGCCACAACGACGTGGCGCATCTGCGCGAGCTGCTGGAGGCCGACGATGCCGACGCGCCCAAGCTGATCGCCTTCGAATCGATCTACTCGATGGATGGCGATTTCGGCCCGATCGAGGCGATCCTGGACCTGGCGCAGGAGTTTGGCGCGCTGACCTATATCGACGAGGTTCACGCGGTGGGCATGTACGGGCCCCGCGGCGCCGGCGTGGCCGAGCGCGACGGGCTGATGGGGCGTATCGACATCATCAACGGCACGTTGGCCAAGGCCTATGGCGTGCATGGCGGCTACATTGCGGCCAGCGCGAAAATGGTCGATGCCATAAGGTCTTATGCGCCGGGGTTCATCTTTACCACTTCGATCCCGCCGGCCGTTGCCGCGGGCGCTGCGGCCTCGGTCCGGCATCTGAAGACCGATCAGGCGCTGCGTGACAAGCAGCAGGAACACGCCCGCATT
>JAJRUE010000143.1 GCA_024277955.1 Alphaproteobacteria bacterium | reverse complement strand
GTCGAATAGCGCTGCATGTTCATCAGCGACCAGCTGGTGGAAAAGGTGGGCACGTTGCCGGCGGCATGCCAGGTCGAGCCGGCCGTCAGTTCGTTCTTTTCCAGCAGCACGCAGTCGCTCCAGCCGGCGCGCGCCAGATGATAGAGCGAAGACGCCCCCACCACGCCGCCCCCGATGATGACCACCCGCGCGCTGGTCGGAAATTCAGCCATGTGACGCCCCTTCAATAGACCGGCGGCGCGATCACCCAGATCGCCACCGCCGGTTCGTCATAAGGATTGGCCCAGCGCATCGCCTGGCCGCGAATTCGGAAACTGTCGCCCGCCTCGATGGTGAAGCTGAGCTCGTCCAGCCAGATATCCAGCCGCCCCGACAGCACAAAGGCAAGCTCCTGCGTCGGGCGCCGGGCGGCCCGCTCGCGCCGCGCCCCGGGGCTGAAGGTGGAATGGACCACCTCGAAATCATCGGTCAGATCCGGCGAAAGCAGGGCCTCGATCAAACCGCCGTCGCCCTGGCCGATCGCCCGCCGCGCCCCGGCCCGCACGATCAGACCCTCTTCGCCGGGCGCCGCCGGGGCGGTGCCGAAAAACAGCGAAAGCGGCACCCCGAAAAGATCGGCGATCCGGCGCAGCATCGCCATGTCGGGCGAAGAAATGTCGCGCTCCACCTGGCTGAGCCAGCCCACCGAAACCCCCAGCCGCCCGGCCAGAACCTCAAGCGTCATCCCGCGCGCCTTGCGCAACGCGCGCAGATCGGCGCCGAGGGTGGAAGGGGCAGGCATGTCGGTCATCGAAAACCACCGTGAAATTCTTGCCAAAAATTTCACGCCACAAGCATGAAAAAGTCAACGAAAATTTCACGAACCCCGCAAACCGCCCTCCACGACGAAGGGCGCGGCCCGGTCCCCCGGCGCCACGCCCTGTGCTTCTTCTGTCCGAAAATATCCCCGCCGGAGGCACAGCTTGCGCCCCCGGCGCAAGCTTCAAAACCGTAGCGCCGTCAGGCGCTTCCGCTTGAAAACGCCCCGCTCAGCGCTGGTCGTAATACAGCCCGACCACATGTTCCGCCTCGGCAAAGAACAGCCAGCGCTGGGCAAACAGCCCCAGCAGATGCGCAACCACCGCCACCACCAGCAGCGGCATCGCCATCGGCGCCATCATCACCAGAAAGGCCGGCACGATGCTGACCAGCAGGATCGCGATGATTCGCAGCGTCTGCGCGTGCTTGCGCCCGACCACATAGACCATTTCATGCAGCAGATAGTTGGTGCCGGTGTGGGGCGGCTCGAACTGGCGCACCTTGCCCATGAAGCCCAGGCCGGTCGCGGTCTCGATGGTCGAGCCGCGCGCCTTGAAGCGCTTGTCGCCGGCGCTCCAGGCCAGCAGCTGCACCGCGCCGGTCACCAGCAGCAGCACCGCCGCCACCATCGCATGGCCGGTCACCAGCGCCCCGCCGGTGATCGAATACAGCAGGAACAGCACCGAGGTCGTCGGATGGTTCCAGCGCGGCACCGTTTTCAACTGGCCGTAGATCATCGAAGTGGTGAACACGGTCACCATGCTCAGCACCGCGCCGATCCAGCCCAGCACCACATAGCTCTGGCCCAGAAACACCTCGCCCGCCGCATAAAGCCCCATGACGATCAGCGCCAGAACGCTCATCCAGGCCTCGCGGCTCAGCCAGCTGGTCTTCCACTGGGTAAAGGCCTTGAGCGCGTTTTTCGGGTTCCCCAAATGGAAGGTCGAGGCCAGAAGTCCCCCCACCGCCAGCGCATAGGCGACGAAATAATAGCCAAAGGCGGTCCAGCCAAAGACCACCGGTGCGCCAAAGCCCAGCCAGGCCAGCATGCCGAACCCCAGCCCCGACAGGGTGGAAAACAGGATAACGCTTGGTGCGGGATGCATCAGTTGGCCCCCTTCTTGTCAGTGGTTGCGCCCGTCTTGCCCGAAACCGCGCCCAGCGCCTTGTCGAGCCAGCCCAGCAGGCCCTCGGGCTGCTCGACCACCGGTTCCAGGAAGGGCGCCAGGATGTCGATGTTGTCCTCGCGGTCGCGCGGGCGCGGCGGCAGATACTTGTTCACCGGCCTGGTGCCCAGTTCCGGCATCAGGTCCATGCCGCCGCGCTCGGCCACCAGTTTCGAAACATCGCTTTGAGGGTCCGACAGATCGCCGAAATGGCGCGCGCCGGCAGGGCAGGTGCGCACGCAGGAGGGCACGCGATCCTCTTCGGGCAGGTTTTCGTTGTAGATCCGATCGACGCAGAGCGTGCATTTCTTCATCACGCCCGCCAGCTGGTCCAGTTCGCGCGCCCCGTAGGGGCAGGCCCAGGCGCAGAGCCCGCAACCGATACAGTCGTTTTCGTTGACCAGCACGATCCCATCCTCGGCCCGCTTGTAGCTGGCGCCGGTGGGGCAGACGGTGACGCAGGGCGCATCTTCGCAATGCAGGCAGGACTTGGGGAAATGCACGGTCTGGGCCGGGCCGGTTTCGGGCTGCACCTCATAGGCGTGGACACGGTTCAGGAAGGTGCCATGCGGATCGCCGCCATAGGCGTCCACGTCCGACAGCGGCGTGCCGTAGTTTTCGGTGTTCCAGCCCTTGCAGGAAATCACGCAGGCGTGGCAGCCGACACAGGTATCCAGGTCGATGACCAGCCCGAGGCTGCGTTCGGTGGATTGGGGAAGCTGAGTCATTTGCCAACCTTCCATGCCAGGTTCTTCGGGCCCTTGCCGACCGGGGACTTGATCGGAGCAAACTGCGGCTGCGCCTCGTCCGGCGGCGGATCGGCGCGCTCGATCTTCACCCGCAGGTCGAACCAGGCGGCCTGGCCGGTGACCGGGTCGGAATTGGCCCAGCGCAGCCCGTCGCCCCTGGGCGGCATCAATTCGTGGATGATGTGGTTCAGCAGGAAACCCTTGGTGGCTTCGGGCGCGTCTTCCGCCAGCGCCCAGGCGCCCTTGCGCTTGCCGATGGCGTTCCAGGTCCAGACGGTGTTCTCATTGAGCGCCGCCTGATGCGCAACCGGCACAACGATCGACCCGTGCGGGCTGGTGACGCGGGCAAAGTCGCCGTCCTTGAAGCCGTGCTTTTCCCAGATTTTCGTGGGCAGATACAATGGGTTGCGCCCATGCAACTGCCGCAGCCAGGCGTTTTGCGTGCCCCAGCTGTGATACATCGCCATCGGCCGCTGGGTAAGCGCGGTGATGGTGAATTCGTCTTCGGGCGTGCCGTCGACCGAATAGCCGCCAGCCGAGGCATACCAGATCGGCATCGGGTCCATGGTCTGCTTCACCCGCTCGCGCAGATGCTCGGGCGGCTGGATGTCGCCGTGGCCTTCGGCGGCCAGCTGGAACTTGCGCAGCGGCTCGGAGTAGAGATTGAACACATAGGGCGTGGGAGCATCGAACAGCCCCACCTCGACCGCCCAGTCCTGGTAGGCCTTGTTCCAGGGTTTGTAGTAGGCGGCATTTTCCGGCATGTGGTGCACGAAGAACCCGCCGTTTTCGATGTAGCGGTCCAGCTGTTCGGGGTTGGGTTCGCCGCGGCCCACCCCCTTGCCGTCCTTGCCGCGCCAGCCGGCAAGCGGGCCGACGCCGGGGCGGCGTTCGTGGTTCACCATGTAATCGGCATAGTCCTTGTAGATCGCCTTGCCGTCCTCGTCGACGAAACCGGGCAGGCCAAGGCGCACGCCCAGATCGATCAGCACCGACTGAAAGCCGCGCACGTCGCGGTCGGGCTCGATCACCGGCCAGCGGATCGAATCCGCAATCGCGTCGGCTTCGCAGATCGGGCGATCCAGCAGCGAAATGCAGTCGTGGCGCTCAAGATAGGTGGTGTCGGGCAGCACCAGATCGGCATAGGCCACCATTTCCGAACTGTAGGCGTCGGAATAGATGATGTTCGGGATCACGTAATCGCCGTTCTCATCCTTGTCGGTGAGCATCTTCATCACGCCCTCGGTGTTCATCGAGGAATTCCAGCTCATGTTCGCCATGAACATGAACAGCGTGTCGATCCTGTAGGGATCGCCCGCATGCGCGTTGGATATCACCATGTGCATCAGCCCATGCGCCGACATCGGGTTTTCCCAGGAAAAGGCCTTGTCGATGCGCTTGGGCTTGCCGTCCTCATCCAGCAGCAGATGCTCGGGCCCCAGCGGATAGCCCAGATGCGGCCCGTCCAGCGGCTTGCCCGGCTGGTGGCCGGCATGCGGCTTGGGGTGCGCCTCGGGCGGCTTGGGGTAGGGCGGCTTGAAGCGGAAGCCGCCGGGCACCTCGACCGTGCCCAGCAGGATCTGCAGCACATGCAGCGCGCGCGCGGTCTGGAACCCGTTGGCATGGGCCGAAATTCCGCGCATGGCGTGCATGGCGACGGGACGGCCCACCATGGTCTTGTGCTTGTCGCCGCGGAAGTCGGTCCATTCGATGGGCAGCTCGAAGGCCTGGTCAAAGGCCACATGCGCCAGTTCGGCGGCGATGCGCCTGATCTGGCGCGCCGGGACGCCGCAGCGGTCGGCGACGTTTTCGGGCGCGTATTCGTCGGCCAGATAGCGTTCGGCCATCATCTGGAACACGGTGCGATGGATCTTGCCATCCTTTTCCAGCCGCCCGGCCAGATCCGGCTGCACGCCCTTCTTGTCAAAGGGGGCCGCCTTGCCGGTCTTGCGGTCGATCACCAGCATCCGGCCCTTGGCGTCGCGCAGAAACAGCCCGTGGTCGGGGCTGCCGGGATCGTTGTTGACCAGCACCGGGGCGTTGGTGAAACGCGCCAGATAGTCCAGATCCACCTTGCCGGCCTTCAGCAGTTCATGCGCCAGCGACAGGATAAAGAGCCCATCGGTGCCGGGGGTGATTCCCACCCATTCGTCGGCCACCGCATTGTAGCCCGAGCGGATCGGGTTGACGCCGATGATCTTGGCGCCGTTCTTCTTCAGCTTGCCCAGCCCCATCTTGATCGGGTTCGAATCGTGGTCCTCGGCAACGCCGAAGATCATGAACAGCCTGGCGCGGTCCCAGTCGGGCTGGCCAAACTCCCAGAAGGCGCCGCCCATGGTGTAGATGCCGCCGGCGGCCATGTTGACCGAACAGAACCCGCCGTGGGCCGCGTAGTTCGGGGTGCCATAGGCCTGGGCCCAGAAGCCGGTAAAGCTCTGCGACTGGTCGCGGCCGGTGAAAAAGGCCAGCTTTTCAGGCGCTTCATCGCGCAGGCGCTTGAGGTGGCCGGTGGCGATATCCAGCGCTTCGTCCCAGGAAATTTCCTCGAACTCGCCGGATCCGCGCGGGCCGACCCGCTTCAGCGGCTTTTTCAGGCGCGACGGCGCGTTGATCTGCATGATGCCCGAAGACCCCTTGGCGCAAAGCACGCCCTGGTTCACCGGGTGGTCGCGGTTGCCCTCGATATAGGCCACCTTGCCGTCCTTCATGTGCACGTTGATGCCGCAGCGGCAGGCGCACATGTAGCAGGTGGTCTGGCGAATCTCGTCCGACACCTTGGGCGAGGTGTCGAGTGCGGGCTGCACCGGTTTGTTCATGTTCGGGCTTCCTCCCAGAAGTGTGTTCCGGTTCTTTTATTCTGTTTTTTGCATATGTTCGAGAAGTTTTTTGCGCGGCGCGGCTTATTTACGCATCAGCGCGCATGAGCCGCAGGGCATCGGCGGCGATCCGGCGTTCTTCGCGCGCCGGGATGACATGAATGTTTTCGCGCGCCACCCCGGTCCAGCGCAGCAGTTCGAGGATGCGTTCGCGCACCGGGGCCGCGTTTTCGCCGATCCCGCCGGTAAAGGCGATGGCGTCCACGCCCTGCATCGCCGCGATCATGCTGCCCGCATGGCGCGCCGCCCAGTAACAGAAGTGTTCGACGGCGAAGGCGGCTTCGGGCGCGGGGCTGTCGAGCAGGGCGCGCATGTCGGCGCTGATCCCCGACAGCGCCAGCAGGCCCGCGCGCCGGTTGAGCGTTTCGCGCGCCTCGTCCAGCCCCAGCCGGGCGACGATTTCCAGCACCGCGCCGGGATCGAGGCTGCCGGGGCGCGTGCCCATGGTCAGCCCGTCCAGCGGCGAATAGCCCATGGTGGTGGCAACCGACCGCCCCTTGTGGATCGCGCACAGGCTGGCGCCGTTTCCCAGGTGAAAGGCCAGCAGCCTGTCCGGCAGGGGGCCGGGAAACCCATCCACCAGCGCGCGGTAGCTGAGGCCGTGGAAGCCAAAGCGACGGATGTTCGAATTGTGCAAGTCGCCGGGAATCGCAAAACGCTGTGCGACGGCCGGGTTTGTGGCGTGGAAGGCCGTGTCGAAACTGGCGAATTGCGGCAGGTTCGGGGCCAGCGATGCAAGGGCCTCGATCGCGGCAAGATTGTGGGGATTGTGCAAGGGCGCCAGCGGGATGCAGGCCCGGATCTCGGCCAGAATATCGGGGGTCATGCGGGTCGGGGCGGTCAGATTGCCGCCGCCGTGAACGACGCGGTGGGCGGCGGCGGCGAGGCCGGAGAGGGGGAGGCCCGCATCGGCGAGGCGTTCCAGGATCGCCGACAGGGCGTGCGCATGATCCGGGGGTCCGTCCGGCGGCAACGCCGGACAGCGCCCGGCCGCCCCCCCGGGCGGGCGCTTCGCACCCCCCCGCGGCCGGGCGCTGTCCTCGGTGCAAATCTCCACCGTGCCGGAGCTCAGCTCTTCCAGCCCGCCATCAAACACGGCGAACTTGATCGAGGACGACCCGGCGTTGATCACCAGCACCGGCCCGTCCCGGCCCATGCTCAGACCCCCTTTTGCGGCCGCATGTCGGCCGGGTCGATGCCGGCCACCGCCACCGGCTTGGTCATCGCGTCGCGCCGGAAGGGTTCGCCCATTTCCTGGTTCAGCAACACCTCGATGAATGTGGTTTCGCCCGCCTCCATCTGCGCCTTCACCGCCTTGTCCAGCGCTTCGGTCAGTTCCTCCATGGTGGCGACCTGCACGCCGTTCAGCCCGCAGGCCCGCGCGATGCCGGCATAGGTCACGTCGTAATCCAGTTCGGTTCCGACGAAATTGTCGTCATACCACAGCGTCGTGTTGCGCTTTTCGGCGCCCCACTGGTAGTTGCGGAAGATCACCATGGTGATCGCCGGCCAGCCGTCGCGCCCGACTGCGGTCATTTCGTTCATCGAAATCCCGAAGGCCCCGTCGCCGGCAAAGCCCACAACCGGCGTTTCCGGGCAGCCGATCTTGGCGCCGATGATCGCGGGCAAGGAGTAGCCGCAGGGGCCGAACATGCCCGGCGCCAGGTATTTGCGCCCGGCCTCGAAGGTCGGATAGGCGTTGCCGATGGCGCAGACATTGCCGATGTCGGAACTGATGATCGCCTCGCGCGGCAGCGCCGCCTGGATCGCCCGCCAGACCTGACGCGGCGACATGGCCTCGGGCTTGTCGGCGCGGGCGCGCGCGTTCCAGTCGGTGCCCGGGTCGTCCTGTTCGTGGTCCATGCCGGTGAGCGCCTGCGCCCAGGCCGATTTGGTTTTGGCAATGGTATCAAGGCGTTCCTGCCGCCCGGCTTCGCCTGCGTCGTCGGCCAGTTGGCCCAGGATCGCCTCGGCCACCCGGCGCGCGTCGCCGGCGATGCCCACGGTCACCGGCTTGGTCAGCCCGATCCGGTCGGAGTTCATGTCCACCTGGATGATCCTGGCATCCCGCGGCCAGTAGTCCAGCCCGTAGCCGGGCAGCGTCGAAAACGGGTTGAGCCGCGTGCCCAGCGCCAGCACCACGTCGGCCCGGGCGATCAGTTCCATCGCCGCGCGGCTGCCGTTGTAGCCAAGCGGCCCCGCGAAAAGCGGGTGGCTGCCGGGAAAGGCATCGTTGTGCTGGTAACCGCAGCACACCGGCGCGCTCAACCGTTCGGCCAGCGCCCGGCTGGCCTCGATCGCGCCGCCGATCACCACGCCGGCGCCGTTCAGGATCACCGGAAAACGCGCCTCCGACAGCAGTTGCGCGGCCTGCGCGATCGCCGCGTCGCCGCCCGCGGGGCGCTCGAATTCGACGATCTGCGGCAGGTCGATGTCGATCACCTGCGTCCAGTAGTCGCGCGGCACGTTGATCTGGCAGGGGGCCGACAGGCGGAAGGCCTTTGTGATCACACGGTTCAGGGCCTCGGCCATGCGCACCGGGTCGCGCACCTCTTCCTGATAGGCGACGCAATCGGCAAACATGCGCATCTGTTCCACTTCCTGGAACCCGCCCTGGCCCATGGTCCTGTTCGCCGCCTGGGGTGTGATCACAAGCATCGGCGTGTGGTTCCAGTAGGCGGTTTTCACCGGTGTCACCAGGTTGGCGATGCCGGGGCCGTTCTGGGCGATGGCGATGGCCATCTTGCCGGATGCGCGGGCAAAGCCGTCGGCCATCATCCCGGCGGTATATTCGTGGGCGCAGTCCCAGAACGTGATCCCGGCCTTGGGAAACAGATCGGAAATCGGCATGAAGGCCGACCCGATGATGCCGAAAGCGGTATCGATTCCATGCATTTGCAGCACTTTGACAAAGGCTTCCTCGGTGGTCATTTTCATGCGTCTGGTTCCTTTTTCACGGGGCCGAAACGGGCGTTGTTTCCAGCGTTGATCTAGCCGGGAATGGCCCCGGCAGGTTAGGGCCAGTTGGCGTCAGATCATAGGGCCAGTTCACTGCCGGACCTCCTGGCGAATCGCCTCGGCGATGCGGCGGATGCCTTCGGGGATGCGTTCGGCCCGGATCGAGCTGTAGGCAAGCCGGTAGTAGCGATGGTTTTCTTCGTCTTCGGGGAAAAACGCGCGGCCGGGTTCGATCACCACCTGTTGTTGCTTGAGGGTTTCGAACAGCGCGCTTGTGTTCACGCCGTCGGGCGCGCGCATCCAGAAGGACGAGCCGCCGAAGGTGCCGCGCCCGGCGATGGTCAGCCCGTGGTCGCGGATCGCCTCTTCCATCACCGCGCGGCGGCGGCGGAAGGCCTGGCGGGTGCGGTTCACCTGGGCGTCGTAATGGCCCAGCGACAGGAAATAGGCGACGGTGCGCTGGATGTGTCCCGGCGGGTGGCGCAGCACCAGCGCACGCAGGGCCCGGGCTTCGCGGATAAAGGGTTCGGCCCCCACCAGGTAGCCCAGCCGCAACCCCGGAAACAGCGACTTGGAGAACGAGCCGATGTAGACCACGCGGCCGCTTTCATCGAGCGATTTCAGCGCCGGCGAGGGCGGGTTGACGAAGGATATCTCGAATTCGTAATCGTCCTCGACCACCATGAAATCGTCGCGCGCGGCGCGTTCCAGCAGGTCGCGGCGGCGCTCCAGCGGCATGGTCGCATTGGTGGGCGCGTGGTGCGACGGCGTGGTGTAGACCACGTCCACATCGGGGGTGATCGCATCCGGCGGCAGGCCTGCGTCATCGACCGGGATCGACAGCGTCTTGCAGCGGGTCTGGGCAAGGGCTTCGCGCAGGCCGGCGTAGCACGGGCTTTCCATCGCGGCGGTGCGGCGCTGGGTCAGCAGGATCTGCGCCGACAGCCACAGGGCGTTTTGCGCGCCAAGGGTCAGCAGCACTTCCTGGGCGCGCGCCCGGATGCCGCGCCGGGGCAGGATGTGGCGGGTAATGAACTCGATCAGCTGGGGGTCGTCGCGGTCGTAGTAGTCCGAGGTCATGGCCTCGAAATCCCGCTGGCCAAGGGCCTGCAGCGCGCATTGGCGCCAGTTGGCATGGTCGAACAGCGACGCATCGGCCTGGCCGTAGATGAACGGGTAGCGATAGTCGCGCCAGTCCGGCGGGCGCACCAGCCCCTGGTAATTGGAGAACCGCTGGCCGATCGAACGCGACCAGTCCACGTCGCGTTCGTGGCGATGGCGGGGCAGGTCGAAACTGGGGGTTTGCGGGGCGCTGTCGGACACGTAATACCCCGACCGGCCGCGCGCCGACAGGTAGTCGCTGGCCACCAGGTCGGTATAGGCCAGCGTCACGGTGATTCGGCTCAGCCCCAGGTGTTCGGCCAGCTTGCGCGACGATGGCAGCCGGTCGCCGGGGCGGTAGCGCCCGGCCAGGATCGCCTCGATCACCTGGTGCTGGATTTGCTGTTGCAGCGTGCCTTCGTAGGCCGGGTCGAGGAAGAAGGTTTCGACAGAGATCGCCACGTCTGGCCCTATCCGCTGAGGTTTTTGGACTTACAGGGTAGGGGCAAAGGCGCGCCGCGGCAATGGGGGAGGCGCGCGCCGGGCGCTGCCCTGGTCGCGGGCCGGTCGGGAAGGCTCAGTCGCCGGGCTTGTCGCTGTAGCTGTAGACCTTGCGCCCGGCCAGCGCGGCGGCGGCGCGGGCGTTGGCCTCGGGGCCCATGTCGCGCAGGAAGACCGGCCCATCCCGACTCAGCCACGGGTCGTTCAGCACCAGGGCCGAGGCGACATCCGCCTGCAGGTCGAAAAACACCACGCCATTGCCGAAATCGCCGCGCTTGGCCTTGCCGCGCAACTCGGCGGTCATGTTGCCGAAACCGTGGTATTTGGCCACCCCGCGCCAGGGGGTGAAGATGCTGAGCGCGAAAACCGCCAGCATGAACAGGGTGATGCCCGAGCAATAGCCGTGCACGCCCAGGCGCATCAGCCGGCCGGACAGGGCGCGGTATCCGCTGGCCGACAGGAACAGCAGCGCAAAGAACGCCGCGAACCAGTAGCGCGGGCCGATGTAGAAACTGCCGGCGAACCAGTAGAGGAACATCGCCGCGACGATGGTCAGCCACAGCCCCAGCATCGCCCAGTCGGCGCGGCTCGGCCGGCCCCACAGCAGCAGCCCCCAGATCAGCGCCAGCGACCCGACCCCCCAGCCGAACAGCTCCAGCTGCAGCGCCGACAGGTTGTTCACAGTGTTCAGCAGCCCTTCAAAGGGCGAATGCCCCGGCGCGATGTCCAGATCGCCCCAGCCGCCCGGCGGGCCGATTTCGGGGCCGAACCCATAGGCATTGCCGCCGCCTTTCCAGGTTTCGGAAATGTAGCGCGCCAGCGGCGAGGTCAGCAGCTTGCCGGTGAGCGCAACGTTATGCACGAAATAAAAGCTTCCGGCGAGGATCGCGCCAATGGAATAGGTCATGACCCGCAGCCCGCCGCCCGGCTCGCGCCAGCGCGACACCAGCCACAGCCCGGTCAGCGTGCCCACAAGCACCCCGTCCAGCTGGCGAGTTGCAAAGACCCAGCCCATCGCCAGCCCGGCCAGCAGCCACAGCGCCACCTGGCGTTGACGCGCCCTGGCGTCCAGCAGCAGCAGCCACCAGGCCGCCAGCACCAGGGTGATCGTCAGCGTATGCGCCATCAGCGAAGCCGACGCCCCCAGGAACCAGGGCGAGGTGGCCATCAGCAGCGCCACGATATCGGCCTGGTTGCGCGACACCAGCCGGCGCGCGACGGCGTGGGCGAACAGCACCGCAAGCCCCGCCAGAACCGGGTTGACCAGCCAGGGCGCGCCCGCACGCACCCCGAGGCTCAGCACCGCCGGCCAGCCTGGCGGGGTGGTGGCGAACCAGCGTCCGTCGCGGATCTCGAGCAGGTAGAATTCCAGCCCCGGCCACAGCGCCTGCGGCGGGGCGGGTGCGGAAAACGACCCCTGGGCAAGGGTTTGCGCCTGAAACAGGTAGACCAGTTCGTCTTCCACATGCGGCAGCCGGTCAAAGCCGAACCAGGCCAGGGCGGCGCTGGCGGCAAAGGCGACAAACGCCGGGATCACCGGGTGGAAGCCGCGGTGCCTGGTAAAGGGCGGCGGCAGCGACAAGAGCGCAGCGACCGACAGCAGGTTGACGCCGACCAGCGCGCCGCCGGCCACCATGTGCAGCCCCCACGACATCAGGTAGCCGCGCGGCAGGTAGCCCATGACCGAAACCGAAAACGCCGCGCTCAGCGCCAGGAACAGCAGGATGCGCAGCGGGCCGAACACCGAAAACAAGGCGCCCAGGCGCCCGATCGCGCCGCCGCGCCACAGAACCGCGACCGCCAGCGCCGCCTGCGCCGCCACCAGCGCCGCCATCGCCACGTCGCCGCCGCCGCGCAGCCCAAAGCGCAGCGCCGGGAACCACAGCGGCTGGGTCAGCCACAGCTGCGCCGCGCCGCCGATGAACAGGCTGGCCAGCACCAGCGCATAGGCGCGCGCGCCTTCGCTGACGAAATATCCGGCGACGATCAGGGCCACGCCGAGGCTGGCGCAGAACCACAGCGCCATCGCGGACAGCCCCCCCGCGCCCCCGGCAAGCAGCGCCGCGCCGGGCAGCGCGATCAGCGCCG
>JAJRUE010000142.1 GCA_024277955.1 Alphaproteobacteria bacterium | reverse complement strand
CTTTCCACGTCGATCACCACCGCTGATGCGCTTTCGCCGTCCAGACGCGCCTGCACGAAGTTCTGCAGCCCGGCGTCGACGGTCAGTTGCAGGTCGTCGCCGGGGATGCCTTCCTGCCGGTCCAGTTCGCGGATCACCCGGCCCACGGCGTTCACCTCGATGCGCCGGGTGCCGGCGCGGCCGCGAAGCTGGCTTTCCATCTTGGCCTCGATCCCCAGCTTGCCGATCTGAAAGCGCGGGATCTGCAGCACCGGGTCGGGGTCTTCGATCTTGCTCAGGTCATAGTCGCTGACCGGCCCGACATAGCCGACCACATGGGCGAAATCCGGCCCCAGCGGGTAGCGCCGCGAAAGCCCCACCTCCGGGAAGACGCCCGGCAGCGACGGGGCGTTGACCGCGACCTTTGCCAGGTCTTCCCAGCGCAGCCGGTCGGCGATGGTCACCGGCACAAAGGGGCTGCGCTTGCGCAATTCCCTGGCGGCGCGTTCCAGGTCTTCGGGGGCCAGCGGCACCAGCGCGGCGATGCGCGCAAGCGTGCGGTCGATGTCGCCGGCGTCTTCGCGCACCACCACGATGCGGTAATTCTGTTCATTCTCGGCGATCAGTTCGCCATCGCGGTCGTAGATCAGCCCCCGGGTCGGCGGGATCAGCCGGATGTTGATCCGGTTTTCCTCGGCCAGCAGGCGATACTGGTCGGCCTGGTCGACCTGCATGAAGCGCATCCTCAGCCCCAGCACGCCGACAAAGGCCAGCTGCCCGCCGCCCAGGACCAGCGCGCGCCGGGAAACCATGCGCCGCGATCTTTCCACATCCGAAGGCGAACGCATCATATCGGGTGCCCCAGGTTGTCGACCGCGCCCGGCGCCACCTTGCGCACGCCGAACACATAGGCCGACGCCAGCACCACCAGCGGATAGACCGCCAGCGTGGCGAACCAAAGCAAGGCGTCGAGGAAGACGCCGGGCTGATCCACGATGAAAATGCCCAGCACCAGCCGGTTGACCAGCATCATCGCCCCAAAGACCCCGCCGACCATGGCCCATTCGAACAGAAATGGGAGTTCGCGGGAAAACTGCGCCCGGCGGCGCAGGAATTCAAGACCGGCGACCGAGATGGCCGCCCACAGACCCGGCGGGCGCATGAACAGCAGGTCGCTCAGGAAAAGCAGTGCGGCGAACAGCGCCACCGGCATGTAGTCCGGGCGCCGCAGCACCCAGGCAAAGCCCAGCGCGACGACCCAGTCGGGGCCCGGCCAGCGCCCGGCGGCCAGGTCCAGCGGCAGCAGGCGCAAGAAGAACACGACCCCCGCCGCCGCCGTGAACAGCAGCCAGGCCACAAGCCGCGCGCGGGTGGCGGTGTCGATCATTGCGACGCCCCCCCATCTGCCCCGGCCCCATTCGCACTGGCCCCGCCCGCGTCCCGGGCGGTCTGCGCGCCTGACGCGGCGGGCTGGGTTTCGCCCGGCGCGGCGGCGTCCCCTGCGGGCACGATCAGGATATTGCCGGTATCGCTGACGCGCCCGATGGTATGGTTGCGCAGAACCCGCAGAAACTCGAGCCGCTCATAGTCGGCGGCCAGCCGCACCCGGCGCTTGCCGTCGGGGCCCAGCGCCACCTGTCCGACCAGCAGCCCGGGCGGGAAAACCCCGCCATCGCCGGACGAAACCACCCGGTCGCCGGGGCGCACCAGTTCGGGGTTCTCGATGAATTCCAGCGGCGGCTTGGCGGTGTTGTCCCCGGTCAGCAGCGCGCGCTGCCCCGACGGCTGGATCGTCACCGGGATACGGCTGTTGCTGTCGGTCAGCAGGATCACCCGGGACGAGTTTCTGCCGACCCCGGAAATCCGCCCCACCAGCCCCAGCCCGTCGGTGGCGGCCCAGCCTTCGATGATCCCGTCGCGCGCGCCGATGTTCAGCAGCACCGACTGGCGAAAGGGCGACCCGCTGTCGGCCAGCACCACCCCGGTCACATAGGTCAGCTTCGGGTCCAGCCGGACCTTGTTCAGATCCAGCAGCTTGGCATTTTCCTGTTCCAGTTGCAGAGCGGCCTCTTTCCAGGCCTTCATCTGCCGCAGATCCCTGCGAAGCTTTTGATTCTGTTCGTAAATCCGGCTGTAGGATTGGAAGCTTCCAACCATGTCGGCCAGCTTGGCGGCGGGCACCAGCGCCCAGCTGAACGACGGCACCACCCGGTCGACGACCGCCGCGCGTATCCGTTCGGCGCGCGGCCCGTCGATACGCCACAGCACAAAGACAAGGAACAACGCAAGCACCAGCAGCCCGACAAGGATCTGTCGGACCGGACGAATGAAGTCGTCGCTCGAGTTTCTGTCTCTGGCCACTCTATCCTCGCGGACCAGCGGCTGCCGGTCCCTAGCTGTCGTAGTCTATCACATGCCGGAGTTGCTTTTCATACTCCAGAGCCTTGCCGGTTCCCAGCGCCACACAATTCAGTGATTCATCGGCCACCGAGATCGCCAGCCCGGTCTGTTCGCGCAGCGCCAGGTCAAGTTCGCCCAAAAGCGCGCCGCCGCCGGTCAGCATCACGCCCCGGTCCACGATATCGGCGGCGAGATCCGGCGGGGTGGCTTCCAGCGCGGTCATCACCGCTTCGCAGATCTGCTGGACGGGTTCGGACAGGGCCTCGGCCACCTGCGCCTGGTTGATCTCGGTTTCCTTGGGCACCCCGTTCAGCAGGTCGCGCCCGCGGATCTGCATGCTGGCGCCGCGCCCGTCATCGGGCATCCGCGCGGTCCCGATCGAGGTCTTGACCCGCTCGGCGGTGCTTTCGCCGATCAGCAGGTTCTGCTGGCGCCGCAGGTAGCTGATGATCGCCTCGTCCATCCGGTCGCCACCCACGCGCACCGAGCGCGCATAAACGATGTCGCCCAGCGACAGAACCGCCACCTCGGTGGTGCCGCCGCCAATATCCACCACCAT
>JAJRUE010000141.1 GCA_024277955.1 Alphaproteobacteria bacterium | reverse complement strand
GGCGGCAGCGTGAACGGCAGGCGCCAGCGCTGGCTGGGCACCACCTGAAAGATGTCGCCGGCGCGGATATAGTCCCTGGCCTTCTCGACCGCCGCCATGTAGGCGTCCTTGGTGAAGTTCGAGACCGGTTCGGCCGCGGGCTCGGCTTCGCCCAGGTCATAGCCCGCGTCCTTGGGCTGGCGTTCCAGGTCGCGTACCGCGTCCATCACCCGTTCGCCGGCCTGGGCAAATGCCGCGCGCGCCGACAGGCCGGAACTGGCCCAGGCCGGGGCGACAACGATCACCTCGCCCTTGACCCCGTCCAGCACCGCCACCACCGAGGGCCGCATCAGCTGCGCATCCGGCAGCCCCAGCGGGTCGGGGTTGACGTCGGGCAGGTGTTCGACCAGCCGGATCATGTCGTAGCCCAGGTAGCCGAACAGCCCGGCGGCGGCGGCGGGCAGATCCTCGGGCAGGGTGATCCGGCTTTCGGCGATCAGCGCGCGCAGATTGTCCAGCGGGTGGCCCGGCTGGTCCTCGAAGGCATCGGCGTCAAAGCGCGCGTTGCGGTTGATGCGGGCGTGTTCGCAGCGGCACTGCCAGATCAGGTCGGGCTTCATGCCGATGATCGAATAGCGCCCCCGCACCTCGCCGCCGGTGACGCTTTCGAGGATAAAGCTGTTGTGGCGCGCTTCGGCCAGCTTCAGCATCAGCGAAACCGGCGTATCCAGGTCGGCGGCCAGGCGCGTGTAGACCACCTGGTTTTCGCCCGCCTCATAGGCGCGGGCGAAATCGTCATATGCGGGCAAGAGCGACACCGGGCGCGCCTACGGAAACTGCGCGTGGACCGCGTTGATCGCGGCCTGGTTCAGCGAAATGCCCGCCTGCAGTTCGCTGGCGCGCGTAAAGGCGGCCAGCGCATCCTGGCCAAGCCCCTGCTTCATGTCATCCTCGATCGCCTGGCGCACCCGGATGATGTCGGCGTCCTCGGTGTCGGGAGGCAGGACTTCGCTGACCTGCACCACAAAGACCTTGCCGTCGCCCTTGACGGCGCCGGCATTGCCCGGCTCAAGCGAAAACACGGTTTTCATGAACTCGGGCGGCACGCCCTGAGGCGCGGCGGTGCGGGTGCGCCGGGTCTCGACGCTGACCGGAAAGCCCAGGCTGGAGAGGGTGCGGCCTTCGCCGAGCCGCGCCAGCACCTTGTCGGCCTCTTCGGCCAGGCGCTTTTCAAGCTCGGCCTTGCGCCAGGCGGCTTCCACGGCGGGGCGGGCGTTTTCGAAACTGTCGGGGCGCTCGGGCACGTCCTGGTCAAGGCGCAGGGCGAAAAGTCCGCCGTTCTTGAGGTCCGAGATCTGCGGGTAGTCTTCGGTGGTGACCGCGCGCGCTTCCTGGGTAAAGGCGTCATCGGCGGCGATGCCGTCGCTGCTCTGGCCGTCGATCCAGCCGATCTGGCCAAGCTGCATGTCGGTTTCGCCGGCGACCTCTTCGAGCGTCGCGCCGCCGGCCAGCAGATCGTCCAGCTCGGTGGTGCGGTCGGCCACCAGGCGGCGGGCGCGATCGGCGGCGATTTCCTTGCGCAGCTGATCGCGCACGTCTTCGAACGCGGTGGAACGCGGCGCCAGGATCGCGTTGATGCGGAACAGCGCCGGGCCCAGTTCGGTGTCCACCGGACCGGCGATGCCGGGGTCGGCGCGGGCAAACACCGCATCCGCCGCATCCCCCAGATCGTCGCGCGCAACGTCGCCCATGTCCACATCCTGCAGCGTCAGCCCGCGCGCCTTCACCAGATCCTCAAAGCTGGTTTCGCCCGCGGCGATGGCGTCGGCGGCGTCCTGGGCTTCCTTGGCGGTGGCGAAGATCAGCCGCTCCACCAGGCGCTTTTCGGGCACGTTGTACTGGTCGGCGCGTTCGTCAAACAGCGCGCGCACCTCGGCGTCATCCACCTGAACCTGGTCCATCACCATGTCGGGGGTCAGCCAGACATAGGTGATCTTTTTCATCGGCGGCAGCATGAAGGCGTCGCCGTTGGCCTGAAAATAGGCCTTGAGGTCGTCTTCGCTCGGCTCGGGCAGGGCCGAGCTGAGCGTGGAACCGTTCAGCTCGATCCAGGAAAAGCTGCGGCGCTGGCCGATGTAGTCCAGCATCGCCTTGGCATAGGTCGCCGGAACCGCCACGCCCGAGGCGACGGCGCTCTGGATGATGTTGGTCGCGGCTTCGCGGCGCAGGCGGGTTTCGTAATCCGCCGGTTTCATGCCGTTGCGCTCCAGGGTGTATTGATAGGCGTCCTTGTCGAAACTGCCGTTGATGCCCTGAAAGGCGGTGTTCGAGACCACCTGTTTCTGCACTTCGGCGTCGCCCACCGACAGGCCGATCTGCCGGGCCTCGTTTTCCAGCGCGGCGGTGGCGATCAGGCGCTGCAGCACGGCCTGGTCGATCCCGAACTGGCGGGCCTGGGACAGCGAAATCGACTGGCCGGTCTGGGCCTGCAGGGCGCGCAGTTCCTGGTTGAGGGCGCGCGAATAGTCGTTGATGTCGATCTCGGTGTCGCCGACGGTGCCCACGGATTGCACCCGGCCCCCGAAATTGCGCGCGCCAAGGCCGCTGAGCCCGACCACCAACAACAGCAGGAGCCCGCCTGCAAGAAATTTCGAAACCTTCCGGTTTTTCTGTGCCATGTGTCCTGCGTGTCCAGTTCGTGCGATTGTCCCGGCGAAGTCTTAAGCGGCTTGCCCGGTGGCGGCAAGGTCATGGGGCAAGGTTTTCCAGCCGCGAAAACAGGGTTTTGATCCCGGCGCGATCGATGTTGGCGAACGCGATGCGAAATTCGCGCGCCCCGGCCGGGTCGGTTTCGGGGCGAAACATGGTGCCCGGCAGCATCAGCACGCTCTGGCGGCGCACGAGATCGGGCGCCAGCCGGGCCGAGCTTTCAGCAAACGGGTGTTCGAGATAGGCGAAATAGGCGCCAAGCCCGCGCAGCCGCCAGCCGCGCGCCTCGAGCGGCGCCGCGTGACGGCGCACCGCATCGCGCCGGTCCAGGATCTCGCGCCGCTGGCCGGCCAGCCAGTCGCCAAGGTTGCGCATCCCCCAAAGCGCCGCGCGCTGGCCGATCTGGTTGGCGCAGATCGACACGGTGTCCAGGTATTTTTCCACCTGCGCCAGGCGTTCGGCGCTGGCGACGATGGCGCCTACGCGGTGGCCGGTCAGCCGGTAGGCCTTGGAAAAGGAATAGAGCTGGATCAGCGTGTCGCTCCAGTCCGGATCGGCGAACAGATCGTGCGGCGCGCCGGTCCGGCTGTGAAAGTCGCGGTAGGTTTCATCGACGATCAGCGCCAGATCGTGCTGGCGGGCAAGCTCGAAGAACGCCCGCAGCAGGGCGGCCGGGTATTCGGCGCCGGCGGGGTTGTTGGGGCTGACCAGCACGATGGCGCGGCTGCGCGCGGTGATCGCGGCGCGGGCCTGGTCGGGATCGGGCAGCATGTCGGGGCCGGCGGGCAGGGGAACCGCCTTGATCCCGGCCATGTCCAGATGCATTTTATGGTTGAAATACCAAGGGGTTGTAACAAGAACTTCATCCCCTGCGCTGGCCAGCGTGGTGATCGCGGCGGTAAAGGCCTGGTTGCAGCCGGAACAGATCGCGACCTGGGTCTGCGAAACCTCGCCGCCATAGGCGCGCGACCATTGCTGCGCGATTTCGCCGCGCAACTCGGGCAGGCCCAGCACCGGGCCGTAAAGATGCGCGCCGGCATCTTCCAGCGCGGCCTGCGCGATCGCCTGGCGCAGGGCCAGCGGCGGGGCTTCCATCGGCGCCGCCTGGCTGACGTTGATCAGCGGGCGGTCCGCGGGAAAGGCGACGCCCTCGATCCAGCGCCGCGCCTCCATCACCGGCGGCGCAAAGGTCGCGGCGATATTCGGATTGACCGGCTGGCTCATCGCAGCCCGGCCCGAAGCACGCTTCTTCTGTCGAAAAATATCCCCCGAGCGGAGCGGAACCGGTCGCCCCGCAGGGGCGGTCGCACCAATCTCTTGCGCCCGCAGGGCGCTCCGTTTGAAAACGGCTCAGTCAGTGCCGCGAAAAGGCTCGACATATTGCAGCGCCATGTCCCAGGGAAAGAAAATCCAGGTGTCCTGGCTGACCTCGGTGATGTAGGTCTCAACCATCGGCCGGCCCATCGGCTTGGCATAGACGGTGGCGATATGGGCCTTGGGCATCACCGCCTTGACCGCCTCCAGCGTGCGGCCGGTATCCACCAGATCGTCGATCACCAGCACCCCTTCGCCGTCGCCCACCACCTCCATGTCGGGCGACTTGATCACCACCGGTTCGGCCTGGGTCTGGTGGTTGTAGGACTTGACGCTGATCGTGTCGACCATCCGGATGTCCAGTTCGCGCGCCACGATCATCGCCGGGGCCATCCCGCCCCGGGTGATCGCCACAACCGCCTTCCAGGCGCCGTTGTCCGGGCCTTGCCCGTCCAGCCGCCAGGCCAGCGCGCGCGCGTCGCGGTGCAGTTGGTCCCAGCTGACGTGGAACCCTTTTTCATGGGGCAGGCGGTCGGTCATCTTGTCGGTCCTTTATGTCAAAGCGTCATGTCGGGGGCGTCGATCGCCTTCATCCCGACCACGTGATAGCCCGCGTCCACATGCAGCACCTCGCCGGTGACGCCCGAGCCGAGATCGCTCAGCAGATAGAGCGCCGACTTGCCCACGTCGTCGATGGTCACGTTGCGCCGCAGGGGCGAATTGTATTCGTTCCACTTCATGATGTAGCGGAAATCGCCAATGCCCGAGGCCGCCAGCGTCTTGATCGGCCCGGCGGAAATGGCGTTGCAGCGGATTCCGTCCTTGCCGATGTCCTCGGCGATGTAGCGCACGCTGGCCTCCAGCGCCGCCTTGGCCAGCCCCATCACGTTGTAATGCGGCATGATCTTTTCGGCGCCGTAGTACGTCAGCGTCAGCAGCGAACCGCCCGGGCCCATCATCCCGATCGCGCGCTGGCACACGGCGGTGAAGGAATAGACCGAAATGTCCATCGTCATGTTGAAATTGTCGCGGCTGGTGTCGACGTAGCGCCCGCGCAGCTCGCTCTTGTCGGAAAAGCCGATGGCGTGGACCACGAAATCCAGCTGGCCCCATTCCTCTTTCAGCCGCGCAAACAGCGCATCCAGCGACGCCGCGTCGGTCACGTCGCATTCCACCACCAGGTCCGAGCCGGTCTGCGCCGCCAGCGGCGCCACCCGTTTTTTCAGCTGCTCGCCCTGATAGGAAAAGGCCAGTTCGGCCCCCGCATCGGCGCAGGCGCGCGCGATGCCCCAGGCGATCGACCTGTCATTGGCCAGACCCATGATCAGCCCGCGTTTTCCCGCCATCAGTGTTGAAGTCATCGTTGTCCCTCGCCCGCGTTGTCAATTCTCCCCGGTTTAGGCGAAAGCCGGGGCCGCTTCAAGAACTCCGCGGGCGGCGGCGCGCCGGCGGCTTGGGGCTTGTGGCGCGGGCTGGGGGGCGCTATGGCCGAAACGTCACGAGAGGTGTTGGAAGATGAGCAATCGCAAGGGCATTTTCGCAGGCGACGACCCGTTCGCAATCACCCGGCGCTGGCTGGACGAAGCGTCAGCGCGCGAACCCAGCGACCCGAACGCTGCCGCGCTGGCGACGGTGGACGAAACCGGCATGCCGAATCTGCGGGTGATCCTGGTCAAGGCGATCGAGGATGACGCGGTGGTTTTCTTCACCAATTACGAAAGCCGCAAGGGCCGCGAGATCGCCGTCCACCCCAAGGTTGCGCTGAATTTCCACTGGAAATCGCTGGAACGCCAAGTGCGCATCCGCGGGCGGGTGGAACGCGAAACGCCGCAGGCTTCGGACGCCTACTACCGTTCGCGCGCGCTTGGCAGCCGGATCGGCGCCTGGGCGTCGCGCCAGTCGCAGCCGCTGGCGTCCAAGGCGGCGCTGCTCAAGGCGGTGGCCAGGGCGCAGGCCGAACACGGGCTGAACCCGTCGCGCCCGCCGTTCTGGGGCGGCTTCCGGGTCACCCCGCTGGAGTTCGAGTTCTGGGCCGCCGGCGAATTCCGGTTGCACGACCGGTTCCGCTGGGAACGCGCATCCCCGGGGGCCGACTGGAAAATTTCCCGCCTGAACCCGTGATCCGCCGGCCCGCGGTGTGCGCGGGTCAACATTTGTCTTGAACACGAGACCAAAAATGGCGCAAACCTGTAAGCGGGAATGGAGCAACAATCGCCGCGTGGTGACGATGGAAGACACAAACGAAGGCCGCAGGGTGCGGGGCCGGGTCAAGTGGTTCGATCCGGTCAAGGGGTTCGGCTTTGTCGTTGCTGACGAAGGCGGTCCCGATATCCTGCTGCACGCCAACGTGCTGCGCAACTTCGGCCAGAGCTCGGTCGCCGACAGCGCCGGGATCGACATCCTGGTGCAGGAAACCGCGCGCGGGGTGCAGGCGCTCGAGGTCTATTCGATCGAGCCGCCAAAGGCCGAAGGCCAGGCCGAGCTGGAAGACATCGACAGGCAAACCGACTTCAGCGATGCCGACCTGCCGCTGGAACCGGCGCGCGTCAAGTGGTTCGACAAGACCAAGGGGTTGGGCTTTGCCAATGTCTTTGGCCGCGATGAAGACATCTTTGTTCACGTGGAAGTGTTGCGCCGGTCGGGCTTTGCGGATTTGCAACCGGGTGAGGCCATCGGTATCAAGGTGGTCGACGGAAAACGCGGACGCATGGCTTCATCGGTGACATCTTGGGACGTGGCGACAAGGAAAAAATCCTGACAACGGTTCTTGCGGCGGTTCTTGCGGCGGTTTTCGCGGCGGGGCTGGCGGTTGGCGGCTCTGGCGCGGTGGCGGCGGCGCCGGACTGCGCCGATGACGCGGTGACGCTCCGCGGGCCCTGGGGGCAGGCGCGGTTTTCGGTCGAAGTGGCCGACGACGCCACCGAACGCGCCGTTGGGCTGATGAACCGCGAACAGATGGGGCGCATGTCGGGCATGCTGTTCGTCTATGACCGCCCGCAAAACGTCGCCTTCTGGATGAAGAACACGCTGATTCCGCTGGACATGCTGTTCATGGATGAAACCGGGACCGTGCAGCGGATCCACGAAAACGCCCGGCCGCTGGACACCACCGCCATTCCGGGCGGCGACGCAATCCAGTATGTGCTTGAAATCAACGGCGGCATGGCGCGGCTTCTCGGGATCACCCCGGGCAGCGTGCTGTCGCACCCGGCGATCGACCCCAGGCTGGCGGCGGCGCCCTGCGGATCCTGACGTCCGAGCCAATTCCCGTCCACCGGATCGCGCAGCCGCCCGGGCTGTGCCGACCCGGGCAACGGCCATGAACGGCGCTTGGGTCTTTTCAAAGCCGCGTTCTCTATATATTGGGAAACTCGAGTCGGGGCGTGGCGCAGTCTGGTAGCGCATCTGTTTTGGGAACAGAGGGTCGTGAGTTCGAATCTCGCCGCCCCGACCATCGTCAACATGCTGTTACATTTCCCTGCCATGTTCCGGGCGACCGGGGGGCACCGGGGGCGGCAGGTGATTCCCTCGGCAGCCGGCGGAATGCGCCTTTTTCGCATCAAATTCAATGAATTGAATGTTTAATGAATTGTTAACGCCAACCCGCCGCGGCCTGTGGATAACTTCAAGCAGATGGTGAGTTTCCGGGGCTAAATCTGCCATTCCCAAGGCAAAATCGCCGCCGCCGGTCGAAAGCCGCGCGGTGGGTGAATCAAATGGTTAATTCGGCGGCGCAAAATCCACGCCACGGGTCAACAGGAAAATCTGAAAAAAAGATGAAAATACCCGTTGACCAAAGGGGGCTGCCTACGTCAGTTTGTGGAGGCTGACGGACAGACCACAAGATTTAGTGGCTTGGAAGGTAGGCGGACAAAACCGAGAGTTCACGCCGAGACCCCGGAAATCATCCGGGAAACGGCATCAGGCAGGGCGCGGGACGGCGCGCGCTGACAGGCTCTGTTTTTGCCGTTTTTACCGGGTCGGTGACGCATCGGCGGCTTTCGCAGCAAGACGGAAGCGCTTTCACCACGCAAAAGACTACGGGGCACGTTGACAAAATGAAAATCGAACGCCGTTTCACCAAGGCAGGTAACAACGCATACGCAGGGATCGACTTTACCACCACGACCTCGGAAATCCGCAATCCCGACGGCACCGTGGTGTTCCGCCTGGAAGGGCTCGAAGTGCCCGGCGCCTGGAGCCAGGTGGCCTCGGATGTCATCGCGCAGAAATATTTTCGCAAGGCCGGCGTACCGGCGCTGCTGAAGAAGGTGCGCGAAAAGGGCGTGCCGGAATTCCTGTGGCGCTCGGTCGCGGACGAAAAGGCGCTGGCCGAGCTGCCTGAAGAGGCGCGCAGCGTCGGTGAAACCAGCGCCAAACAGGTGTTCGACCGTCTCGCCGGGGCCTGGGCCTACTGGGGCTGGAAGGGCGGCTATTTCAGCACCGAAGCCGATGCCCGCGCCTATTACGACGAGATGCGCCACATGCTCGCCAGCCAGCGCGGCGCCCCCAACAGCCCGCAGTGGTTCAACACCGGGCTGCACTGGGCCTATGGCATCGACGGCCCCGGCCAGGGCCACTACTACGTGGACTACAAGACCGGCAAGCTGACCCGGTCGAAAAGCGCCTATGAACACCCGCAGCCGCATGCCTGCTTCATCCAGTCGGTCAAGGACGACCTGGTGAGCGACGGCGGCATCCTGGACCTGTCGGTGCGCGAGGCGCGGCTGTTCAAATACGGCTCGGGCACGGGCACGAACTTTTCCTCCCTGCGTGCCGATGGCGAGCCGTTGTCGGGGGGGGGCAAGTCGTCCGGCCTGATGGGGTTCCTGCGCATCGGCGACCGCGCAGCCGGCGCCATCAAGTCGGGCGGCACAACGCGGCGCGCGGCCAAGATGGTGATCTGCGACATGGATCACCCGGATATCGAGGATTTCATCAACTGGAAGGTGATCGAGGAACAGAAGGTGGCCAGCCTGGTCGCCGGCTCGAAGATGCACGAACGCCAGCTGAACGAGATTTTCGAAGCGATCCGCACCTGGGACGGCAGTAGCGAAGACGCGGTGGACCCGGCCAGGAACACCGCCCTGAAAGCGGCGATCAAGGCCGCGAAAAATGTCGCGATTCCAGAGAATTACGTGAAACGCGTGCTGGATTACGCCAAGCAGGGCTATAGGGGAATCGAGTTCCCGACCTACGATACGGACTGGGACAGTGAAGCCTATTCGACGGTGTCGGGGCAGAATTCGAATAACTCGGTACGGGTGACCGACGCCTTTTTGCAGGCGGTCAAGGACGATGCGGACTGGGAGCTTGTGAACCGCACCGACGGCAAGGTGGCCAAGGTGGTGAAGGCGCGCGAATTGTGGGACCAGGTCGGTCACGCCGCCTGGTCCTGCGCCGATCCGGGCATCCAGTATCACGACACGGTCAACGCCTGGCACACCTGCCCGGAAGACGGGGCGATCCGCGGCTCCAACCCTTGTTCGGAATACATGTTCCTGGACGACACCGCCTGCAACCTGGCCAGCATGAACCTGCTGACCTTCCTCAAGGACGGGCAGTTCCAGGCCGACGAATACATGCACGCCACCCGGCTGTGGACGCTGACGCTGGAAATCAGCGTGATGATGGCGCAGTTTCCGTCCAAGGAAATCGCGCAATTGTCCTATGATTTCCGCACCTTGGGGCTGGGATACGCAAATATCGGCGGTCTGCTGATGAACATGGGTCTGGGCTATGACAGCGACGAAGGCCGGGCAATGGCCGGCGCGCTGACCGCGATCATGACCGGGGTCGCCTATGCCACCAGCGCCGAGATCGCCGGCGAGCTTGGCGCGTTTTCCGCCTACGAGCGCAACGCGCCGCACATGCTGCGGGTGATCCGCAACCACCGCCGCGCCGCCCACGGCGAAACCGAGGGCTACGAAGGGCTGGCGGTGAAACCGGTGCCGCTGGACCACGCCAACTGCCCGCAGACGGACCTGGGCGAACTTGCGAAAGCCGCCTGGGACGAAGCGCTGCGGCTGGGCGAAAAGCACGGGTTTCGCAACGCCCAGACCACGGTGATCGCCCCCACCGGCACCATCGGGCTGGTGATGGATTGCGACACCACCGGGATCGAGCCGGATTTCGCCCTGGTCAAGTTCAAGAAGCTCGCCGGCGGCGGCTATTTCAAGATCATCAACCGCTCGGTGCCGGCGGCGCTTGAAAAGCTGGGCTATTCCAGCGCCCAGATCGAGGAGATCATCGCCTATGCGGTGGGCCACGCCACCATGGGCAACGCGCCCGGCATCAACCACACCTCGCTGGTGGGCCACGGCTTTGGCCAGGCGGAACTGGACAAGGTGGAAGCGGCGCTGCCCTCGGCCTTTGACATCCGCTTCGTGTTCAACCAGTGGACGCTGGGCGAAGAGTTCTGCACCAAGACCCTTGGCATCCCGGCGGAAAAGCTGAACGACCCGAGTTTTGACCTGCTGCGCCACCTCGGGTTTTCGCGCCGCGACATCGAGGCCGCCAACGACCACGTTTGCGGCACCATGACGCTGGAAGGCGCGCCGCACCTGAAGCAAGAGCATTACAGCGTCTTCGACTGCGCCAATGCCTGCGGCAAGAAGGGCACGCGGTTCCTGAGCGTGGACAGCCACATCACCATGATGGCCGCGGCCCAGAGCTTCATCTCGGGCGCCATTTCCAAGACCATCAACATGGCCAACGACGCCACCATCGAGGATTGCCTGAAGGCCTACGAGCTCAGCTGGCAGCTGGGGGTCAAGGCCAATGCGCTGTATCGCGACGGCTCCAAGCTCAGCCAGCCGCTGGCGTGTTCGCTGATCGAGGACGACGAAGAGGCCGAAGAAATCCTCGCCAGCGGTTCGCTGCAGGAAAAGGCGGCGGTGCTGGCCGAAAAGATCGTCGAAAAGGTGGTGGTCAAGGAAGTGGTGCGCAGCCACCGCGAAAAGCTGCCGACCCGGCGCAAGGGCTACACGCAAAAGGCGATCGTCGGCGGGCACAAGGTCTATCTGCGCACCGGCGAATACGAAGACGGCCAGCTGGGCGAGATCTTCATCGACATGCACAAGGAAGGCGCGGGTTTCCTGGCGATGATGAACAACTTTGCCATCGCCGTATCGGTGGGCCTGCAATATGGCGTGCCGCTGGACGAATTCGTCGACGCCTTCACCTTTACCAAGTTCGAACCCGCCGGCATGGTGCAGGGTAACGACAGCATCAAGAACGCGACTTCGATCCTCGACTACATCTTCCGCGAACTGGCGATCAGCTATCTCGACCGCACCGACCTGGCGCATGTCAAGCCGGAAGGGGCGCGGTTCGACACGCTCGGGCGCGGCGAAGAGGAAGGCGCGAGCAACCTGCGCGAGATGAGCGAGGCGACCGCCTCGAAGTCGCTGGAAGTGCTGAAGCAGATCAGCTCGACCGGCTATCTGCGCAAGCGGCTGCCCCAGGAACTGGTGGTGCTGCAGGGCGGCGGGGGCGGCGCCGGGGCGACGGCGCTGGCCGGCGCGGGCGATCCGCAGGCGGCGCTGCAGACGCTGGTGCCCGAAACCGCCGGCTTTGCCGAAAGCGCCGCCGGCTTTGCCGCGGCGCCGGCAATGGATGCGCGGGCGAAGGCCAAGATGCAGGGCTACGAAGGCGATCCCTGCGGCGAATGCGGAAATTACACGCTGGTGCGCAACGGCACCTGCATGAAGTGCAACACCTGCGGGGCGACCAGCGGGTGCAGCTGACGAAATACTGCCCCCGGCCAGGGCCGGGGGCAGGTATCCGGGGCGGGTGCGCTCGCCCTTGACGCGGATCAGGCCGCAGGCAGAAACATCGGGCGGTATAAACGACGAGCCTGATCAGCGAAACTCACGGGGGCCTCTGGCCCCCGTTTTTTTGCGTCCGCCAGGGGGCTGTCTGCCCCCTCTGGGCCCTGCGGGCCCATTCACCCCCGAAGGTATTTTCGGCAAGAGGAAGGGAGAAAACCCTCGTCTTCTTCTGTCCGGAAATATCCCCGCCGGAGGCACGCGGCGCGGGCCTGGCCCGCGACGCCAGATGAAAGACCGGCCGCCCGCAGGGCGGCACCGCTCAGGTGACGATCCAGGCGCCCAGCAGGGTTGCGGGCAGGGTCGACAGGATGCCGAAGATCACCAGCGGGCGCGGCAGGGCCGGGGCGCCGCGCGCCAGCGGCACCGACAGCACCGTGCCGATCGCCCCCACGGCGCCGGCGTTCAGCATCGGCGCGCCGGGGGCAAGGCGCGCCGTGAGCGCACCTGCGACCGCCGTGGCCAGCAGCGAAAGGACCGTGATCTGCAGCAGCGCCATCGGCCGGTGCATGGCCCGTTCCAGCGCGCTGTCGTCCAGGCTGTCTGGCGCGCCGGCCTCGTCCGGGTTGTTCGAAATGTCGGTGATCAGCCCGGCGCCCATGAGCGCGCCTGCGACCGCGCTCAGCCCGAGCGCGGCGATGCAGCCCCAGAAGATCGCCCAGGGGTCTAGCGCCCCGGCGAGGGACGCGAAAACCGACGTCTTCACGCCACCCCGCGCGACAGCGCCGCGACCCCGGTGCGTGCGACCTCGATCAGGCCCAGCGGGCGCATCAGTTCGGCAAAAGCGTCGATCTTGTCGGACGCGCCGGTGATTTCGAACACGAAACTGTCCAGCGTCGAATCGACCACATTGGCGCGAAAGATATCGGCCAGCCGCAGCGCTTCGACCCGCTTGTCGCCGGTGCCGGCCACCTTGAACAGCGCCAGTTCGCGTTCGACCGACGGGCCTTCATCGGTCAGGTCATGCACCTCGTGCACCGGCACGATCCGGCCCAGCTGCGCCTGGATCTGGTCGATGACGGCGGGCGTGCCGTTGGTCACGATGGTGATGCGCGACTGGTGGCCGGTGTGGTCGATCTCGGCGACCGTGAGGCTTTCGATATTGTAGCCGCGCCCGGAAAACAGCCCGATCACGCGGGCCAGCACCCCGGCTTCGTTATCGACGACCACCGCCAGCGTATGGCGTTCCTCGCGTTCCGAATGGGGGTCGCGAAGCTGGTAGGCCGAATGGCTGGTCGAGCCTTTTTTGATATTGAGTGGAGACATTTGTCAGCCTTTCCTAAACCAGAACCGCGCCGCCGGCCTGGATCGCGCCTTCGGTAGAGGCGTCGCCCAGGAGCATTTCGTTATGCGGCTTGCCCGAGGGGATCATCGGGAAACAGTTTTCGTGTTTTTCCACGATGCAGTCAAAGATCACCGGACCGTCGTGATTGATCATTTCCAGGATCGCGTCGTCCAGATCGGCCGGATCCTGGCAGAAAATGCCTTTGGCGCCAAAGGCTTCGGCCAGTTTCACAAAATCGGGCAGGGCTTCGGACCAGCTTTGCGAATAGCGTTCGCCGTGCAGCAGTTGCTGCCACTGGCGCACCATGCCCAGGCGTTCGTTGTTCAGGATGAACTGCTTGACCGGCAGCCGGTACTGTACCGCGGTGCCCATTTCCTGCATGTTCATCAGCCAGCTCGCGTCGCCGGCGACGTTGATCACCAGCGCCTCGGGGTGCGCCATCTGCACCCCGATCGAGGCCGGAAAGCCGTAGCCCATCGTCCCCAGCCCGCCCGAGGTCATCAGCCGGTTGGGTTCGTCGAAGGTCAGGTATTGCGCCGCCCACATCTGGTGCTGGCCGACCTCGGTGGCGATGTAGCGGTCGTGGTCGCGGCTCAGCGCTTCCAGCCGTTTCAGCGCGTGCTGCGGCTTGATCAGCTTGTCCGAGTTCGTGAATCTCAGGCAGTCCTTCTTGCGCCAGCCGTCGATCATCTCCCACCAGCTGGCCAGCCCGGCCTTGTCGGTCTTGCGCCCGCGCGACTTCCAGACGCGCAGGATGTCTTCCAGCACATGGGCAACATCGCCGATGATCGGGAAATCCACATGGACCACCTTGTTGATCGAGCTGGGGTCGATATCCACATGCGCCTTTTTCGAGCCCGGCGAAAAGGCCGAGATCAGCCCGGTGATCCGGTCGTCGAACCGCGCGCCGATGTTGATCATCAGGTCGCAGTCGTGCATCGCCATGTTGGCTTCGTAAAGCCCGTGCATCCCCAGCATGCCGATCCAGTTCTTGCCCGAACCGGGGTAGGCGCCCAGCCCCATCAGGGTCGAGGTGATCGGAAAGCCGGTGGCTTCGACCAGTTCGCGCAGCAGCTGGCTGGCATGGGGGCCGGAATTGATCACCCCGCCGCCGGTGTAGAACACCGGGCGGCGCGCGGTTTCCATCGCTTCCACCAGCGCCTTGATCTGGTCCATGTCGCCCTTGACGCGCGGCTGGTAGTGGCGGTTGTCGGCCTGTTTGGGGGTGATGTAGCCGCCCGAGGCGAATTGCACGTCCTTGGGGATGTCCACCAGCACCGGGCCGGGCCGCCCGGCGGTGGCGACGTGAAAGGCCTGGTGGATGACCTCGGACAGGCGGTCTGTATCCTTGACCAGCCAGTTGTGCTTGGTGCAGGGCCGGGTGATGCCGACGGTATCGGCTTCCTGGAAACCGTCGGTGCCGATCATGAAGGTGGGCACCTGGCCGGTCAGCACCACTACGGGGATCGAATCCATCAGCGCATCCGTCAGCCCGGTGACTGCGTTGGTGGCGCCGGGCCCCGAGGTGACCAGCACCACGCCCGGCTTGCCGGTCGAGCGCGCATAGCCTTCGGCGGCATGCACCGCGCCCTGTTCGTGGCGCACCAGCACATGGCGAATGTCGTTCTGCAGGAAAATTTCATCATAGATCGGCAGCACGGCGCCGCCCGGATAGCCGAACACCGTGTCCACGCCCTGGTCCTTCAGCGCCTGGACCACCATTTTCGCACCTGTCATCTGACGTGCCATGTTTTTCTCCGTCTCACTCTTCGCGGCCCTGGCCGGAACCGGGGCCATAAAAAAGCCCCCGGAAATCTCGGGGGCGCATGGGGTACCGTGATGGTTGCCGTTACCGGCCCATGCGCCAAACTCCCACGATTACGATAAGGCTGGTCACTGCCCGGGCTCCTGATCATTTCACGAAGCGGACTTTAGGTCTGCCCGCCGGGAGGGTCAACAGGCAATTGGGGGAATTTTATGTCGCAGGGGCAGGCGGATACGAGGCAAAGTTTCAAAATTCGCCCCCGGCGGGCAAGGAATGGTGAAATCCGGGCCACGGCCGCGCCGCTTGAGCCGCCTCGGCGCGGTGCGCCGGGATCCGGGCCGGGATCGGGCGCGCGGCCCGTGGCCGAAACATCGGTGCCGCGGGCAGGCGGGGGCGGAAATGCGGGCCTGACAACGGGCGCAAAAGCCAGGGGCGCCCCGAAGACGGGACGCCCCTTGTGCTGGTCTGACGCCGATCAGAAGTTCAGCGAAATATCGCGGTGGCCCGAGCTGCACCACGCCATGTAGAGCGCCTGTTCGCGGGTCAGGCGCGGCTGCTGGCGGGCGCCGAGATTGCCGCGGATCGCGTCCAGATAGGTTTCCAGCCCCGGGCGAAGCTGGTTTTCGGCGGTTTCGCGCCAGGCTTTCTGGGCCTGGTAGGCGGCCAGCGCCTTTTCGAACTCGACCAGCGCCTTGTCGCGCTTGGGCTTCTTCTTGCGCATGATCTTGCGCACCTTGGACAGCGGCTTGGACACGTCCTTGGCGCCGGCGATGCGCGACAGCTGCTTGGTCACCGCCTTGATGCGCGCTTCGGCGTCTTTCGGGTTGTCCGAGGTTTCGATCACCTCGCGCAGCGCCTGGATCTCGTTTTCCAGCGCCAGGTAGTCGGGCGTGGCGTTCAGGATCTCCAGGAACTTGGCGACGTTTTCGTAAGACGTGTCGGCGGCGCGCCGATAGCTGTTGCGGGCCTTGTCTTCGGCCTGCACCTGGGACCGGAAGGCCTGGTAGGTCTGCGGCCAGTCGGTGGGGATCTCGGTCTTGAGACCGGCGATCTTGCCGCGCAGTTCCTCGGCCCGGGACTTCAGCCGGGTGATGCGCGCCTGGCTGATGCCGCTGCGGGTGTTCGACAGCGCCTGTTCCACCGCGGCGAGTTCCTCTTCGGCCTTGCGGATGTCCTTTTCGATCCAGCGTTCGGCGGTCAGCTTGGGCCGGTAGTCGATGCTGGCCGCTTCGACCGCGGCGCTGGTTCTGGCGATCTCGTCCAGCCCTGCGATCGCCGCATCGGCGTTTTCAAAGGCGACCGTCAGCTTTTTGGCGACGGATTTGGGCAGGAAGGACAGGTCCAGCGCGCGCGCCGCCTTGATTGCCGCGGTGATCTCCTCGCCGCGCTCGGCGAACTGGTCGGCCACATACTGATCCATGCAGTATTGCAGGCGCGGGTTGCGCGGCGGTGGCGAGGTGTCGGACAGGAAGTTCACCCGGTTGGGCAGGTAGTTCACCAGCGGGGGCGTCAGCCCGACGATGGCCAGCGCCACCAGTTGCAGAAGGATGAACGGGATCACGCCCTTGTAGATCTGGATGGTCTTGACCACCGCCGGCGCCACGCCGCGCAAATAGAACAGCGCGAACCCGAAGGGCGGGGTCAGGAACGAGGTCTGGATGTTCAGCCCGATCATCACCCCCAGCCAGACGGCGGTGACGTTGGCCGACGGGTCGGCCAGCAGGATCGGCGCCACGATCGGCACCACGACCACCGCGATTTCGATGAAATCGAGGAAGAAGCCGAGGATGAAGATCACCCCCATCACCACGATGAACTTGGACCAGAACCCGCCCGGCAGGCCGTTCAGGAATTCGCGCACCAGGTCTTCGCCGCCAAAGGCGCGGAACGCCGAGGTCAGGATCGCCGCGCCCATCAGGATCACGAAGACCAGCGATGTGGTCTTGGCGGTGTCCAGCATCACGCTGTGCATGGTGCCTTCGATGCGCAGCACGCGAATGCCGCTCCAGCCGAGCGAGGTGATCAGCCCCAGCGTGCCGGCGATGCCCAGCCAGATGCCGGTCTGGTCGCTGGCGGTGCGGATCAGCTTGATGTTCATCGGGTAGGTCTGGACCACATAGGCCAGCAGCAGCACCGAAGCGATGCCCAGGATCGCCGGCCAGTAGCGGCGCTTGTCGCTTTCAAACAGCCGGTAGCCGGCCATCACGGTGGCCCCGGCCGCGCCGATCGCGCCGGCCTGGTTCACCGTGGCGACGCCCATGATGATCGAGCCCAGCACCAGGAAGATCAGCGTCAGCGGCGGCACCAGGGTCAGCGCCACGCGCTTCCAGAACTCGGCGCCGTATTTGCCTTCGTAATGCACCGCCGGCGCCGCGGATGGGCGCACGATGGCGAAGATCAGGATATAGGCCATGTAGAGCCCGACCAGCACCAAGCCCGGCACCAGCGCGCCCAGGAACATTTCGCCCGCCGAGGTGGACCCGACATCGAACACCGACGGCATCGAAATCTCGCCGGTGGCGGCCTTGTAGAGGTTGGTGCGCAGCACGCCCGCCTGGTCGGTGGCCGAGGCCAGCTGGTCCGCCAGGATGATCAGCACGATCGAGGGCGGGATGATCTGCCCCAGCGTGCCCGAGGCGGCGATGGTGCCGGTGGCCAGCGGGGTGGAATAGTTCGACCGCATCATCGCCGGCAGGCTGATCAGCCCCATGGCGACGACGGTCGCGCCGACGATGCCGGTGGTGGCGGCCAGCAGCGCGCCCACGAACACCACCGAAATGCCCAGGCCCCCCGGCACCGGGCCGAACAGCTGCGCCATGGTCACCAGCAGGTCTTCGGCGATCTTGGACTTTTGCAGCATGATGCCCATGAAGATGAACAGCGGCACCGCGATCAGCGTGTCGCGTTCTGGCACCCAGTAGACGCTTCGCAGGTTGGTGACCCCTGCCGACAGCCATTGCCAGGCGTCGCCCGAGTGGAAATAGGCGCCGGTATCGCCGGCAAAGATATAGCCCGAGGCGCCGGCCAGCAGGATCGTCAGGATCGCCGCGCCCGGCAGCGCAAAGGCCACCGGAAAGCCCGAGCCCAGCGATGCGGCCATGATGACGATCAGGACCAGGAGAAAGAACAGTTCCATGTCAGGCCCTCATTGTTCGGTGCCGGCGGGTTCGCGGTGTCCGGGTTCGCCCCGGTCATCGGCAACCGCTTCGAAAAACATGCTGACGAACTGGATCAGCATGGTCAGACCGAAGATCCCCAGGAACGCGGCCATCTGGTATTTCACATACATGCCGATGCCGCCGGTCTGGGTGATCTCGAAATTCATCACCGGGCTGTTGATGATCGACTGCGGGCCCGCAAACCCGACCGCCAGCACCACCCAGGCCGTGGGCATGCCCAGCAGCAGCACGCCCCAGGTGTTGAAACGCCCCTTCATCCGCCGCCCAAGCCCGGCATAGAGGATGTCGACGCGCACGTGGCCTTCGTCGTAAAGCGTATAGGCCGAAGCGAACAGGAACAGCGCCGAATACCAGTAGCGCACCAGGTCGCCCATGAAGGCCTGTTCGTAGGAAAAGATGAACCGGGTGATCACGATCGACAGCTCGGCGATGATGATCAGCAGCGACAGCCACAAAAACCCGAGCGAGCGCGAGAACGCCGCCACGACGAACCCGAGGATCGTCAGCGGCAGGTGGATGTAGAGCCCGATGAAGTCGGCGCGTTCGAACAGCAGCACCTTGTCGCGTTCAAGAAACAGGCCAAAGACCTTTTCGACCCGCATGAAAGAAACCGCGATATCGGCAAAGCCGACGAACAGCACCGCGAAATAGAACCCCCGGATGATATAGAGGTTGGCCCGGTGGATGCGGTCCGCGTCCCAGCGCAGCGCCGTGTCGGGGGTGCGCATCACATAGGCGACGCCCAGCGCGATGCCCGCGACATAGACCAGCGCGCTCACCAGCCCGGACATCTCGCCGTCCAAAAGCCCGGTGGGCTGCGCGATGCCGAAGCCGACGTTCAGAATGTTGTTGATCATGAAGGCCGCCAAGGCCCCCAACATGCCCCACCCGATGATCCTGACCACCGGGGCCGGTGGGCCAAAGCGCACGATCCCGGCGCTTGCGTCCGTTGCTGACATCAGTTCCCCACGTTTCCCAAAGAACGTTTCCGAAGACCAGCGCGCACGGCAGCCACGGCATTCGCCCGGTCGGGGGCGCAACTGGCTGCGGGCAAGCTTTCTTGCTTATGGAAAAGCGGGGCCCTGAGGCCCCGCCTGTTTTCGTCGATCCGTCGATCAGCCCTCGTCGAGGCCCAGCACGCGGTTCCGCTGGCTGGTGAACTGACCCTGCATCAGCGCCATCGATTTACCGATCTCGCGCAGCGCTTTCTGGAAGGCGTCGTCGACCTCGGCGGCCAGCGCCGACTTGGCGCGGGTTTCTTCGAACACCTGCGCCGCGGCTTCGCCGAAGGCATCCCAGATGTCGTCGCCGTAGGACGCGACGTTGACGCCGTGATCTTCGATCAGCTTGGTCAGGTATTCGCCGTTCTTGGCCTGAACTTCCGAGAACATGTTGTTGTTCTCTTCCTTGCAGGCGGCTTCGATCACGGCCTTTTCCCAGTCGCTGAGGTTGCCGTACCATTCGGCGTTCATGCCAAAGGCGATGTTGGCGTTCGGCTCGTGCATGCCGGAGGTGTAGTAGTACTTGGTCACCTCGTAGAACTTCATGAAGTAGTCGTTGTAGGGACCAACCCATTCGGTCGCGTCGATGGCGCCGGACACCAGGTTTTCGTAGATCTGGCCGCCGGGCAGCGAGATCGTCGACACGCCCAGCTTGCTCATCACCGTGCCGCCAAGGCCGGGGATACGCATTTTCAGGCCCTTGAAGTCTTCGGGGCTGTTGATTTCCTTGGCGAACCAGCCGCCGGCCTGGGTGCCGGTGGCGCCGCAGGGGAAGGCCTTGAGGCCGAAGCTGCCCGAAACCTTGTCCCACAGTTCCTGACCGCCGGCATACATGATCCAGGCGTTCCATTCGTCAACGGTCATGCCAAAGGGCACGGCGGTGAAATAGGCGAACGCCGGGTCCTTGCCGACCCAGTAGTAGTCGGCGGCGATATAGGCCTGGCTGTTGCCCGAGGCGACTTCGTCGAACGAATCGAACGCTTTGACGCGCTCGCCCGAGGCGAAGTAGTTGACCTTGAAAGCGCCTTGCGAGAGTTGCTCGATGCGCGCGGCCAGGCGCTGCGCCGAGGTGCCGAGGCCCGGGAAGTCCCGCGGCCAGGTGGACACGATGTTCAGTTCTTTCGTGCCCTGAGCGATGGCCGGCGCGGCGATCGCGGCGCCGGTGCCGGCGAGCGCGGCACCCTTCAGAAATTTACGACGTTCCATAGATTGTGTATCCTCCGTGTTTCACAAGCTTGTCTTGCAAGGCGGTTGTATTGGAACCAATTCTCCCAAGCGACCGGTCCTCCCCGCTGCGCGCATCTTGTAATAGGCGGCAGGCAAATTGCAACAGCCATTCAGGCGACGTGATCGGATTGCACGACTGTTAGCGCTATCTTGTGCATTTCAAACCGGATGGGCGGTGTTGGCGGCGCGATTTTTCGGCCTTTCCTGGGCGCGCGCGGCGCGCTGGGGCGCGATGTGACGGGCACGGCGGCGGGTTGTGGCGAGTGCGACGCCGCGAAAGACCCGGCCGGCGGCGGGGGCAGCCATGCGGCTGCCGGGCGATGGCGGCAGGCGCGGGGATTGCGTTCGCTGCGGCGGGCGGTTGGGGTGTTGCCGGGTCGGCTGTGGGCGGGACCGGTCCGCGCGGTCGGGCGGCGGGCCTGCAGGTCTGGGCCGGCAAAGGCAGGTTCGGCGGGGCAGGGGCGGTTTTGCGAGGCGGGGGCGGTTTGGTGCGCTTGTCGCACGGTCGCCGCGTGGTCACCGGTCCCCGTAAGGCGCCTCATGGCCGCGCGCAGTCGCTCGGTCGCACAGCCTCCGCCGCACGCTTGCCGCCGCACAGTCGTCGCTCAGCCGGGGTGCTCAGCCGGGGCGTGGCCGGATCAGCTGCCCGGGGCGCGCATGTCGGGCAGGGTGATGCGGGCCACCTGTTCGGCGATCGGCGCGGTGGACAGCGGGTGCTGGTCGGCCTTGAATTCCTCGGGGTCGCCCAGATCCTGCCAGGCGCCGTCGCGATAGATTTCCAGCGCCGAGAACCGCACCTTGTAGTCCATCTTGGGGCTGCCGGGCACCCAGTAGCCCAGGTAGACATAGGGCAGGCCGCTTTCGCGCGCCAGACGGATATGGTCGAGGATCACATAGGTGCCCAGGCTGTCGCGGTCGCGGTCCGGGTCGAAAAAGGAATAGACCATCGACAGCCCGTCATCCAGCACGTCGGTCAGGCAGACCGCCGCCAGTTCGCGGTTGTCCCCTTCGGGGGTGGAATATTCCACCACGCGCGAGCGCACCGGGGTTTCTTCGATCATCGCGGCGAACTCGAAAATGTCCATGTCGGCCATGCCGCCATCGGCGTGGCGGCTTTCGAGGTAGCGGCGGAACAGGGTGAACTGGTCTTCGGTGGCCCAGGGCGACAGCGCGTCGCGCGTCAGCGCGCGGTTGCGCCGCAGCGCCCGGCGCTGGCTTTTCGAGGGCGTGAAGTCGGCCACTCGGATGCGCGACGACAAACAGGCCGCGCATTCGGCGCAACTGGGCCGGTAGAGCACGTTCTGGGACCGGCGAAACCCCTGTTTGGACAGCGAATCGTTCAGCGCCGTGGCGTGTTCGCCCTGCAGCGCGGTGAACAGCTTGCGTTCCACCCTGCCGTCCAGATAGGGGCAGGGTTGCGGTGCCGTCACGTAAAACTGGGGCGCGATGGGAAGCGTGTGGCGCATGTCTGTCTTCTCAACCTGTCACCAAGAGGTTAGCAACAGGTTTCGCACAGGCCAAGAGGTTTTGCGCAGACCAAGCCCTTTGATTTCGTTGCCGCTAATTCCGGTCTGGCCCGGCTGTCGGCCGGTGCCCGGCCCGCTGATGCCGCGCCGCGCCCGTGACGGGGGCCGCCCGTGGCGGGGACCGGTGCGGGCTCAGGCGCGGGCCGCGCGGTTCAGCGCCACGACCCCCAGCACGTGATCGCCCAGCCCCTGGCCGCGCGCGCCGGTCAGCATCAGCACGATCGACAGGATCTGCGGAAACACCATCGACAGCGACACCTGAAAGATCAGCGTATGCGCCGCCGCCAGCCCCAGGGTCATCCGTTCGCCGTAAAGGGTGCGAAACTCGATCCCCATCAGCCGCATCCCCGGCGTCGCCGACCGGTTGGCCAGGCTGACGGTGCGATAGACGAAGGACGCCACAAAGCCGAGAAAGGCAAAATAGAAGATCGCCGTAAAGGCGGTGAGCGGGACCAGCAGGATCGAGATCACCGTGATGATGATGCTGTCGATCACAAAGGCGATGAAGCGCTTGGTGGGCACATCGCGGTAGAATTCGCTCTGGCGTACGGGATCGGGCAGGGCCCAGGTGTCGGCGTAGTCGTTCATCGACATGAGGTTACAGCCTTTCGCAGGAGGTTACGAGATGCGCCGGGCCGGGGGGCGGACCGTTGCGCGCTTCGGGACAGACTGACGGCTTGTTTGCCGCGCCCGGCGCGCGGACATGGCAAACCCGGCCCTGCGGGGGCCGGGGGGCTGGCGTGGGTTGCGGGCGCCGTTTGCGGGCATCGCTTGCGGGCATCGGGCGAACCGGGCCGCCGGTTACTCGCGGGCGTCCAGCGGCCGGTCGTCCAGGTCGTCGCCGTCATAGTCGTCGGCCATACGGCGCGCGGCGCGGGCCTTTTCGGCGCGTTCGTCCATGAACTGATCGAACTCGGCCTTGTCCTTGCTTTCGCGCAGCCGTTCGAGGAAGTTTTCAAAGTTCTTCTGTTCTTCTTCGAGCCGGCGCAGGGTTTCGTCCTTGTAGGCGTCAAAGGCGGTGTTGCCCGAAGACGTGAACGCGGCCCGGTGGGCGTGGCGGTTCATGCGACCGTGGCCGCGGTGGTGGGATTTGCGGCATCCTGTAAACATGCGTTTGCTCCAGATCATGTAGGCGAGAAGGGCGAGGCCGACCGGCCAGAAGAAAATGAAGCCCAGGACCGTAGCCGCGATCCAGGCGCCTTTTCCGCGCTCGTCAAGCCAGGTTTCAGCCTGGGTGGGCCAGGTGGCGACGGTGTTCATGAAATTGCTCCATTGATAAGGTTACGGGTTAATGTGAATGCTTTTCACATTGAATAGATTGTCTTTTGCGGCCCCGCCTTCAAGGGGGGATGTGAAGGAAATTTACATTGGGCAGGAAAACGGCGTAAAATCCGATGGTTGTGAGGCGAAAAATATTGCCTGACCACGCCGGGTTGGGCCAAAGGCAACGGGCCGCGGCAATGCCACGGCCCGTTTTTCGAAACGATTTCGATGTGTCGGTTTATTTCTTGCCGAAGTCGGCCAGGTCGACCTTGCCGTCGCCATTGCGGTCGATCATCGCCAGCCAGGCTTCGGTGCCGGCGACGAATTCCTCGAGCGTCACCTTGCCGTCGCCATTGGCGTCGTTGAAGGCCAGCCCCATGCCTTCGCCCATCTTCTTGCGGCGCTCCCTGGCGGCGTCGCCACCGGCTTCGCCATGGTCCTGCGCGTCTTCGGCGCGGTGTTCGGCGAAGGTGGCGAATTCGCTCGCGTCCATCACGCCGTCTTCGTTCTCGTCGAACATGGTGAATACGTTGGCGCGCTGTTCCTGGGCGTCGGCCAGCGAAACATAGCCGTCGCCGTTCATGTCCCAGGCTTCCACGAAATGCGCGCCGGGGACTT
>JAJRUE010000140.1 GCA_024277955.1 Alphaproteobacteria bacterium | reverse complement strand
CATTGCCCGTCTGTTCATAGATCCGCACCCAGATCAGCCGTGCAGCGGGCGTCATGATCCCCTCCCTCATTGTTGCCGAGGAAGTCAGGATAGCACCTCTGAACTGGCGCAAAAGTTGAAACGATGTCTCCGAACTTCACAGATCAAAAAAACCACATTGTTTGTGGTACTCAAGGGTCACCGGCCAAATTTCCCACACAGTACACCAGCCATCTGCCGGCCCGGCGGCACCGCCGGGCAGCGCCCGGACCTCCCCCACGGGGAGGGCGATTTACGCCCACCCCGAGGTCCAGACCCCGCCCTCGTCTCCTTGCGCCACCGCAATCATCCGTCCCGAGCCGCACCTGCGCACCGCGGCAACCGCGCCGCGACCGCCCCGGTCTCACCGAATTGCCACTGCCCCCCACAAACCCGCGCACGAACGCCTACAGCCCCAACACCCCGCCGACGTGCACGACCATCGCCCCCAGGATCACCACCACAAAGGCCACCACCATCTGGTGCCAGAACCTGGCGGACGGGCCCGAGCCTTCGACCGCAAAGCTCGCCACCGACCCGTCGTCCCCGGCCTTGCGCGCTTCGACGCGCCCCTTGCCGCCGGCCCGCAGCGCCCGCGGGATCACGTAAAGATGGCTGAACGCTGCCGCCAGCGCTGCAACCGCAGCGCCCGCCAGAACCGGCCCCAGCGCCGGCGCCAACACCAGCGACAGCCCCAACACCGCAAGCGTCGCATACATCAGCACCGCGAACAGCAGTTTGGTCAGCCGCATCTGAAGCGGCACAAAACGGTCGCGGCCCATCGACCGGATCAGCGCCGGCGACTGGATGAAGAAAAACCAGACCGTCGCCCCGACAACCAGGGAAACGATCAAAAGGTCGAGTAGTTCCAGAGGGTGGTCAAACATCGGGGGCCCCTTGCGGCTGTTGCTCACTATTAGTGATCATTCAATAACTAATATGGGAAGCCCCCACCGCCAGCGCAAGGGCGCGACCGCAACCACGCACCTGCGCCCGCCCTTTGCCCTCAGCTCTCGCCCGCCACGGGTCCATCCAGCGCAGCCCCGGCCTCGGCCCGGGCCATCTCGGGCATGATGATGTCGCGCATCACCTCGGGCGTGATCGCGCCGATGTGGCGATGGGTCACCACCCCGTCGCCATTGACCACAAAGGTCTCGGGTATTCCGTAAACCCCCCAGTCGATCGCCGTGCGCCCCTTGCGGTCCTGCGACACCGCAACATAGGGGTTTCCCTTTTCCGTCAGATACTTGATGCCCTTGTCATCCTTGTAGTCAACCCCGTAGATCTTGCCCGCCCCCTTGCGGGCCATCTCGACCAGAACCGGGTGTTCGATCCGGCAGCCGACGCACCAGCTGGCCCAGAAGTTGACCAGCTTGACACCGGGCGCGCGCAGCGCCTCCTGGGTGATCATCGGGTAGTCCCCCAGCTCGCTCAGCGTCAGCGCCGGGGTTGCGCGCCCCACCAGCATCGACGGCAGGTCGTCGGGGTTCTCGCGGCCCAACCCGAAAATGAACACTCCGGCCAGGGCGAAAAACACCACCGGCACCAGATACAATATCCACGGCTTGCGTTTGTCTTGCATGGGAATTTCCTTCGCGCAGAACGGGCCACAGCAACCAGCGCCCCGACCCTTATCGCGCGCCACCAACCATCCGCCAGAGCCGCCGCCCTTGATCCAGCGCAAATTCCGCGCCTCTCACGAACATGTGACGCCCCCCCGAACGCAGCCCCATACAGCCCAGCATCCCCCCCGCAGCCCCGCTGTCAGCGCCCGAACACCCGCGCCATCAGCCCCGGTCGCGGCGGCTCGGGCGCGGGCAGCGGATCGGGTGCGATCCGGCTCAGAACCCAACGCGGCAACACCGGCGCGCCGCCGATCGAACAGCTCGACCCCATGTCGGTGGGATCGAACAGCTTGACAAAGCCCGGCGCCGCCAGGTCATCGGCATAGACCACCCCGCAATGCCCCAGGGCGCGCCGCGCCTCGAGAACCACGCGCGTCTCGGCCAGAAAGGCGGCAAAGCCTTCGCTCGACAGGGGCGCATCCGGCGCAGCGCCACGCGGGTCGAACACGAACCAGCCCTCGGGCGCGCCGGCCAGCACCGCCCAGAACCCGTCGAACCCGTCCCAGGTCAATATCCCGGAAAACCGGCCGCGAAACGCCCGCCAATAGGCGGTGTCGGGGTAGGAAAATGTCTCGGCCCGGCCCAAGCGCTGTCCTTTTTCGCGATCCTGTCCAACCCGTCCGCGCGGGCTGTTCATCGCCCAGCTTACCGGCAATATTGATCCAGCGCAAAGTCGCATTCCGAAACCACGATATGTTTACCGCCAGCCGAACAAGCAAGGAAGAGACCCCATGCGCACTCGCCCCGATATCCTCAGTCGGATCGACCTGCCCTCGGGCACGGTCACCGTGGACGCTCACGGATATTTGACCGACCCCAACCACTGGAGCCGCGATTTCGCCGAATACACCGCCCGTCAGGAAGACATCACCCTGACCGACCGGCACTGGGAAGTCATTGATTTCATGCGGCAATACCTGGACGAACACGGGATCGCCGCCGACGCGCGCTTTGTGCTCAAGTTCCTGGCCAAGCGCGACAACCTCAACAAGCACGACGCCAAGGCCGCCATGTTCGACCTGTTTCCCTATGGCTATGTCAAGCAGGCCTGCAAGATCGCCGGCATGAAGCAGCCGCGCGCCTGGTCCACCGGCTAGGCGGGCCGGCGGCGGGGGCGATCCAACGCCGCACCCGGTTGCAATTCCCGCGCCCCGCCCCCATTTTCGCGTTTCAAGGACTTCAAGGAAACGCCCGCACAACCGCAGGAGATACCCCCATGAGCTACACGATCGACCGCCTGATCCCCGACGCCGACATCGACAACGTCGACGAACGCACCCGCGCCGCGCTGTCCAGGCATGGCTTTGGCGTGCTGACCGAAATCGACGTCAAGGCGACGATGAAGAAGAAGATCGACAAGGACATGCCGGGCTACCGCATCCTGGGCGCCTGCAACCCGAACATGGCCTGGGAAGCGATCGGGCTCGAGCCCAAGGTCGGCTCGATGCTGCCCTGCAACGTGATCCTGCGCGAAGTCGACGGCGGCATCGAAGTCAGCGCCATCGACCCGCAGGCCTCGATGATGGGCATCGACAACGACGCGCTGAAAAAGGTCGCGGGCCAGGTGCGCGACATGCTCGCCACCGCGGTTGCCGAGATCTGATACCAACCGAAACATCGGGCCGGCCAAGGCCCCTTCGCCCCGGCCCGGCCCCGTCCGGGCCGGGCGTTCCCGCCCCCGGGCATCCCCGGCAAGGGTGGTCCCCCGACCTCTCGCACAAATCCAGCTTCAGGCCACCACGACCAGCTTGGCGCGCCCCGGCGCGGCGCAGACCTGTTCGGGTTCCAGCAGCGGCTTGGCATTGTCCTCCAACCGCCGCAGCAGTTGCCTGAGCCGCCGCCCCCGGACCAGCGGCCGCGCCGGCTCCATCGACCGCCTGGCGCGTTCCGGCAGGTGCGAGGCCAGCCAATCCGCCTCGCGCGCGCTCAGGGTCTCGTGCACCTGCTCGCCCAGAAACAGGCTTTCGGCGGGCGCGCCCTCGGCAAACAGCACCGCGTGGTGGTCCAGAAGAACATGTATGTATTCAATACCTTGCGGCGCTTCGACCCGTCGGATTCCCAGTTGCCCCGCCAGTTGACAGGCCGGCACCAGGATTTCCGCCTGCCCGAACATGCGCGCCGCCACCGCCGAGCGCACCAGCATCCGGTGCTGCGGCGACACCAGCAGGTCGCGCACCGGCAATCCGCCGCCCAGCGCCCCGGCGCTGATCAGCACCGGCCCGTGGCGGGGCCTTTCGCGCAGATGCTCCGCCGACAGTGACCGCCGGTGGGTCATCACCACCGGCACCGGGCCGCGGTCCGCGCTCAGAACCAGATCGCCGCGCTGCAGATCCTCGACGCGCCGCTGGCCGCGCTCGGTGGCGATCAGGGTGCCCGGCGTAAAGCAGGACGGCGCCAGCTGCGTCGGCGTGACCGAACCCTGGCCGCTGACCCAGGTGGTGCTGACCAGCGTCGCCGTGGGCAACTGGCTGCCGTCGATCGGCGTGAACACCTGGCGCCCGTCGGCCAGGTAGAACGTCACCCCGGTGATGGTCTGCGTGGTGCCGTTGGCCAGCTGAACCGTCACCGTGTCGCCGGGATAACTCGCCCGGATATCGACGCCGTTGATGCTGTCGTTGGAAAAGCGGTTGATCAGCCCGTTGTCGTTCTGGTCGATGACGTTGTAGAATTGCACCGTCAGCACCGTGCCCGGGGGCGGCGGCGCATAGGGATCAATGACCCAGAACTGGTCCGTATATGTCGTTGGCATACTGCTCTGCCTCTGCTGCCCGTCTTTGCGCGGGCGCTCTTGATTGACAGAACATTAACTTTCAGCCGCCATCCTGCGAAGGGGCAGGCCCCCATTGCCGGGCACAATCCGGCGCAGGTGTCGCAGAATTGCCATAAATCGCCTGTTTGCGGCGCTTTGCGGCGGCCCGCTGCGCTGCGCGGCCGCGAAAACGCCGGTTTCTCAGAGGTTTCCGGCCCAGGCCTGCGCCCGATCGCGCCACCACGCCGCATTTGCGCGCCCCCGGCGCCGCCGTACCAGCCAAAGCGCCCGGCTGCGCATGATCTTTATTTTGCCATGATTGGCGCGGCGCGATCGCGCGGTTTCTCCCCGCCCAGAGCAGCTGTGAACCGCCCGCCCGCAGCCCCTGCCGCCGGGTGCAGAAAAGGCGCCAGACGGGGTCTCCGTCGGCGCCTTTTCGCTTTGCCTGCATGCCGGCCAGGGCGACCTGCCTCGTGGTAACGGTTGGCCGTCGACCTCGAAAAGGTCAGTGAATCCAAGAGGATGCCTGCGACTGCGCGCGCTTGGAGATGAACGGGATCGGACCGGCGCGAAAGTTCGTCTTGAACCGGATCGAATTGTCGCCAGCCGGCAGGCCACCGCCCAGCGTATTGGTCAAACCAGCCAGGGCATTGGTGCGTCCGGCGCGGGCTTTCTTAACGAGATCGGTCATTTCTTGATCCTTCATGCTGTCGTGTTTTTGTTTCCAAACCGCCACAATCACTACACATTCTCGACACTGTTCAGATCGCTTGTCGAAATGAGGGCGAACTTGGGACAGTTTGGTGCCCTTTTTCGGACCATTCCTTGTCATTGACCCGGAAACCACGGGTTTTAGGCGAGTTTTCCGAAAACTGTTTCGATTGTCGCCCCCGGCGGGTCAATCGCGCCCCCACTGTCTCTGCAAAAAATTTTTCCCTTAATTCCCAATCTGTTATCACAGAGCGCCGCCCACCCAAGTGCTATCCCTGGCCACCGCCCGCGCGCCAGATCCGGCCCGAACCGCCCGGTCTATCCCCCGGCGATGCCGCCAAACGCCGCGACTGTCGCAAATGCGAAAACAATGCGTTTTCTTTTAGGCAACAGCAAAATCGCCGCCTTCGCCCCGCCCCGCACCGGCGCCGATTCCCGCCCGACCAACCCGGACACACCGCGCCCCCGGCCCACGAATTCCGACACCCGGTTGAAATGAATCCTTGCAATCGTCCCCGAATGCGCCCATATCCCCCTTGCTAACGTTATTCTCTATCGACCCGCTGTTCTCCTTTAAGGCCACAGTCTTTCGATCAAGACTGACAGGGCCGGGTCATCGCACTTCCGCGGATGGCATCTCAAAAGGAGTTCTCACGATGGCTAATGGCACCGTGAAATGGTTTAACGCAACTAAAGGCTTTGGCTTCATCGAGCCCGAAGGTGGATCGAAGGACGTGTTCGTCCACATCTCCGCCGTCGAGCGTTCGGGTCTGACCGGTCTGGCTGATGGCCAGAAAGTCACCTTCGACATCGAAGCCGGCCGTGACGGCCGCGAAAGCGCCACCAACCTCGTGTTGGCCTAAGCGTTCCGGGCTGGCTCGTCAGGGCCGGCCCACCCCTGCCGCCCCCGCTGCGCGCGCGCATCCGGGCCCCGGCACACCCCCCCAAAAAAACCTTCCCCTATATATAGTCGGCTGGCCACCTGGCCCGGTCGGCTCAGATGTCGCGTTCGGCGACCCAGACCTGACGCGTCGACAGCCCTTCGCGCGGCGCAAAACCGGCGGCGCGCAGGATCGCCTTGCACCGGCGCATCCCGGCCACTTCGTAGGCCTTGGGATGAAACTCGATCACCATCGCGCGCACCCCGCCAAGATCGGCATGTTCGAGGATCTCAAGTTCGCCGCCCTCGATATCCATCACGATGACATCCGGGCGCAGTTCCTGGCGCAGCGCCTCGAACCCGGCGGTGGGAATGTCCACGGTTTCGCGCGCCTTGCGCCCGTCGCCGGCCAGCGACGAGCCCAGATAACTGTTGTGCACGTGAAACGGCAGCGTGTCGGGGCGGTCCGGCCCGGCGACCAGCACCTGATTGCGCAGCTCGATCACCCCGTCCAGCCGGTTCAGCCGGTAGAGCGCCTCGATATGCTCGACCAGGTTGGGGTTCGCCTCGAAGGAAATCATCCGCGCAGGCGCCCGGTTCCTGGCGATCACCGCGCCGACGATCCCGATCCCGGCGCCCAGTTCCAGCACCCGGTCGCCCGGCCGCGTCACCGCCAGCGCTCCGGCGATCTCCTGACCCTCGTAGCGCGCGGCATTGATCCGACGGATCCGGGTTTCGTTCAGAAAGGGCGATGCGGGCACATCGACGCCCAGGCAACTGGCAACCGCGCGCGTGGCGGTGGAGCCGGTTCGGGTCTGCTGCTCGGCCATGTGGTTTTCTTCCCGGTTGTCCCCCGGCTGGCTCCGGGTCATGTCCCTCGCACCGTAAGAAGCCTGCCGCGCCCTTGGCAAGCCCCGATCGCCTAAAGCGCAGCCCGTCCCATCCCGACCGCAGCCTGCCCCCAACCGCCGGGGGCGCGGTGATTCGCCCGATCCGCGCCCGCAACCGCCCCGCCGCCGTTCCCCCCCGGGGCCGGCGCAACCTGCGATTGCCAACGCCCCCTCCCCCGCCCGGCCCGCGCCTACCAGACCGCCTGCTGCGCCAACCGGCCCGAAAAATCGCCAGAAAAACAAGGCGATTAGCGCATTTTCGCCCATAATCGGATGCAAATAAGCGGAAAATCGCCTCTGCCAGCCGAGTCCCGCCAACATGCTTAATGTCCGGTAACCACGCCATATTTTCGCCATATTGGGCACACAGAGTTTCCTCATGGGTTGCAATGACCCCAGTTGCTTAACGCTTATGGAGAGCCAGATGTTACAAGCAGAAGTCCTTTCCCCGACGGTCGCGCAGAACGCACCGATGGCGTCGATTCTCCCGTCCGCCGATGCCGATGGCGCCGCCATCCTGGCCCCGCGGGTCTTCGAGTTGACCTATCTCGCGGTGGAAATGGACGCCCGCAACCTCTGGCGCGAGAAACAGGCCCTGGTGGTTGCCCAGTTCGTCGAAGCCCTCAGACTGGCGGACCTGCGCGGCAAGCAGGAACTGTATCTCGACAACATTGCGCCCTGGATCAAGGTTGGCCAGGCCGATACCGGCCAGGTTCCGATCATCCAGGACAAGATCCAACGTCACCTGGACACTGCCTGCCAGCAGATGGGTCGCGAAATGCCGGTCTGCCGGCTCGACCTGCGCCACGGTACGTTCGGCATTCGCTGCTATCTTGGGCGAACCAAACCAACCGACCACGTCTACGAAGAAGACCTCATCAGTGACTCCCGCTGACGGGCTTCGGCGTCAACTCCTGGCAGGTCAAGACGGGGCGCGGGCGCCAGAACCCGCGCCCCGAACTGTGCCGCAATCCCATACGCACCCGGCAAATTCGCTGAATTTCGCACGAAATCGCTTGCAGTTCCCATCTGCAGACCGATAAATCCGTGATCAAAGCACGAAATCCGTGCATCTCGCCCGCCAACGGGCGAACCCCGTAAGCAGGCGCGCGATCATGGCAATCCTCGGTTTCCTCCTTAACCTTGCCGGCGCCACCATGTTGCTGCTGTTTGCCGTGCGCATGGTGCGCACCGGCATCGAACGCAGCTTCGGCGCGTCCTTCCAGCGTGTCATAACCGGATCCCAAAGCCTGCTGCGCGCCACCGCCACCGGGCTGGGGCTGGCGGTGGTGCTGCAATCTTCGGCCGCTGTGGCGCTGCTGGTGGCCGGGTTTTCGGCCAGCGGCATGCTGGGTTTCGGCACCGGGCTGGCCGTTGTCCTGGGCGGAGACCTCGGCTCGGCGCTGATCATCCAGATCCTGTCCTTCAAGCTGACCTGGCTGATCCCGCTCTTGCTGACCCTGGGCGGCTGGCTGTTCATCAAGTCCGAAAAACGCCGGCTGCGGCAATACGGGCGGATCCTGCTGGGCGTCGCCTTCATCCTGATTTCACTGCAGTTTCTGCGCGATGCGGTGGCCCCGATTCGCGAAAGCGCGTTCTTGCCGGCGATCGCCGCCTACCTGGCCAAGGACTTTGTCACCGCCTTCATCGTCGGCGGCGTGCTGGCGTTCCTGATGCATTCCTCGGTGGCGGCGATCCTGATGTTCGTCACCCTGGTGTCGATCGACGCGGTGCCGCTGGAAGCGGGCATATCGCTGGTGCTGGGCGCCAACCTTGGCTCGGCCCTGATCCCGATCTGGCTGACCCGAGGCATGGCCCAGGACGCGCGGCGCGTGCCGTTTGCCAACCTGGCGCTGCGCGGCAGTTGGGCGCTGGTGGTACTGGTGCTGCTCAACAAGCTGCCGCTGCACGAGGCTTTTCTGTTCATGGGGCCGGCGCAATCGCTGATCAACACCCATATCGCCTTCAACCTGACGCTGATCATGCTGTCGCTGCCGCTGGCAGCCCCGATCGGCCGGCTCGGCGAACGGCTGCTGCCTGACAGCAAACCGCACGCCGCCGACCAGCCGGAAGAAGAACTCTGCGCGCTGGACCATTCGGTGATGGACAACCCGACGCTGGCGCTGGCCAGCCTGAAGCGCGAACTTTTGCGCATGGCGGCGCTGGTCGAACGCATGGCCGCGCCGGTGATGGAGGTCTATGCCTCGGGCGATCTGGAGCGCATCAACGGGCTGCGGGCGATGGACCAGCAGGTGAACAAGGCGCTGGAAGGCATCCGCAACTATGTCGCGCACCTGTCGGACAGCGACCATTCGAAACAGCTGAAAAAGGCGGCGCGCGAAATGGCCGAATACGCGATCGCGCTGGAAAGCGCCGGCGACGTGATCGCCAAGCGCCTGCTGCCGCTGGCCCGCGAAAAGGCCAAGAACAACCTGCGGTTTTCGGCCGAAGGCTGGGCCGAACTGCGGGCGCTGCACGAAACGGTGATGGCCAATATCCGGCTTGCAACCAACGTACTGCTGCTGGACGACCTTGAAAGCGCCCGCCTGCTGGTGGCCGAAAAGGCCGAGATCGCCCGCATGGAACGCAAGAGCCGCCGGCGCCATCTCAAGCGGCTGGGCCAGGGCGGCTCGACCAGTTTCGAGACCTCGGACCTGCATCTCGAAACCCTGCGTGCGCTCAAGGATCTGAACGGCCATTTCACCGAAATCGCCTATCCGATCCTGTATAGCAACGGCCAGTTGCTGGAAACCCGGCTGATCGAAACCCTCGACGACGAACCCTGATCCCAGGGCCGGCCCGCCCCGCCGGGGCGGGCCGGCAAGGCGCTTGCAAGCGCCTTGGCCAAGGTTTTTGCAAAAACCTTGGCCCGCGCCGTGCCGGCGCAGGGCCTCTGGGCCCTAACGCGCCGCCATCGCCGGGGCCGCGCGTTCCGCCGGCATCCGCAGCACCGCGTAGCGCCGCCCGTCGCCGGGGTTGCAATAGGGCTCGCCAATGCGGCTGGCCGAATAGCCCAGCTGGCGCAGCGCCCGCATCAGCGACACCGGCGACAGGGACATCAGTTCGCTCCCCCCCTGCCGGCGCGCCACCGACACCAGCCCGTCCACGATCAGCGACAGGCAGCGCGAACGGTCCGCATGCCCGGTCACCGCATCCGAGATCACCAGGCGGGTGCATTCCCAGACCTTCGATGTCTCGATCTCGCGATCCAGCACCTCGTCCGGGATATCCGCCAACTTGCCGGCCACCGCATCGCGCAGCATGTAGGTGTATTCCCCCCAGCTCGACGTGGTCGGCATCGCCCGCGCGCCCCCGATCACCGCGCCATTGCGCAAAACCAGCGAATAATGTGCCAGCGGATTGTCGTATTGGTCCATCTCGACAGTGTCGTCATGCGGGATGTCCCAGCCAAGCGTATCGACGAAAAACCGCTTGCGCAGCGCAAGATAGTCGAAGAATGCGGTTCCGTGCAGGTGAAGTTTCGACAGGTCAAACGTGATATTTTCCATGGTGTACTCTCCTTTTTGGCGAGTCCACTAAAGACCGAACGCAAGTTTTTGTTAAATAAAATCGTCTTCGGGGAAAATTTCCCCTTGAAAAACTCAATCTATGGATGATCGCTGAAAGGTTGAATCCGCGTCGCTCAGATCATCCGGAACACGGTTGCCTTGCTGGCTGCGTGCGAATTGGTCCGCGCGCCCAGCTTGCGCTTGGCTCCGGCCAGGCGCTGCTTGATCGCGCCCTCCGACACCCCCAGCCGAAAGGCGATTTCCTTCAGCCGCAGCCCCTCCTTGACCAGCCGCAGCGCCTCGAGCTCGGCCGCGGTCAGGTTGGTGGGCGGGTTGGCCTGGTCGTGCATCTGGCGCAACAACAGCATCAGGATCGAGGTCTCGTCCGGGGTGAATTCGCGATCTGCGCGCGCGAAACTGCCGTAGGATTTCTGCTCTTTCGGGTCGGCGGCGGAATAGCTTACCACCACGCCGAAGTTCAGCCCGAACCGCCGGGCGCTGCGAAAGACCCCGTGCGGGTCATCCGCCTCGAGCACGCTCCAGCGCACCGAACCGGTGTTCTCATAGGCCCAGCGCACCGCCGGATCGCGCAGCATCAGCCCCTTGCGGGTGTAATAGCCCACCCAGTCCTCGGGGAACTCGTTGCGCTCGTCCAGGGGAAAGGCAAAGCCCACGCGCAGGGCTACATAGTAGCCGGCAGACGCGATCGAAGCGAACTCAACCGGCCAATCTGATTGCATTGCCAAGCTGTTTCTCCGGGCCAGATTCAGCCTGTAATCTGCGGCTGCTGAATTGCCCCGCTTCTTACTTTTAGATACGGTGACTTGCAATACGATTGCCGGTAGACCGAATTTCATGAGTGCTGAAACCGATATCCTGAAGTCTCTCGAACAGCTTGATAGGCTGTGTTCCGCGGGCTACGCCATTGCGCTGCACATCCATTACACGGCGCCCAAGTTCCTGTTCCAAACCTATGACAGCGAATGGATGAAAACCTATTCGGAACAAGGCCTTGTCCTTAAGGACCCCACCGTCGCCTGGGGCTTCGAGAATACCGGAATCGCCCATTGGCAAGACCTCGAACCGCTGGACGAGGCCGGGGTCTTGGCGAAAGCCCGCGCATTCGGGCTCAGGCACGGATTCACCTGCGCCACCGACAAGGGCGACAGCCGCACCATCGCCAGTTTCGCCCGCGATGACCGCGAAAGCACCCCCGACGAGATCGCGCAGACCTGCGAAATAGTCGAGGCCCTGCATGACTACACCGCCGGGATAGATGCCATTTCCCAGCGCGACCGCGACCGGCTCAAGGAAATGTCCGTGGTCTTTACCCACGTCTGATCCGCGCCCGCCAGCGCCCCGTCCGGCCCCCTGCGCACCCCTGGCGCCGCCCAAACCGCCGACCGAACCGCCCCCGGTCAGTTTGCCGGTTGAAGCCCGCCCCCCGCCGCGAATACTCTGGTCCCATGGACACCCCGGACCCCGACTACCTGACCACCCGCGAACTGGCCGAGCTGCTGCGCATCAAGGAACGCAAGGTCTACGACCTCGCGGCCTCGGGCGATGTGCCCTGCGTGCGGGTGGTGGGCAAGCTGCTGTTCCCGCGCGCCGAGATCCGCGCCTGGCTCGACGCCGCAAGGTCCGGCCCGGCCAGCCCGTCAGGCGTGCAAACCACGCCCCAAACCTCCAATCCCCAAACGCCGCCGCAGCCCCCCGCCACCGACCTGCCGGCCATTGCCGCGGGCAGCCACGACCCGCTGTTCGACTGGGCGCTGCGCGAAAGCGGCTGCGGGCTGGCCAGTTTCTTTGACGGCAGCCACGACGGGCTTGACCGGATGGCGCGCCGCGCCGCCGCCTGCGCCGGGCTGCATGTGCACGACCCCGACAGCCCTGAAAACGGCGGCTGGAACGTGGCCGCGGTGCACCAGGCGCTGGGAAATGCGCCGGTGGTGCTTGTGGCCTTTGCCCGGCGTCAGCGCGGGCTGGTGCTGGCGCCGCAGATCGCCGGGTCGGTGACGGCGATCGGCGACCTTGCCTGCCGGCGCTTCGTCCGCCGCCAGCCCGCCGCCGCCGCCCAGCGGCTGTTCGAAACGCTTGCCCGCGCCGAGGGCCTGGACCCAGCCGCCCTGCCCGGCCCCGACCGGGTTGCGCGCAGCGAAGACGAAATCGCCCGCGCCATCGTCAACGGCAACGCCGAGGCCGGCTTTGGCCTGGCGGCGGTGGCCGCCGAAAACGGCCTGGCCTTTCTGCCGGTGATCGAAGAACGGTTCGACCTGCTGGTCTGGCGACAGGCCTGGTTCGAGCCGCCCTTCCAGGCCTTCCTCGACTTTACCCGCAGCCGGGCCTTTCGCGCCCGCGCCGACGAAATGGCTGGCTATGACATCGCGGGGCTCGGCCAGGTGGTCTACAACGCCCGCCCCTGAAACGCAGCGACACACCCCTATTGCCTGTCCGCCAGCCGTCAGCCACCCCACGCCTCAGTCGCGCGGCGCGGCGTTGGGGAAAAACACCTGCCGCCCCGCCACCCGGAAGGCCGCGATCAGCCCTTGGCCGCGCGGGCTCAGCAGCCAGTCGATGAACCGCTGCCCGTCGGCGGCGCGCACGCCGGGATTGCGCGCCGGGTTCACCAGAATCACCCCATACTGGTTGAACAGCCGCGCGTCGCCCTCGACCAGCACCCGATGCGCCAGCTTGCGGCCAAAGGCCAGCCAGGATGCCCGGTCGCTGATCGCGTAGCCATTCATGCCGATGGCGATGTTCAGCGTCGTGCCCATCCCGGCGCCGGTTTCCCGGTACCACGTCCCCGAAACCGCATCCACATCCACGCCGGCCAGCCGCCACAAACGCCGTTCGGCCTTGTGGGTGCCGCTGTCGTCGCCGCGCGACACGAACACCGCCCCGGCGCGCGCGATCCGGGCGAGCGCGGCCACCGCATCATCCATCCCGGCAACCCCGGCCGGATCCTCGGGCGGGCCGACAATCACGAAATCATTGTACATCAGATCGAACCGCTCGACCCCGTAACCCTCGGCGACAAAGGCTTCTTCGGCCCGGCGCGCATGCACCATCAGCACATCGCCGTCGCCGTTGCGCGCGTTCTTGAGCGCCTGCCCCGTGCCCACCGCCACCACCCGCACCTGAATGCCGGTTTCGGCCTCGAACACCGGCAGGATCGCGTCCAGAAGCCCCGAATTGCGGGTCGACGTGGTGGACTGCAACACGATGAACCGGTCCCCCGTCTCGCCCCCCACCTGCGCCCGCGCCAGCCCCGCGACCAGCCCCGCCGCCAGCCCCACGATCAGCGCCAGTCCCAGCCGCCGCCCCCAACCCCGGCGCATCCCCCCCGCGCCCATCACAGCACCAGGTTGCGGGCCAGAAAGCTGCGCGCCGCCTCGGTCCGGGGGGCGCTGAAGAACTGCTCGACCGGCGCCTGTTCGGCGACGCGCCCGTGGTGCAGGAACACCACCTCGCCGCCCAGCCGGTGGGCCAGCCCCAGATCATGCGTCACCAGCACCACCCGGGTGCCCGCCGCGGCGGCCTCGGCGATCAGCGCTTCCAGCGCCACCGCCGCGCCGGGGTCGAGACTGGCGGTGGGTTCGTCCAGAAACAGGATCTCGGGTTCGCCCGCCAGCGCGCGCACCAGCGCAAGCCGCTGCGCTTCACCCCCCGACAGCGTGCGCGCCGGCTGCCGGGCCTGCGCCAGCAGCCCGCCCATCTGCAACAGTTCTTGCACCCGTCGGCGCCGCACACCCCGGCCAACCCCTTGAACTTTCAGCGCATAATCCACATTCGCCGCAACCGACCGGCGCAGCAGAACCGGCTTTTGAAACACCATCGCCTGGCGCGGCCGGTCGCCGCCACCGCGAAACCCGCGATAGCGGATCTCACCCCGGTCCGGCGCGATCAGCCCGTGCAGCAGCCGCAAGAACAGGCTCTTTCCCGCGCCGTTCGGCCCCATGATCACCACGGTTTCGCAGCCGACCAGCTCAAGCGAGGGCACGTCCAGCAGCCGCTGCCCGCCGACCTCGTAGACCAGCCCGCGCACCGACAGCGCGCAGCCCTCGCCCGCGCCGCCATCCTCGCCGCCGCCCGCCGCCACCGATGCGCCCCGGTCAAGCATGGGCCGCCCGCCGCGCTGACAGGCCCAGCACGCTGACCGCAGCGTTCACCAGAACCGCGATCAGGATCAGGATCGCCCCCAGCGCCAGCGCCAGGTTCAGGTTCCCGCGCGAGGTTTCCAGCGCGATGGTCGTGGTCATCACCCGGGTCACGTGGTTGATGTTGCCGCCGACGATGATCACCGCCCCGACCTCGGCGATGGCGCGCCCGAACCCGGCCAGCAGCGCCGTCGTGAGCCCGTAGCGCCCGTCCCACAGCAGCGTCGGCACCGCGCGCAACCGCCCGACCCCGAAAGAGCGCAGCTGTTCGGCATATTCCCGGTCCAGCTCCTCCATCAGCTGCCGGGTCAGCGCCGCGATGATCGGCGTCACCAGCACCATCTGTGCCAGGATCATCGCGCCCGGCGTATAGAGCAACTCCAGCACCCCCAGCGGCCCCGACCGCGACAACAGCAGATAGAGAACCAGCCCGACCACCACCGGCGGCAGCCCCATCAGGGCATTGACCAACACCACCAGCACCTGGCGCCCCGGAAACCGCGCCACCGCCAGCAAGGCCCCCAGCGGCATGCCCACCACCGCCGCGCCAAACACCGCCAGCAACGAGACCTTGAGCGACAGCAGAACCACCGACCAAAGCTGAGCGTCGCCCCCCAGGATGAGCGCCTCGGCTTGGGCGAAAGCCTGTGCAAAATCTTGCATAAATTCCCCCATACCTGGATATAGCGCCCTTTTTCGGAAATTTTGCAGGGTAATTCAAGCCCCTCCCCCGAGACCCTTGCTTGCGAAGCCCGCCACCGCGCACCCTCCGGCCCGAACAATCCCGCCTGCCATTTCGCCCGCTCGACCGGCGCCGGCACCGCCAGGGCGCGGGCCCGTCGCCCCTCAGCCGCGCCGCCGCGCCGCCAGCGACAGGACGAAAACCGCCGCCGAAACCACCACCACGCTCGGCCCCGCCGACCCCCCCGCCAGCGCCGCCAGCGCCGTGCCGCCCAGCGCCGAAAACGCCCCGATCGCGGTGGCCAGCAGCGCCATCGCCTCGGGGGTGCGGGCCAGGCCACGCGCCGCCGCCGCCGGGATGATCAGCAGCGCCGCGATCAGCAGAACCCCGACGATCTTGATCGCCAGCGCCACAACCGCCGCCATCGCCACCGTCAGCACCAACTGTTCGCGCCGCGGGTCGATCCCCGCCGAAACCGCGATTTCCTCGCTCACCGTGGCGGTCACCAGCGCCCGCCAGCGCCACAGGATCACCGCCGCCACCAGCGCCGCCCCGACCCAGATCAGTCCGACTTCGCCCGGGCGCACCGCCAGCACGTTGCCGAACAGATAGCCCTCCAGATCGTCCGGCGGGTTCGGCAGAAAGGACACCGCCAGCAGCCCCACCGCCAGCATCGCATGCGACAGCACCCCCAGGACCGTGTCCATCGCCCGCCGCCGCCCGGTCAGCGTCGCCGCCAGCAGCCCCACCGCCAAGCCGACGCCCAAGACCCCGAGCGTCAGCGAAATCGAGAACGCCAGCGACAGCGCCACCCCCAGGATCGCCGCATGCGCCACCGCATCGCCGAAATAGGCCATCCGACGCCACACCACAAAGGCCCCCAGCGGCCCCGCCGCCAGCGACAACCCGACCCCGGCAAGCGCCGCCAGCGCGAACGCGCCCCAGGACGCCGCCACCAAACCCTCAGCCCCCATGCGCCGCCCCCCCGTGCCCGTCACCGCAGCCATCACCGCCATCCCCACGCCCCCCAAGCTCATTGCCGTCGCCGTGATCATGGTCATGGTCGTGGTCGTGATCATGCTCGTGCCGGTAAAGCGCCAGCGCGCCGCCGGTCCCGGCCCCGAACAGCGCCCGGTATTCCGGCGCTTCGCGGACCACCTGTGGCGTGCCTTCGCAACACACATGCCCGTTCAGGCAGATCACCCGGTCGGCGGCGCTCATCACCACGTGCAGATCGTGGCTGACCAGCAGAACCGCACAGCCGGTATCGCGGCGCACCGCCTCGACCAGCCGGTAGAACGCCGCCACCCCGGGCTGATCCAGCCCCTGCGTCGGCTCGTCCAGCAACAGCAACTCGGGCGCCATCAGCAGGGCGCGTGCCAGCAGGATGCGCTGGAACTGACCGCCCGAAAGCTCGGCCATCTGCACCGCCTCCAACCCCGGCGCGCCGACCAGCGCACAGGCCCGCGCCTGCGCCGCCGCATCTACCGGGCGGGGCAGCGACAGGAACCGCCCCACCGTCAGCGGCATGGTTTCCTCGATCGCCAGACGCTGCGGCACATAGCCGATCCGCAGCCCGTCGCGGCGCAGCACCTGCCCGGAAACCGGCCTGCCCACCCCCAGCAGCGCCCGCACCAGCGTCGATTTTCCAGACCCGTTCGGCCCGACCACGGTGACGATTTCGCCGGGGCGGATCGCCAGATCCACATCGCGCAGGACCACCCGTTTGCCATAGCCCAGGGTCAGACCGCAGGTTTCGATCAGCGCGCCCCCGTCAGCGCCTGCGCCGCCCGCGCGCGTCATGCCGGCCCCTCTGGCTGGTGTGCCGCCTCGCCCACGGCATTGCCACCGCCCCCGGCACGGCAGGCCGGACAGGTGCCCAGCGCCTCGATGTTCAGCCGGTCCAGCGCGAACCCCGCCTCGCCCGCCGCCGCTCGCACCGCCGCCACCGCCGCCGGGGCCGGCAATTCCGCCAGCGCCCCGCAACCGGCGCAGATCAGGAACACCGGCGCCCGGTCGCAGCCCGGCCGCATGCAGGCGGCAAAGCCATTGAGCCGCCGGATCCGATGCGCCAGCCCGTTGTCCACCAGAAAATCCAGCGCCCGGTAGGCCACGGGGGGCTGGCGGCCAAAGCCTTCGGCGGCCAGCCGGTCGAGCACCTCGTAGGCCCCCAGCGCCCGGTGTTCCTCGAGCAGGATTTCCAGCACCCGGCGGCGCACCGGCGTCAGCCGCAACCCGGCCTCGCGCGCCAGACGGTCGGCCTGAGCCAGCGCCGCCCCGGCGCAGTCGTGATGGTCGTGCTCGGCAAAGGCCGGGGGCTGGCGCGAAGACCCGGAAGGGTCGGTGGCTGTGGGCGCAGGGGGGGGCGAAGAGGGCATGGCGGAACGCTCGCGGCAAGGGAAAGGTTATGTAATACTATTACACGCCTGCGCCGCGCGCAACCACCAACCCGTCCGGCCTCGAACCAACCTCAGGCCCGCCGCAGCACCTGTCCGGCGCGCCGCGCGCGCCGCCCCGCCTACCCGGCGCTCGCAGCCTTGAACCAGGCGACGATCTTGGCACGCTCTTCGGGTTCGATGAACGACACGTTGGCCGGCGGCATGGCGGTGCTCAGACCGGCCTGCAGATAGATCTGGCGGGCATGGCGGGCGATGTCTTCGGGGGTCTCCAGGATCACCCCGCGCGGCGGCCAGGTGATCCCGTCCCAGCCCGGCTCGGCGGCGTGGCACATGGAACAGCGGCCGAGCACGATGTCGGTCACCTCGTCGAACCCGGCCGCCTGCGCGAACCGCGTCGCCTGCGGGCCAAGCGCCGCCTCGTCCTCGCCGCTGCGCTGGAACATCGGGGCGGTGGACAGCCACATGATCACGATGAACAGCAGCGCGGTCGCCAGCCAGGTCCAGGTCGGGTTGCCCTTGCGCGCGTGCAACGTGTTGAAGTAATGGCGGATCGTCACCCCCATCAGGAACACCAGCGACGCGATCAGCCAGTTGTATTCACTGGCAAAAGCCAGCGGGTAATGGTTCGACAGCATCAGGAAGATCACCGGCAGCGTCAGATAGTTGTTATGGGTCGAGCGCTGCTTGGCGATCTTGCCATATCTGGCGTCCGGCACCCGCCCGGCGATCAGGTCGGCGACCACGATCTTCTGGTTGGGGATGATGATGAAGAACACGTTGGCGGTCATGATCGTGGCGGTGAACGCCCCCAGATGCAGCAGCGCCGCGCGGCCCGAAAACACCTGGGTATAGCCCCAGGCCATCGCCACCAGGATGATGTAGAGCAGCACCATCAGGCGGGTGTTGTCCTCGCCGAACCGGCTCTTGCAGATGGTGTCATAGGCCAGCCAGCCGAATCCCAGCGAAGCCAGCGAAATCAGCACCGCCTGCCAGACCGGAATATCGGCCACCGCCGGGTCCACCAGGTAAAGCTCGCCCCCCAGGTAATAGACCAGGATCAGCATGGCAAAACCGCTCAGCCAGGTGGAATAGCTTTCCCACTTGAACCAGATCAGGTCGCCGGGCATCCTTTCCGGCGCCACCAGGTATTTCTGCACATGGTAGAAGCCGCCGCCATGCACCTGCCATTCCTCGCCATCGGCGCCGCTGGCCAGGTTGCGGTCGCGGTGCAACCCCAGATCCAGCGCGATGAAATAGAACGAAGACCCGATCCAGGCGATCGCGGTGATCACATGCACCCAGCGCACGGCAAACTCCAGCCACGCCCCCATTGCCGCCAGATCATACATCGCGCCCCTCCTTCCATGCAGTTTTGACCAAGACTATACCGGCGGGCACTTTTTTGTGTATCCTGCAAATCGCAAGAGACTTTCAAATTCAGGCAGAAAATCCATGGCCTATATCCGCAACCTGAAAATGTTCATCCGGGTCTACGAACTGGGCGGCATGAGCGCCGCCGCCCGCGACCAGCGCACATCCCCTGCGGTGGCCTCGTCGCGCATCGCGGATCTGGAAAAGCACCTGGGCGTGCGGCTGTTCAACCGCACCACCCGCGCCCTGCAACCCACCGAAAACGGCAAGCTGTTCTACGAAGGGGCGAAGCGCGTGCTGGACGCCATCGAAGACGCCGAGGCCGCCATCGCCAGCACCGGCACCAGCCCGCGCGGCACCATCTTCGTGGCGGCGCCGCTGGGGATCGGGCGGCGCTTCATCGCGCCGGCGGTGCCGCTGTTCAAGGACCGCTACCCGCAAACCGACGTGCGGCTGCGCCTTTCCGACCGGGCCATAGATGTCACCGCCGAAGGGCTGGACATGACCTTTCACCTCGGGCTGCTGGAAGACAGCAACCTCAAGGTGCGCATGATCGCCGAATGCCCGCGCCTGCTGTGCGCGTCGCCCGACTACATCGCCCGCCGAGGCATGCCCGAAGACGCCCAGGCCCTGCTGCGCGACAAGCACGACTGCCTGCTGCTGCGCTTTCCCGGCGCGCGCGAATTCCGCTGGACCCTGCAAACCCCCGACGGCCCGCGCAAATTCGCAGTCTCGGGCCCGTTCGAAAGCGACGACGGCGATGTGCTGACCGCCTGGGCGCTGGACGGGCGCGGCATCATGATGAAGCCGGAATTCGAAATCGCCGAGCACCTTGCTTCGGGCGCGCTGATGCCGGTCGCCACCGCCTCGCCGCCGCTGCCGATCCAACTGGCGTGCCTGGCCCAGCACCGCCGCCTGCGCGACCCCAAGGTGCAACTGTTCACCGATTTCATGGTCGCCCACATAAAGGACCAGCTGGCCCGCAGCACCCCCGCCCCCGCCGGCCCCACCGGCTGAAGCGCATCCCGCCCCCGGCACCTTCCTCTTGCCTGAAATACCTCGGGGGAATTGCCCCGCCCTGCGGGGCAAGGGGGCAGCGCCCCAGCAAGCGGTTTCAAAACCGCTTGCAAGGCGCTTGCAAGCGCCTTGTCCGCACCTAGCTCCCCCGGTAGGTCGAATAGCCAAACGGCGAAATCAGCAGCGGCACGTGGTAATGCGCCCCCGCGTCGCTGATCCCGAAACGGATCGGCACCACATCCAGAAACCGCGGGCTTTCCGCCGGCGCGCCGACCGCATCCAGATAATCGCCCACGTGAAAAACCAGCTCGTAGACACCGGTCGAAAACTCCTCCGCCGGCAGCATCTGCGCGTCCGTGCGCCCATCCGCGTTGGTCACCATCGCATGCACGAAGGCGCGCTCTTCGCCCAGCCGGAACAACTCGATATGCATCCCCGCCGCCGGCACCCCGCGCGCGGTATCCAGCACATGCGTCGTCAGAAATCCCTCTGCCATCGTCGCCCCCTTTTTCGGCCTTTTTCCATCTTCCCCACCAATGCCCGGAATCGCCGCACAAATCGACCACAAGCCGCCACGAAAACAGTTTTCGTATTTTCTTGATAATCCCCACCGCTTTTTCGCGTATGCAGGGGCAAACTCAAGAGGCACCCGATGGCAGACCGCTACCCCAGAGACATGCGCGGCTATGGCCCGATCCCGCCCGACGCCAACTGGCCGCAGCAGGCCCGGATCGCCGTGCAATTCGTGATCAACTACGAAGAAGGCGGCGAAAACAACAT
>JAJRUE010000139.1 GCA_024277955.1 Alphaproteobacteria bacterium | reverse complement strand
CCCGCCCTGGGTCTGCGCGCCGGTCCCGGGCCGGGGCGGCTGCGCCACGATGGCCGGCCCGGTCGCCGCGGGCGCGGGCCCGGTCGCCGGTTTCATGGCGGATGCGGTGGGCGCGGGGCCAGAGGCTGCGGGCTGGTCGCTCATCTTTTCGAAATCCTCCCGTGTTGGCTGCGCGTCGGTTCACTCATCGGCGGCGCATCGAAAGCCGACGAAATCGGCATAGGCATCGGTGTAGTCCCACATCCGGTTGGCCGAGCGCGTCATGTGGTCGAGCCCGGCAAAGCTGTTGCCCTTGATGAAGGCGCAGGGTTCGGGGGCGGAAAGCTCTGTCGGCAAGGCCTCGGCCCCGGCGGGGGTCCGGCACAGCGATGCCAGCCCGGTTTCCCCGAAAACCGCGGCGATCTCGTCCAGCGTGACCCCGCCAGAGCCATCCCCCCGACGGCGCGGCCCGCCACAGACCCCGGCGCGCGCGATGCGCCGGTCGGCCACCCATTCCGACAGGTTGCCGGCCATGTCGCGCACCCCCCAGGGGCTGACATCGCGCGGCTGCGTCGCCACCGGGCGGGGCGCCTCGGCGCCGGTGGCGGCAATGCCCGCAATCGGCCTGTCGCCCCAGGGAAAGCGCCGCCCGTCGGTGCCCCGCGCCGCCTTTTCCCATTCGGCTTCGCTCGGCAGGCGCTTGCCGGCCCAGGCGCAATAGGCGGCGGCATCGTCCCAGCTGACGCCGGACACGGGCTGGTCGGGGGCGTTCAGCGCGGCATCGTCGAAAAACGCCGGCAGCCGGTGGCCGGTGGCGCGCACAAAGCGCAGGTAGCTTGCGTTGGTGACCTCGTGCAGGTCGATGCGGAACCCCGGCAGATCGCGGCTGAGCGGCCCCGGCATGGCCTGCGCCCCGGCCGCCCCGAGAACCGCCGGACTGGCGGGCACCGTCACCATCGCGTCCCCGCGACCATCGCCGCCAGCGCCCAGGCCCAGAAGCGCCAGCACCCCGGTCCAGGCCAGCGCGCCGATCAATGCAGCACCCAGTAGCCAAGCAGCAGCACCACGACGACCACGTTGACCGCCGCGCCGGCCAGCACGAAACCGTCAAAGGCGTTGAGCCGCCGCCTGCCGCCGCCCTTGCCCGCCGCCCTGCGCCTGACCATCTGCACGGCCCCGCGTTCAGTAGCTGAACTGGACACTGGTATCGCCGCCGGCGGTCACTTCGACCTCGCCGCCGTCAAGTTCGCCCAGCTGGCCGTGCCAGACCGCGATCTTGTACTTGCCCGGCGGGATATCCCCGATCGTGAAGCTGCCGTTTTCGTCAACCACCGCGAAATACGGGTTTTTCGCCACGAAAACAAAAGCGTGCATGAAGTCGTGCGCATCGCATTCGACCTTGAGCCCATTGCCCTTGCGCACCTTGATCTTCTTGGTGACCTTGTCGCCCTGGTTGGGCTGCGACACGTTCAGAACGGTGCGGCGGGCCTTGCCGATCAGCTCATACACGTGGATGTTGTGCAGGGTCGGGTCTTCGTTCAGGGCGGTCAGTTCGCCCTTGTTGGCGATCACCCCGAGCGCCGGCGAAAAGGCGCAGCCCTTCTGGTCGATGGTCAGTGACGAAAGATCGGCCGGAAACGGCTTGCCCTCACCGACCTTGACCAGAAACACCACCGCGTCCAGCAGCTTGCCGTCGCTGACCCGCACAAAGTTGACGTCGCGGGTGCCTTCACCGCAGATCTCGGGGTCTTTCGAAATGGTGTAGGATTTGGTTTCAGCCGCCGCGGCCCCGGCCAGCACCGTGCCCGAGATCGAGCCGCCGTCGGTCACGTCGACCTCTTTGTATTTCCCAGCCTGGGCGATCGTGGCCAGCCCGATGGCGGCGCCCAGAACCAGGGAGTTGAACAGTGCTCGTTTCATTGCAAGTCTCACTTTCCTGTTGTTTTTCAATGGGTCATCTGTTGTTCTTGAAGCGGCCGCCCTCAGGTGGCCTTGTGATCCGGGGGTGGCGCGGCGGCCAGAACTTCGCCAAGCGCGTCGATCGCCACCAGCCAGTTGCGCTTTTGGCTTTCGTCGCTCAGAAGCCCGGTCAGCGCCGCGATCCCGGCCTGCGGGGCGTGGCGGGCGAACAGCCGGCCGATGTCGTTGCGGTACGTGCCGTCGCGGCTGCAGGCAAAGCGCAGCAGCGCCGGGGCGGCGGCGTCGGCGCGCAGGCGGGCCAGCGCCTGCGCCGCCGCGATCGCTACGCCGGGGTAGCGGTCGTGCAGCAGCTCTTCGAAACGCGCGGGGCACAGGCCGCGCCGCTCGAGCGCGCGCACCGCTTCGACGCGCACCATGTCATCGGCATCGTCAAGCGCCGCGTGCAGGATGGCGAGCGCCCGCGCATCCCCTTCGTCCGCCGATTCCTCCGCCGAAAACCCCAGGAGCCGCAGCGCCAGGAGCCGCTGAGACTGCGGTGCTTCGGATGCTATTTCTTCCAGTTTTTCCGCGACTTGAGCGGTGATATTGATGTTCTTTTCGGCCAGTTGCACCAGCGAATCCAGCGCCGCTTCGACAACCTGCGGATCGGCGTCGTCCAGCACCTCGCCCAGCGCCTGCGCCACTTCGGGGCGGGCGATGCCGCCCAGCAGCCGGGCCGCGAACCGGCGCACGTCCAGGTGCGGCGCGACGCGGGACTCAAGCGAAACCTTGCGCTTTTTCAACCCCGGCGCGCGGGCCAGATCCAGCAGCCGCCGTTCGGCTTCGCTCAGCACGATCGGCGCGGCTTCGGGCGCGGGGGTTTCGAGCTCTGGCGTGGGCGCGGCGGGCGACAGGATCGCATCCAGGGTCGAGCCTTCGGGGCGCAGCGGCAGGGTCTGGTCGATCTCGTCTTCTTCGGCGCGCGCCTCGGGGTCGGCAGAGGCGTCGGGGTCGGCGGGCGCGTCGGGCGCGGCGGGGGCTGTTTCCGCGGCGTCGCCGCGCGCCTCGGCATCGGGCTGCGGGGGGGCGCCCTCGGCCGGGGTGTCGGCGGACCCGTCGTCTTCTTCCGGTGCGGGCACCAGTTCGCCGGCCAGCGCCGCCAACAGCCCCTGGCCCGCCGGGTTGGGCCAGGCGGGATCGCCGGCGGCCAGTTCGGCCAGCGCCGTCATCACCGCCAGGCGCAGGCGCCGATCGTCTTCGCCAATACCCTTGAGAAGATGCGGCGCCGCCACCGGCCCCGCTGCCTTGATCGCCTCGATCGCCCCCAGCCGGAACGCCATGGGAATGGTGCGGTTGGTCACCGCGTGGGTCAGCCCCTTGATGCCGCGCGCGCCGTTCAGCGCCACCCAGGCGCGGGCGGCGGCGGCGGCGGCCAGCGGATCGCCCGAGATGGCCCGGCGCACCGCGTCCCGGGTGCCGGGATCGTCGAAACCGGCCGGGTTGTCGGCGATCACCGCAAGGGCGGCGGCGCGCACCCCGGCGTGGTCATCGGCAATCAGATCGCGGGTCAGCGCCGGAAAATGCGCCCCCGCGTGGCGCAACAGCGCGGCGCGCACCCTGGGCGACGGATCGCGCAGCAGCGGGCCCAGCCGGGCATCGTCGGGCGCAAGCCCCAGGGCGGCGGTTTCGCGCACCGCTTCGGCGCGGTCTTCGAGCATCGCGCCAACCAGTTTGCGAAGATGCGGGTTGTCGGCGCCGGGCGCGTCAGACACCGCGCGGGCAATGCGCAGGCGCAGCAGCTCGCCGCCCGACAGATACAGGTCCGACAGCGCCCCGGCCCCGGCTTTTCCCAGCCGGGCCAGCGCCTTGACCGCCGGCACATCGACGTTCTGGCCAAACTCGTCCTGCATCGCCGCGACGATCGCCGGCACCCCTTCCGGATCGCCAAGCTCGCCCAGGCCCCGGATCGCCAGGATCTGCAGGTCCACCCAGCTGTCCCAGCCGTCCTGGTAGAATTCGTCGTCGTCCCAGGCGATGTCGTCGCTGCGTTCCACCGCCAGTTTGCGCAGCAGCGGCAGGGCCGGCCTGTGGCGAAGCGCGATCAGCGCTTCAAGCACCTGTTTCTTCACGTCGCTGTCCGGGTCGGCGCGCAGGTTTTCCAGCAGCGCTGGGCCGGCCGAAGCATCTGCGATCCGGCCAAGCGCCGTGGCCGCGTCGGTGCGCACATCCGGGTCTTCGTCCAGCAGCGCGCCAAGCAGCGCCGGGACCGATCCGGGCACCGCTCCAAGCGCGCGGGCGGCGGCGCAACGGTGCACGTCGATGCCGGATTCCAGAATCGCTTCAAGGACCGTCTGGGGCTTGTCCGTCATCGCCAAACACCTTTTTTCATGGTATCTTCTCAGCTTATCGGCGCTTGCCCGGCGGGCATTGATCTGGGTCAAGAGAAACGCGAAACGGCCGCACCCAGGGAATGCGGCCGCCACGCCCGAGGGCCGCGGACCGCAGGGCAAACCACAAGGATAATCCCTTGCGAAACGATGCCCCGCCCTGCGGCCCGGTTCCGGTCAGATGGTGATGTCGCGCGGTGCGAAGGACATCGAGCGGAAGGTCCGCTTGTAGGGCGATTCACCTATCTTGGTGACCCGCGCCACACCCATCTTGTAGTTGTAGTTGCCGCTGATCCAGTCCACGACTCGCCCCTCCAGCGAGTTCGCGGGCTGGCTGGTGTGCAGGAAATCCATGTACAAGACCCCCTTCTTGATCGCCCGCGTCACCATCGCGACCGCCGTCACCGCGGCTTCGGTGAACTCGACATTGCCGTTGCGCATCTGCCCCGAGAAGCTGTAATCGTCGCCCTCGATCCCAAGCGTGGTGTCGATCAGCGATGGCACCCGGTCCGATGACAGCATCACCATGTCGCCGCTTTCGATGCCGCGCGCGGCGGCGTCTTCGGGATTGATCTCGACCCAGTTTTCCGGCCAGCGTTGCACGATGTAGGGCCTGCGCCGGTCGTCAAATCCGGATTGCCAGCGTTCGTTCGCCCGCCCCGAGGTGCACCATAGTTCGTCGCCCCTGGGCTTCATCCATTCCCAGTAGTCGGAAAACAGCGACCAGGGCGATTTCTGGATGTTGCACTTGCCGGTCTGGGAATTGAAGTGGGTGAACTTCTTGGTGAACATGTTGTAGGCCTTGGGCCCGGTTTCCGGCAGCTTGCGGGTGGTGTCATGCAGCCGCAGCGTGCCTTCCAGGCGCCCGTCGTCGTGCATGTAGACCGGGCCCTGGATGCCGTTGGTGCCGAATTCGCGCATCTTCTGGTGCAGCGTCTTGCCTTCGCGCTTCGCCGCCACCTTGACCATGTTGAAGTCCTTGCGGCTGCCGCGGGTAAAGCGCACCGCCTCTTCGGCCACGTCGTTCGAGTTCTGCCAGTCGAAGCCTTCGAACCCCATGCGCCGGGCCAGCTGGGCGATGATCCACCAGTCCGGCTTGGCTTCGCCGGGCGGATCGTAGAACTTCTGATACAGCCGGATGCGCCGTTCGCCGTTGGCCCGCAGGAAATCTTCCTCGCCCCAGGTGGCGGCGGGAAAGATGATGTCGGCCAGCTGGTTGCCGATCGGATCGACCAGGTAGATGTCCTGGTTGATCACCACCATGCCGCCGGAATCGACCCGTTTCCTGAGGGTCTCGACAATCTTTTCGCGGGTGATCGACCGCACCTGGTGCGGGTTGCCGCGGGTCAGTTCGTGGAACCGCGCCGCCAGGTGTTGCGACGAACACATGGACTGGATCCAGGTGGTGCCGATCACATGCGCCAGCCGCGTATGGCCCGCCAGCGTGTAGGTATCGGTATCGAGCGCCCGGCGCCGCCGGCCCGGCAGCTTCATCGGCGACTTGTTGCGGGGATATTTGCCGCCGCCGACGCCGCCGCGCTGGTGGCCGCCGGCGCGCCCGATGACCTGGCCCGGACGTCCGCCGCAGCCGCAAATGATGCCCAGAGCGGAAATCGCCTGGGTATTGCCGGTATTGTTCGACCAGTAGAACCCCTTTTCGATCATGATCGAGGTTTTCGGCCGCGTCCCGTCGGCGCGCGGCATGGCCAGCCATTCCGCCGCCTGGCGGATCTTGGCGGCGTCAACGCCGGATACTTTCGACGCCTTTTCCAGCTTGAATTCGTCCTGCGCCATCAGCCACTTGGCCCAGTCGTCAAAGCCCTTGGTCTGGAACTTGCCCCAGGTCGTGCGCCACTGCCAGGGGGTGTTGCGGGTGCCCTGGCCAAAGCCGGAACTGCTTTCCCACTTGTCGTTGACCCACTTGGCGATCCATTCCTTGTCCTGCCAGCCGTTTGCCACGATGATCCGCGCCATCGCGTTGACCACCAGCAGGTCGGTGCCGGGCGTCACGTCCAGCCATAGCCCGCCGTTCTGTTCGGCATAGGCCACGCCGGCGGTGCGCCGGGGCACCATGAAGATCGCCCTTTGCCCGTTCTGGATGCCCTTCATGATCCACTGGGTGAAAAGGATGGTCTTGGTTTCATAGGGGTCGGTGCCGCAGATCAGCAGGGTTTCGGCGTTCATCCAGTCTTCGTAGGCCGGGCCGAAATTGTCAAAGCCGGCATCGCGGAACCCGGGGGTCGAGGACACATCCGACGGCGTGTCGTGGAAGGTGAAGTTCGCCGTGTTGATGTGGCGCAGCGCGTATTTGGTGATCGCGTAGGTGTTTTCGATATACTGATAGCTGAAGGTCTTGACGCCGTAGGCGTTGGTGCCGTGCTTCTTGATGACGTATTTGCCGATCTCGGCCGCCACATCCAGCGCGAAATCCCAGGTCACCGGCTGCAGGATGCCGTAGATGCGCATCAGCGGAGTCTTCAGCCGGTCGCGCGTCGGGGTCTGCGGGTTGTAGCATTTCTGGGCGATGCAGCCGCCGCGCAGCGAACTGTCGCCGTCGGTGTTGACGAATTCCGCCTGCTTGTCGGGGATGATCACCACATGGTGCGGCTCGCCCTTGTGCAGCACGATGTTGTGCTGGTTCGGCGCAACCCACGGGCCCAGGGTTTCCACCGGGAAATCGACGCCAAAGGCGTTTTCATCCGCCGCCATGCCGCCGTTGCGGCTGCTGCGCACCGGCCAGCGGTAGATCTTGTAGCCGCAGGCAACGATGCAATAGTCGCAGGCCGTGGACAGGACATCGGCATCGGCGGGCGGGATCGGAACGTTGGTTTCGGGGATGTAATACGGTGTTGACATTTGTGCGCTCCTCTACCCGTGCAGGTTGTCCATGCGGCCGTAGATCAGGCCGAAGATGCCGGTGGCGTAGATATCGTCGCCCTCCAGTTCGAGCAGGATCTGCGGCAGGCTCTGATAGGCCTGCCCCGAGATCAGGATACCGTGCCGGGTCAGATCGTAGGTGCTCAGGTGCAGCGGACAGGCGCCCAGCGACTTGGTGTCGGCCTTGTAGCTGCCGGCCAGCGGCCCGCCCTGGTGGGTGCAGGCGTAGTTGAAGGCCACCACGTCGCGCTTGGGGCCGATGCCGCCGCCGGCCTCGACGCCGAGCTTGACGATCATGTTGTCGGAATAGGCGCCTTCGTCCGGGTAGGTGAAATCCACCGGTTCGTCCTGCCTGAGCGACGACAGCTTGCCGATCAGCTTGCGCGGGTAGGTGGTGATCGAGGCCGGCACTTCCTTGGCCAACGGCGTGCCGGGGTTCATGGTGATCATCACCGTGGTGGTGACGCCGCCGGCGATCAGGAAGTTGCGCCGCGACACCAGGCATTTGTGCCCGACGGCCCTGGCCACCTCCTTGCGCGTCGGCATGTGGTCGTTGAGGTTGGTATCAGTCATGTTCTCTTTCCCTCTCCTGTGGGGCTCACTCGCCGGGCAGCGGGCCGTAGGGTGGCAATGTCGGGGCTTCGACCTGGATTTCGTCGCCGGAAAAGGCTTCGAGGAAGGCAACGAGCTGCGACACTTCTTCGTCGCTCAGGCCCAGTGGTTTCAGCAGGTCGGTCTTGGTGGCGGCCATGGGGCCGTCGGTGAACTCGTTTTCGCCGCCGCCCTGGTTGTAGAACTGCACCACCTCTTCGAGATCCCAGAAGGCGCCGTTGTGCATGTAGGGCGCGGTATACAGCGTGTAGCGCAGCGGCGGGGTGCGGAACTTGCCCATGTCGCCCGGCTCCTTGGTGCGGAAATACAGGCCCGGGTCGTCCTTGAGCTGGCGATACATCTCCTGGGTCACGCCTTTTGCGTAAAGCTCGTAGCGGAAGGTGACCTGGGCCAGGCCGTCTTCTTCCCAGCGTTCGGCGGGCGGCACCCCGAGGTTGTAGTAGTTTTCGTCGCTGGCCAGCGGGCCGTTGTGGCACTGGATGCAGCCGGCCTTGCCGTTGAACAGCTCCATCCCGGCCTTCTGGTCGTCGCTGAGCGCGGTTTCATCGCCCCTCAGGTAGCGGTCCAGCGGGGTGTCGTTCTGGATCAGCGTGCGTTCAAAGGTGGCGATGGCGCGCCAGGCGTCGGAGATCAGCGGCCACTGGGTGCCGAACACTTCGTTGAAGCGGCGGCGGTATTCGGGGATGAAGGCCAGCCGGGTCTCCATCACGTCGTTTTCGCCGTTACCGGCGACCGCGCCCTTGGCGGCCGAGGGCGCCTGGGCTTCCAGCGATTTCGCCGCGCCGGCCCAGAACAGCTGGCCCAGGTAGGCCGAGTTGATCACCGACTGGCTGTTGCGCCAGTGCACCGTGCCCGGATAGCCGCGCGACAGGCTGTCGCCAAAGGCCCAGCCCTGGGCCGGTTCGTGGCAGGTGACGCAGGCGGTCGAGGCATCGCCGCCAAGGCGCGGATCCCAGAACAGCATCTTGCCCAGTTCCACCTTGGCGTCGGTCATCGGGTTGTCGGCGGGGATCGGCGGATCGCCCAGCGGCGCCAGCGGCGGGTAGCTGTTTTCGCCCGCCTGCGCCGCGCCGGCAAATGCCGCGATCGCCGCGGCCGAGGCCAGGAGCATGACAGAGGTCTTAAGCGGTTTCATGGTTTCGCTCCCCTTCCCTAGTTGGACACGTCGCGCCAGTTTTCGATGGCGGGATAGTTGGTTGAAATTTCCCCTTCCCAAACGAATTCCGGCCCGGTGAGCGGATCTCCCGACAGGGATTCAAGGAAAGCCACGAGATCCTTCTGTTCGCCAAAGGACAGGCCCAGAGGTTTCAGGCGGGCGTCCTTGTTGGGGTCGTCGCCGCCGCCTTCGTTGTAGAAGGACACCACTTCGAACAGGCTGTCGAACATGCCGTTGTGCATGTAGGGCGCGGTGTATTTCAGCTCGCGCAGCGTCGGGGTGATGAAGGTGCCCACGGTGCTGCCGTCGGCCTTGTGGTCCCAGATGTAGGCGCCCACGTCGCGGCGCAGGTTCATGTAGTTTTCCACCCCCATGAAACTGGCGTAGGCGGCCCAGGTCATGTGCCGGATCGGATCGTTCCAGATGTCGGGGTTTTCCGGCACGCCGGTGTTGTGGCGGGCTTCGTCGGTCAGCAGAGGCCCCGAATGGCAGGCAACGCAGCCGGCCTTGCCGGTGAACAGTTCGTAGCCGCGCCGGGCGGCGTCGGACATCTGGCCGGTGTCAAAAGGCGACCCGCGCGAAATCAGGGTTTTCAGGTATTCCGGGATCGCCTTGCGCACCGCGCCGTTCGACGGCTCGCCATAGCCGGCATCGGCGAACATCTGCACATAGACCGGATCCTGCTTGATGCGTTCCTGCATCAGGCGCATGTCCAGGTTCATGATGTAGTCTTCGGTGATGCTTTCGCGGGTCACGTCGTTCAGGTTGGTGCCGATGCGCCCGTCGTGAAACCAGTTCTTGGCCAGGGCCGTGTTGATCAGCGTCGGGGTGTTGCGAAACCCGTCCGAGCCGGGGTAGGCCTTGGACAGGGCCAGCCCGTCGGTAAAGGCCTTGTCCGGCTGGTGGCAGGTGGCGCAGGCAATCGCCGCGTCCCCCGAAAGGCGCCTGTCGAAGAACAGCCGCTTGCCCAGTTCGGCCTTGGCCGCGTCGAACTCGGGCGCCTGGACGGGGCCGATTTCCTGGCCCGAAGCCAGGGTTGGCACCGCGCCCAAGGCCCCGGCCAGCGCCGTGGCGCAAAGCCAGCGCGCAACACCGTTACGGATCCGATTGTTCTTCATCAGACTCCCCTTTTTCGCAAAAATTCCGCGCCGCGCCGGCGGCGGGATCAGGTTGAAATCTCACATTGATGTTATCGGCCGTGAGGGGGTGGTCATTGACGGGCGTCAAGATTTTGGAAATTGGCCGGGCGAATGCCGGGTTTTACCGGGCCGCACAGCCAGAAAAACAAGGGCAATCGCGCGCCGCGCACGGGCCGGAACGCCCCCGGCGCGATCCCCGAGCGCCCCCAAAGGCCCGGTTTTCGCAGACGCGTTCGCGCCGCCGGACGCCCGAAAAAGGCAATTGGTTTTTCGGCGCGGCTCAGGCGCGGAAGCGCTTGCGCTGGGACCGGGCGGCGGCGGCGAACGCCAGCCCCGCCAGCGCCGCGCCCAGGGCCGGCAGGCCATAGAGCCGGGCCGGGCTTTCGTCGGGTTCGAGCTGGATCCAGTACCACGAGGTAAAGCTGTGACGGCCGCCCTTTTCGCCCATCAGCCCGTCCCAGTCGGCAAAGGCGATCGGGATGAAGGCGCCGGTTTCAAAGGCGATGTCGCCGGGCGCGCCGGTGTCGCGGGCGCGCCGGAACACCACCTGCCACCGGCCGTTTTCCCAGGCGCCGGTAGCGCTGAGCGCGCTGCTGTCCGGGCGCGGCACCGGCGCCTTGTCCGGACCTTTCGCATCCAGAATGACCGCCATTTCGGGCGAGGGCGGTTCGACGCTGGGGGCTGCCCAATACCACATGGACACCGGGTTCCTGGTGTCGCCGTGCCGGAACCAGGGCTTTTCGCTGGTGCCGGTCAGCGTCACCGGCAACTGCACCGCCACCGCATCGCGGGTGGGGTCCACGTCTTCCAGCGCATAGGCCCGTTCCAGCGGATCGCCGGGCACCGAATAGGTGCGGTCGTCCACATCGACACGCAGCGCGATGTCGTCGTCGTTGTAAAGCGCGCGCACCGTCACCGTGTCGTTCAGCGCGTGAAACAGGCGCGGTTCCTTGATGATGTTGGGGGCCAGCGCAAAGGTGATGGCCGGGGCGGCATCCCAGGCCGCATCCGCCGGATCGGCCGGCAGCGCGCCCGCAACCCTGGCCGCGCGGATCACCGTGTCGCCGGTGGTGAGCGGCACCGCGCCGTCGCGCAGCGTCATCACGTAGTTGGCGATCGCCCAGCGGTCCTCGATCGCCATGGTGGTGGCGTGTTCGGGCATCGGCGTGCCGGGAATGCCGGTGGACAGGCGCTGAAAGACATCTCCGGCGGTGCGCGTCCAGCGCCAGGTTTCCGGGCGCGTCAGGTTGCGCGGCCAGATCCGGTTTTCCAGGTCGTCCTTCAGCCGCTTGCCCGAGGTGATGTTGCCCCGGCCCCGGTCGCCGTGACACTGCACGCAGGCCTTGACGAACTGTTCGCGGCCGCGCGCCAGCAATTCGGGCGTAACCGGCGGTTTCGGGTCGGGCATCTCGATCGGGGTGTAGTCAATCTCGTCTTCGTCCCATTCTCCGAACTGCTTGATCTTGAGGATCAGCGCATCGATCTCGGCGTCGCTCAGCAGGCCGGACCAGCCCGGCATGGCGGTGCCCGGCAGGCCCTGGGCGATGGTCCTGTGCAGGTCCGCATCCGACGGGAATTCGCTGTCGGCGTCGGTGGTCTTGAACTTGAACAGCGCCAGCGTGAAGTCGCGCGGCCGCGGGTATAGGTAGTCCGCCGCCGGGCCTTCGCCGTCGCCTTCGATGCCGTGGCACTGCGAACAGCGCTTTTCATAGATCGCATCGGCGTCGATGGCGCCGCTGGCGAGGGGCGCGCCCGAGCTGTTGCCCGAACTGTTGTCAGTGCTGTTGCCCGAACTGTTGTCAGTGGTTCTGCCTGTGCTGTTGTCCGTGCCGCCATCCGGGCTGGTCCCGGCCGCCGCCGCTTCCCCGCCGCCGGCGGCCAGCTCCCAGGACCGCGGCACATGGCCGGTGTAGTCGTAGAGATAGGTGATGATCTTCCAGACCTCGTCCTCGGACAGCATTTCGTGCCAGACCGGCATTGCGCTGGCCCAGGGCGTGCCTTCACGCGGCAGGCCGGGCCCGCCGGTGGTGATACGCCAGAACAGGTAGCTTTCCTGAAGCTGGGCGATGGTGCCCACGTCCTGAAAGTTCGCCGGGCGCGGGCTGAAGGCCCCGGCAAAGGGCCCCTGCCCGTCCAGCCGGTCGCCGTGGCAGTAGACGCAGTTGCGAATGTAGAGCGACGCGCCCTCGGCCACCGCCTGGGCATAGCCGGGGCTGCCCTCGGGGTTGGCGGCGCGCACCGGGTTTTGCAGCTTGAGCAGGTCGTAGGTTCGCCCGTAGACCTTGAGCTTGGAGGGCGGCGCCGGGTGGACGGTGCGCAGCTCGAGCGGCGCGGTGGTCGACGGTTTCACGTAGCCGTAGGTCAGCCAGCCGACCCCGGCCATCACCGCAAGCGCCGCCGGGATGCGCAGCGGCCACCAGGACGGCTTGCCCAGCAGCGTGACGATCGGTTCGCCAAAGCGGCGCGCGGTGTCGTTGTCGAAGGTCGCCACCAGCAGCACCCCGACAGTGATGATCACCATGTACTGGATCAGCAGCGACCTGGGCGGCGGCGGATACATCACATGGGCCAGGAAGGCGTAGACCACGGCGATGACCAGCACCGACAGGAACAGGGGATGTTTCAGGAAACGCATCTGTCCGCTCTGCTCCTCAGTTTTCCAGGGCCATCAGGTAGTCGACGATCAGCAGCAGTTCGCCGGCCTGCATCTGTTCGGCAAAGTCCTGGGGCATGATGTCGGGCTCATAGCCCTGGGCGATGGTGGCGTTGGGCAGCAGGATCGCCTCCATGATGCCGCCGCGCCCCAGCCGCTGGCCGACGCCGCGCAGGTCGGGGCCGGTGTCGGCTTGCGAGCCTTCCAGATCGTGACAGGCGGCGCAGAAGTACTTGTCGATCGCCTCGGCGCCGGTGGTGGCCGGGGGTTCGACATCCGCGGCCGCATCGCCGGGGCTGGCCGAAGCGGTATCGGCGGGCGGCGCCTGATCGGCGCTGGGCAGCGGCACGGTGGGTACGATCCCGGCGCGGTCCTGCAGGAAGGCGATGATCGCGTTCATCTGCACCTCGTTCAGCTCGATCGGCGGGGCGTTGACCACCGGCATCGGGCTTTCGCTGTCATTGGAGCCCTTCTTGCCGAACCCCGCCACCACATAGGCCGAGGGCTGCAGCATGGATTCGCGAATATACGCTTCGACGGTCTTTTCGCCGGTATATTTCGGATCTTCGAGCCGCAGCGCGAATTCTTCGGCCAGGTCCAGGTTCAGCAGGTCCGGCGCCCGGCCGAGGTCGTTGTGGCACAGCGTGCAGGTGCCTTCGCCGGAAAACAGCTTTTCGCCATAGGCGATCATCCCCGCCATGTCGAGCGAGCCGGCTTCGATCACCTCTTCCTTTGGCGGGTCGGACTGGACCTGGGGCAGAACGTTGGCAAAGCCGGTGTAGACCAGCAGCACCGCAACCGAAAAGACGATGACCTTGAGGAATGTCATGCGGCGGCCTCCTCGGGGTCGGGATCGGCCCCGGCGGCGTCGTCAGGGGCGGCCTGCCGGGTCGCGCCCAGCCGCGACAACCAGAACACGAAGACCATTATCGCCATGAACCCCAGCGTGACGGCGGTGATGGTGTTGCCGGCCTGGCCGATGGTGGGGATGTAGGCCTCGGGCGAATTGTCCTTCATGATGGTGTAGACGTGCCAGTGGGTGCGCAGGGACGACCGGATGTAGCCCATCAGCCCCATCAGCCAGGTGAAGGCCACCGGCAGCACGAACAGCGCGTATTGCGAACGTTCGCTCATCCGGCCCCAGTGGATGGTTTCGGGGCGCGATCCGCGCAGCCGGAACACGTCGATGATGACCGAGCCCAGGATGATCGTCAGCGTGCTGACCACCTGGGGCACCGACGCGCCGACCTTGTAGACCGTGGGGGTGATGTAGCCGTAGATCCCGGCGCCCACGATGTTGAGGCACCCCACCACGTAAAGCGCGATGATCACCATGTTGCCGGCCCTTTCCCAGGCCACGGTGGGAATGCGCGACGACCGGTAGAACATCTGGAACGACATGAAGGTGAAGACCAGCATCATGTTCACCGCCGTGTTCTTGGCCGGCATGATCCCCAGCGGGCCCAGCCACTTGTGGTTGGTGCCGCCCACGATCTGCAGTTCCTGCGCGCTCAGGATCAGCGAATGCGGCGTCCCCCAGACCAGGAACCCCGCCAGGATCACCACCGCGATATACTTGACGTTCGGCGCATAGCGGGCGCCCCGGTCGGTGCGCATCAGACCCGACCAAAGGTAGTAGTTGGCGGCCAGCATGATGGTGCCGATCAGCACCGCCTGGATGATGAACAGCCAGGCCAGGATGCCGCCCATGGCGGTGATCCCCATCTGCTGCGAATAGGAATAGATTTCCGCCATCAGCCAGTAGCCGGCAAAGGGCAGCGGCAGGAACCCGAGGATGGCGATGAAATTCGACGTGTAGCCCATCCAGTCGTAATGGGCCTTTTTCGCCGGGTCGCGTTCGGCCAGGAACATGTAGGCGGCATAGCCCCCGACGATGGCGCCGCCATAGGCGATATTGGCCAGGAAACGGTGCAGGTTCAGCGGGTTCCACAGCGGGTTGCGCGTGGCCTCCCAGACCGATCCGGTGATCGCGCCCGACGCATCCACCCCGGCGGGCGACATCATGAAGGTGGCCCAGGCATTGGCGATGAACATCAGCGTCAACCCGACGGTGTTCAGCATCAGCCCGATCGACATGTGCACCCATTTGCGGTTGCCGTATCGCAGCGCGTCCCAGCTGTAGAAATAGACGTAGAGCGTGATCGACTCGAGCCCGAACATCGCCGCGTAGATCAGCGTCTGGCCCCGAAAGACCTTCATCATGTAGCCCATCAGGTCGGGGTAGAACAGAAACAGCGCAATCGTCAGCCCACCGCCCACAAGCGCGGTCAGCGAATAGGCGGCCATGGTGATCTTCATGAATTCGCGCGCCATCGCGTCGTAGCGCCGGTCCCCGGTGACGACCCCCATGAATTCGGTCGCGATGGCGAAAAGCGGCACCGCCAGCACAAAGGCGGCCAGGAACAGGTGCATCTGCGCCAGCGCCCAGGCGATGGTGCGCGCGCTCAGCCCGCCAATCTGCGGATAATCGGCGCGCGTCGGGCGCGGCGCGCCCTGCAGCAGCGCGCCGGTATCGGCGGTGGTGGCGGTATCCGCGGCGCCATGGGCGATCCCCGGCAGCGCCAGCACCAGCGCCACCGCCCCCAGCACGGCAAGGGCGACAAGCGGGGCCAGTCTGGCCAGCGGCGGCTCTTGCGAAACCTTCATGGCGGCGCCCCCGGTCACAGCGGCATCAGGTCGGCGCCGACCGGCAGGCCCTGGATCGACATGATGTAGCGATCCATCGCGTAGAAATAGGCGGCCCAGGCGCCGAGCGCGACAAGCAGGACAATCCATTTGTTCATGGCCGAGGGCCCCCGTTCGCTGGCCCCGACAGGTTGGTGCGCGACCGGAGCTGCCCGGCCGCCAGCGCCCGGCGCGCGACTAATGCATCGCACCGACGCCGTGATCGTAGATCAGCAACCACCAGAAAAACCCGACCATCGCCACGCCGGTGGCGGCAAAGATCAGTTTTCCCAAAAGCGTGCTGTTGTTTTTCGACGCCATCGCCAGCCTGTTGAGGTATTGTTGTTTTCCCGGCCAGTTTCACCACAAGCGACCGGCCCCGTAATTGACGCCCGTCAAGTTTTTTCGGAAAATTCCCCGGCCCGGGCGGACAGGCGGCGCGCACACAGGCCTGACGCCGGACCGCGCCGCGCGCCAGCGCCGAGGGCTCAGTAAGTCTGCCGGCAGCTTTCGTCGATGCGCCCGCGCAGGCGGTCGAGATAGGCGGTCTCGGGTTCGTCGGGGTGCTGGGGCACCAGGAAGATCAGCTTGGCGGCGATGATGTAGGGCCGGTGCTTTTGCCCATGCGTCGGGTCGGGATCGCGCAGGATCGCGCGCACGATGGCGATGGTGCCGGCGGGGTCTTCGCAAAACCGCGGCAACAATGCGGTTTTCGCCCGCCAGCCGGCAAAGCGGAAAACCCCGACCATCACCACGCCGGCCACCAGAAACACGACCGCCAGTTTTCGCATGTGGCAAACTTGGGCCAAAAACCGCGACGTTTTGTTGATTCAGATCAATATGCGCCACGGCGAGACCAATATGCTGTGGGGTGACCGGCGCCAGCGTGCCGGTCGCCCACCAGGGGGTCTCATGCAGATGCCGGACGCGACACCGGAAAAATGCCGCCACTGTTCGTTGTTCTACGATCAGGCGAATTTCTGCGCCAAGCTCACCGGGCGCGAACTGGTGGACCTGAACGCGGCGTCGCAATCCGGCATGATCCGGCGCGGCGAGATGATCTGGGACGAAGTGCTGGAACGCTGGCCGATCTTCGCCATCGAAAGCGGCGTGATCAGCCTGCAGCATCTGCTCAAGGACGGGCGCAAGACCATCGCCGCCTTCTTCATGCGCGGAGACGTGATCGACATGCGCAACACCTCGAACCGCAAGCTGGGCCATCTGATCGCGCTTTCGGATGTGGGCGTGTGCCGCCTGTCGGAACGCATCTTTGACCGGATCATCGACGAAAACCTCGACGCCCGGCGGCTGATCTGGGACAACCTGCGCGACCAGACCTTTCGCGCCATCGACCATTCGTCGGACCTGGCCAAGAAAAAGGCGCAGGAAAAGCTGGCCTCGTTCATCTTCGAATGCAGCCACCGCGCGCCTCAGGCCCACAAGCGCGAAGACCTGGTGGATATTCCGATCCGCCGGCGCGACCTGGCCGAATACCTGGGGATGCAGCCCGAAACCGTCAGCCGCTGCTTCAAGACCCTGGAAGAGCGCCGGATCATCAAGGTGACCGATCTGTCGATCATCAAGATCCTCGATCTGCCGGCGCTGCGCCGCATCGCCAACGGCGCGCGCAGCGAACCGGGCGGGGTCGCGCTGTGCCCCCAGACCGGCTACACCATCGCCACCTCGAGGCCCTGAATGGACCGGCGCACCGGCGTTGTCCTGATCAACCTGGGCACCCCCGAAGGCACCGGCTTTGCGCCGATGCGCCGCTATCTCAGGCAGTTCCTGTCGGACAAGCGGGTGATCGACCGCTCCGGGCTGATGTGGTGGCTGATCCTGAACGGCATCATCCTGACCCGCCGGCCGGCGAAATCCGGGCGCGCCTATGCGCAGATCTGGAACCGCGAACGCGATGAGTCGCCGCTGAAGACCACCACCCGGTCGCAGGCCGAACAGCTGGACGCCCGGCTGCGCCCGCTGGGGGTCCGCGTGGACTGGGCGATGCGCTACGGTCAGCCCTCTATCGGCGCGGCCATCGAACGGCTGGGCGACCGGGGGTGCACCCGGCTGCTGCTGGCGCCGCTTTACCCGCAATATGCCGGGGCCACCACCGGCACGGCGCTGGACGCCGCCTTTGACGCGCTGGCCCGGCTGGCGCATCCGCCGGCGCTGCGCACCCTGCCACCCTATTACGACGCCCCGGCCCATGTGGCGGCGCTGGCCGAAACGCTGAGGCGGCATCTGGACGGGCTTGGCTGGCGGCCCGACGCGGTGCTGCTGTCCTACCACGGGCTGCCCGAAGCGGTGATCGCGGCGGGCGACCCCTACCGCGCCCAGTGCGAAGCCACCACCCGGGCCCTGCGCGCCGCCCTGCCCCACGACATGCCGGCGCTGATCCAGTGCTACCAGTCGCGCCCTTCGCGCGGGCGCTGGATCGGCCCGCATCTGGATGAGGAACTGGCCCGCCTGGCCGGCGAAGGCGCGCGTTCGGTGGCGGTGATGACGCCGGGTTTCGCCGCCGACTGCGTCGAAACCCTGGAAGAGGTCGCGATCCGCGGGCGGCAGGAATTTCTGCGCTGCGGCGGAAAAAACTTTACCCTCGTGCCCTGCCTGAACGACGCGCCGGCGTCGATTGCGATGCTCGAAGCCCTGCTGCTGGAAAACCTGTCGGGCTGGCTCTGACCACCCCCGGCGCGCGCGCCCGCGCCGCGGGGCAGGTTTGCGCGCGCACGCCGCGCCCTGAATCGGCGGCGCCGCCCTGGATCGCCCCGAGCAGCGCAAGTGATTCTTGACGAATGTCAAAGCAGCCCAAAAGAAAATCAACCGGCCGGTCAAAATCCGGGAAGAGCGCACAAAGAATCCGTTGGCATACGCCGGGACATTTTTCCCTAATTCATTGTTTTCTCGCCTTTTTCAAAAAACATTGACTTGGATCAACACGCCCTTTGCCCGGGTCATATTGGATGCCGGGCAACGCGGAACGCCTGCGGGCGACAATACGTGGAGGGCACGTGATGCATGAATTGAACGGTGTAACGAAAAGCGACCAGTACCGGGCGCTGGGGCTCAGCACCCTGGCTTTCACGGTCTGTTTCGCGGTCTGGACGATCTTCTCGATCATCGGCGTGAAGATCAAACAGGAGCTCGGCCTGAGCGAGACGCAGTTCGGCCTGCTGGTGGCCACCCCGGTGCTGACCGGATCGCTGAGCCGCATCTTTCTGGGGGTGTGGACCGACCAGTTCGGCGGTCGCATCATGCTGCCGCTGCAAATGCTGATCACGGCGATTTCGGTCTGGCTTCTGGCTTCGGTGCACACCTATGCGGTGTTCCTGGTCGCCGCGCTCGGGCTGGGCCTGGCGGGCGGGTCGTTCATCATCGGCATCGCCTATGTGTCGCGCTGGTTCGAGGCCGAAAAGCAGGGCACGGCGCTGGGCATTTTCGGCGCCGGCAACGTCGGCGCGGCGGTGACCAACTTCGCCGCGCCTTTCCTGGTGCTGGCCTATGGCTGGGAAGACACCGCGCGCATCTACGCGGTGGTGCTGGTCGCCATGGCAATCATCTTCTACATCTTCGCCAAGGAAGACCCGGTGCGCGTCATGCAGAAGAAGACCGGCGAAAAGCCGGTTTCCGCCGCCAAGCAGCTTGAGCCGCTGAAGGACATCCAGGTCTGGCGCTTCGCCACCTACTATTTCTTCGTCTTCGGCGGGTTCGTCGCCTTTGCCAGCTTCCTGCCGCGCTACTATGTGGGCGCCTACGGGGTGCCGCTGGCCGCCGCCGGGGCCTATGCCGGCATGTATTCGCTGCCCGGCTCGATCTTTCGCGCCCTGGGCGGCTGGATGAGCGACGTCTGGGGCGCGCGTTTCGTGATGTATCTGACCTTCGGCGTATCGCTGGTCGTGCTGTTCATCATGAGCTACCCGGAAACGACCTATATCGTCGAAGGCATCCCCGGCCCCAATGGCGAACCCAACCTGATCCAGTTCAAGTTCGGCATCCCGCTTTACGTCTTCGTCTTCCTGTCGGTGGTGCTGGGCTTTGTGATGAGCCTGGGCAAGGCCGCGGTCTACAAGCACATCCCGGTCTATTTCCCGCATAACGTCGGCGCCGTCGGCGGGCTTGTGGGGATGATCGGCGGTCTTGGCGGCTTCTTCCTGCCGATCGCCTTCGGCATCCTGCTGGACGTTACCCAGGTCTGGTCGGTGGTGTTCATGCTGATGTTCGTGCTGGTCGCGGTCTCCATGATCTGGATGCACGTCGCCATCCGCCGGATGGAGCGCAAGAAGTTCCCCGAAATCACCCGGGAGACGCATCTGTCGGATGTGCCTGCAAGCTGAAATCCAAGTTGACGGGCGGGCCGCAACGGGCCCGTCCAACCCCCAACAATCACTCGAAGGAGAAGTGCTTTGGGACAAGATCTGAGAAACTACACGCCGGAGGATGAGGCTTTTTGGGCCTCGACCGGCAAGTCCATCGCCACCCGCAACCTGTGGATCTCGATCCCCTCGCTGCTGGTGGGCTTTGCGGTCTGGCTTTACTGGGGGATCATCACGGTTCAGATGATCAACCTGGGTTACCCGTTCGAACAGTCGCAGCTGTTCACGCTGTCGGCGATTGCCGGCCTTACCGGCGCGACGCTGCGCATCCCGTCAACCTTCTTCATCCGCATCGCCGGCGGGCGCAACACGATCTTCTGGACCACCGCGCTGCTGATGATCCCGGCGGCGGGCACCGGCTGGGCGCTGTCCAACCCGGATACGCCGCTCTGGGTGTTCCAGCTGCTGGCCTTCCTGAGCGGCATCGGCGGCGGCAACTTTGCCAGCTCGATGTCGAACATCAGCTTTTTCTACCCGAAAAAGATCCAGGGCTACGCGCTGGGGATGAACGCAGGGCTTGGCAACTTCGGCGTTACTACCATGCAGATCCTGATCCCGCTGGTGATGACGATCCCGCTGTTCGGCGGCGCCGGGCGCGAACTGATCAACACATCCGGCACGCTCATCGGCAAGATCCCCGCCGGCACCACCACCTATATCCAGAACGCCGGCTACGTCTGGCTGTTGTGGCTGGTGCCGCTGGCATTCGCCGGCTGGTGGGGCATGAACAACATCCGCGATGAACACGTGTCGCCGGACATTCCCAACCCGCTGGGGGCGTTTTTGATCCTGACCTTCATGCTGGCGATCGGCTTTGTCGCCGCCGCCTTTGGCGCCTGGCTGATGCTGCCCACGGTTGAAGGCGGGCTGGCGACCTCGGGGCTGGGGCTTTCGAAATGGCTGGTGCTGCCGATCGTGATCGCGCTGACGGTGTTCTTCCTTAAGCTGATCCCCGGTGAAGTCGGCCAGAACCTGACCCGCCAGTACAAGATCTTCGGCAACAAGCACACCTGGGCGATGACGGTGATCTACACCATGACCTTTGGTTCGTTCATCGGCTATTCGGCGGCGTTTGCGCTGGCGATCAAGGTGGTCTTCGGCTTCCAGCACCTGATGGTGGACGGGGTGATGACCCACAACACCGTCAACCCGGACGGGCCGTCGGCGCTGATGTATGCCTGGATGGGGCCGTTCATCGGCGCGCTGATCCGGCCCGTGGGCGGGATGATCGCCGACAAGATGGGCGGCGCGAAAGTGACCCAGATCATTTCGGTGATCATGGTCGCCTCGGCGCTGGGCGTCGCGTATTTCCTGCAAAAGGCCTATGCCTCGGCCACCCCGCAGGACTACTTTCTGCCGTTCATGATCCTGTTCCTGATCCTGTTCGCCGCCACCGGCATTGGCAACGGGTCCACCTTCCGCACCATTGCGGCGGTGTTCAACAAGGAACAGGCCGGCCCGGTGCTGGGCTGGACCTCGGCGGTGGCCGCCTATGGCGCCTTCATCATCCCCAAGGTGATCGGTGAGCAGATCAAGGCCGGCACGCCCGAATACGCGCTTTACGGGCTGGCCGCGTTCTACACCATCTGCATCGTCATCAACTGGTGGTTCTACCTGCGGCCCAACGCCTACGTGAAGAACCCCTGATCGAAACAGCCTCCCTGCCCCGGGCGCCGTTCCGGGGCAGGCGATGAAACGCGCAATCCAGGAGACAACGACATGAGCAACCTGCTCGACCGCCTGAACTTCTTCCAGTCCAAGGAACTGGACAGGTTCGCCAATGGCCACGGCCAGACCACCAACGAGAACCGCGACTGGGAAGACACCTATCGGAGCCGCTGGCGCCACGACAAGATCGTGCGCTCGACCCACGGGGTGAACTGCACCGGATCGTGCAGCTGGAAGATCTACGTCAAAAGCGGGATCGTCACCTGGGAAACCCAGCAAACCGACTATCCGCGCACGCGCCCCGATCTGCCCAACCACGAACCGCGCGGTTGCGCGCGCGGCGCCAGCTACAGCTGGTATCTTTACAGCGCCAACCGGGTGAAGAACCCGCTGATCCGCGGCCGGCTGATGAAGGCCTGGCGGCGGATGCGCGCCAACATGAACGCCACCGACGCCTGGAAAGCCCTGCAGGAAGACCCGATCCTGCGCGAAAGCTACGTCAAGAACCGCGGCAAGGGCGGTTTCGTGCGCGCCACCTGGGACGAGGTGACCGAAATCATCGCCGCCGCCAACGCCTATACTGCAAAAACCTACGGCCCCGACCGGGTCTTTGGCTTTTCGCCGATCCCGGCCATGTCGATGGTCTCCTACGCCGCCGGTTCGCGCTATCTGAGCCTGCTGGGCGGGGTCTGCATGAGCTTTTACGACTGGTATTGCGACCTGCCGCCGGCGTCGCCCATGACCTGGGGCGAACAGACCGACGTGCCCGAAAGCGCCGACTGGTATAACGCCGGCTTCCTGCTGCTGTGGGGCTCGAACGTGCCGCAGACGCGCACGCCGGATGCGCATTTCTACACCGAAGCGCGCTATCGCGGCACCAAGTCGGCGGTGATCAGCCCCGACTATTCCGAGGCCGCCAAGTTCGGCGACATCTGG
>JAJRUE010000138.1 GCA_024277955.1 Alphaproteobacteria bacterium | reverse complement strand
CGCCCGGCGGATGCGGTGGAAACCGCCGAGGCCTGGCAGATCGCGGTGACGGTGGCGAACACGCCTTCGGTGCTGGCGCTGTCGCGTCAGGGCCTGCCGACGCTGCGCACCAGCCATACCGACGCCAACATGGTGGCGCGCGGCGCCTATGTGCTGCGCGAAACCCAGGGGCCGCGCGACGTAACGCTGATCGCCACCGGTTCCGAAGTGGAGATCGCGCTGAACGCCGCCGATCTGCTGGCCGGCGAAGGCGTAAGGGCGGCGGTGGTTTCGGCCCCGTGCTTTGAACTGTTCGCCGAGCAGGACGCCGACTATCGCGCGCAAGTGCTGGGAACTGCCCCGCGCGTCGGTGTAGAAGCAGCCATCGAACAGGGCTGGGCTGCGCTTCTTGGCGACAACTCGGCCTTTGTCGGGATGACGGGCTTTGGCGCGTCGGCCCCGATCGACGACTTGTACGAAAACTTCGGCATCACGGCGCGCGCCGTTGCCGATACCGCGAAAAACCTGATCTGAGGGAGAGAGTGAATGACTGTTAAAGTAGCCATCAACGGCTTTGGCCGCATCGGGCGCAACGTGCTGCGGGCGATCATCGAAAGCGGCCGCACCGATATCGAGGTGGTGGCGATCAACGATCTCGGCTCGCCCGAGTTCAACGCCCATCTGCTGCGCTTCGACTCGGTGCACGGCCGTTTCCCCGGCGAGGTCACCACCGGCGAGGACTGGATCGACGCCGGGCGCGGCAGGATGCGCGTGACCGCCATCCGCAACCCGGCCGAACTGCCCTGGGGCGACGTGGACATCGCGCTGGAATGCACCGGCATCTTCACCGCCCGCGACAAGGCGGCGCTTCTGCTGGAAAGCGGCGCCAAACGGGTGCTGATCTCGGCGCCGGGCGCGAATGCCGACAAGACCATCGTCTACGGCGTCAACCACGACGTGCTGACGGCTGACGACGTGATCGTGTCCAACGCGTCCTGCACCACCAACTGCCTGTCGCCCGTGGCCAAGGTGCTGAACGACAGCATCGGCATCGCCAAGGGCTTCATGACCACGATCCACAGCTACACCGGCGACCAGCCGACGCTGGACACGATGCACAAGGATCTGTATCGCGCCCGCGCCGCGGCGCTGAACATGATCCCCACCTCGACCGGGGCCGCCAAGGCCGTGGGGCTGGTGCTGCCGGAACTGGCGGGCAAGCTGGACGGCGTGGCGATCCGGGTGCCGACCCCCAACGTTTCGGTCGTGGACCTGGTGTTCGAAGCCGCCCGCGATACGAGCGTCGAGGAAATCAACGACGCGATCCGGTCCGCGGCGGACGGCAAGCTGAAGGGCGTGCTGGGCTACACCGACGCGCCCAACGTCAGCATGGACTTCAACCACGACCCGCATTCGTCGATCTTCCACATGGATCAGACGAAGGTGATGGAGGGGCGCATGTGCCGCATCCTCACCTGGTATGACAACGAATGGGGCTTTTCCAACCGCATGGGCGATACCGCCGTGGCCATGGGGAAACTGCTCTGATGGCCGTGCCTGCGATCTCTGACGCGGATGTCGCCGGCAAGGTGCTGGTGGTGCGCGCCGACCTGAACGTGCCCATGCAGGGCGGCAAGGTCAGCGACGCCACCCGCATCAGGCGCTTTGCCGCGGGCATGAAGCCGCTTCTGGCCAGGGGCGCGCGCCTGGTGGTGCTGTCGCATTTCGGCCGGCCCAAGGGCAAGGTGGTGCCCGAACTGTCGCTGGCGCAGATCAAGGATGACCTGGCCGCCGCCCTTGGCGTGCCGGTCGCCTTTGTCGCCGCCAGCACGGGGGCAGAGGCCGAAGCGGCTGCGAAGGCGCTGAAGGACGGCGAGGTTCTGCTGTGCGAAAACCTGCGCTTTGATGCGCGCGAAGAGGCAAACGACGCGCAGATGGGCCGCGAGCTGGCGGCGCTGGGCGATGTCTATGTGAACGATGCGTTTTCCTGCGCCCACCGGGCGCATGCCTCCACCGCCGCCATCACCGAGTTCCTGCCATCCTGTGCCGGGCCGCTGCTGGCCACGGAAATCAATGCCTTGACGGCTGCTCTTGAGAACCCGGAGCGGCCTTCGGTGGCGATCGTCGGCGGCGCCAAGATTTCGACCAAGATCCCGGTGCTGAAGAACCTGGTGAGCAAGCTGGACGCGGTGATCATCGGGGGCGCGATGGCCAACACCTTTCTGTTCGTGGACGGCGCGCCGATGGGCAAATCGCTGCACGAGACCGACCAGGCCGGCACGGTGAACGAGATCCGTTCGCTGGCCGAAAAATCGGGCTGCAAGGTGCTGTTGCCGGCGGATGTGACCTGCGGGGCCGAGTTCAAACCCGGCATCGAAGCCGTTGTTGTGGATGCGTTTTCCTGCCCCGACGATCTGATGATCCTGGATGCGGGACCGAAAGCGGTGGAAGAATTCGCCGCTGTTCTGGACGGCGCGAAAACCATCCTGTGGAACGGCCCGCTGGGGGCGTTCGAGATCCCGCCCTTCGACCAGGGCACCACGGCGCTGGCGCGCCATGCCGCCGCCCTTGCCAAATCCGGCAAGGCGGTCGCGGTGGCCGGCGGG
>JAJRUE010000137.1 GCA_024277955.1 Alphaproteobacteria bacterium | reverse complement strand
TTCGCCCATGCCCTTCATGATGGTCTGGCCGCTTTCGAAGTCGGTTTCGACGCGGAAGGACGGGTCTTCGGCGGCAAGCCGCGCGAGGCCCGCCGACATCTTTTCCTGGTCGGCCTTGGTCTTGGGTTCCACGGCAATCTCGATCACCGGGTCCGGGAAGGACATGGTTTCCAGCACCACCGGATCGTTGACCGCACACAGCGTGTCGCCGGTGGTGGTGTCCTTGAGACCCGCAAGCGCGATGATGTCGCCGGCGAAGGCTTCGTCGATTTCCTCGCGGTTGTTGGAGTGCATCATCATCATCCGGCCGATGCGCTCTTTCTTGCCCTTGGTCGAATTGAGGATGCTGTCGCCCTTCTTGAGCGTGCCCGAATAGATCCGGGTGAAGGTCAGCGAACCCACGAACGGGTCGTTCATGATCTTGAACGCCAGCGCCGAGAACGGCATGTCGTCATCGGCGCGGCGCGGGATCACGCGCTCTTCGGTTTCGTCGCCCGGCTTGAAGCCCATGTAGTCGACCACATCGAGCGGCGTCGGCAGGAAGTCGATCACCGCGTTCAACAGCGGCTGCACGCCCTTGTTCTTGAAGGCCGACCCGGCGAGAACCGGCACGAACTTCATTTCCAGCGTGCCCTTGCGGATCAGCTTGCGCAGGGTGGCCACGTCGGGTTCTTCGCCCTCGAGATAGGCCATCATCGCGTCGTCGTCCATTTCGACGGCGTTTTCGATCAGCTTGCCGCGCCATTCTTCGGCCAGCTCTTTCAGGCTGTCGCGCACCGGGCGCTTTTCCCAGGTGGCGCCCAGATCTTCGCCCGCCCAGACCCATTCTTCCATGGTGATCAGGTCAACGATGCCTTCCAGTTCGGTTTCCGCGCCGATCGGGATCTGCACGGGCGCCGGGGTGGCGCCGGTGCGGTCCTTGATCATGTGGACGCAGTTGAAGAAGTCGGCGCCGATCTTGTCCATCTTGTTGACGAAGACGATGCGCGGAACCTTGTAGCGGTCGGCCTGGCGCCAGACGGTTTCTGTCTGGGGTTCGACCCCGGCGTTGGCGTCAAGCACGGCAACCGCGCCATCGAGAACCGCCAGCGAACGTTCGACCTCGATGGTGAAATCCACGTGACCGGGGGTGTCGATGATATTCAGCCGGTGCTTTTCGGTTTCGGCGGTCTTGCCGTCCTCGGTGCGTTCCCAGAAGGTGGTGGTGGCGGCCGAAGTGATGGTGATGCCGCGTTCCTGTTCCTGCTCCATCCAGTCCATCGTCGCGGCGCCATCATGCACCTCGCCGATGTGGTGCGACTTGCCGGTATAGTAGAGAATCCGTTCGGTAACGGTGGTCTTGCCGGCGTCGATATGCGCCATGATACCGAAGTTGCGGTATCGCTCGAGGGGGTATTCGCGTGCCATCAGCTTAGCCTTCGGTCAAATGTTACCAGCGGTAATGGCTGAACGCCTTGTTCGCGTCGGCCATCTTGTGGGTGTCTTCACGTTTCTTCACGGCGGTGCCGCGGCCATTGACGGCGTCGATCAGCTCGCCGGCCAGACGCTCTTCCATGGTCTTTTCGTTGCGCGCGCGGCTGGCCTTGATCAGCCAGCGGATCGCCAGGGCTTCGCGGCGCTCGGGGCGCACTTCGACGGGCACCTGGTAGGTGGCGCCGCCGACCCGGCGCGAACGCACCTCGACGCTGGGCTTGATGTTGTCGAGCGCTTCGTGGAACACCTCGACGGGGGCGCGCTTGAGCTTTTCCTCAACCCGGTCGAAAGCATTGTATACGATGCTTTCGGCGACGGATTTCTTGCCGTCGATCATCAGGTTGTTCATGAATTTCGTCAGGATGCGATCGCCAAACTTGGCGTCGGGCAGGACTTCGCGCTTTTCGGCGGCGTGACGGCGGGACATCTGTTCTTCCTCTTACTTCGGACGCTTGGCGCCATATTTCGAACGGCGCTGGCGGCGGTCTTTCACGCCCTGGGTGTCAAGAACACCGCGCAGGATGTGATAGCGCACGCCCGGAAGGTCTTTGACCCGGCCGCCGCGAATCAGAACCACCGAGTGTTCCTGAAGGTTGTGGCTTTCACCGGGGATGTAGCTGATCACCTCGAACCCGTTGGTAAGGCGCACCTTGGCGACCTTGCGCATGGCCGAGTTCGGCTTTTTCGGCGTCGTCGTGTAGACGCGCGTGCACACGCCGCGTTTCTGCGGGCAGGACTCCAGGTGCAAGGACTTGGAGCGTTTGACTTTTGGCTGCCGCGGCTTGCGGATCAGCTGTTGGATCGTTGGCATTCCGGTACTAACCCCTGTGTTGCATCCATTTCATTTCGGCCGTGCATCGCGGTATCGCAACACACAAAAACCGCATGTCCCCAATTCCGGCGGGAACGACGCGGTAGAACTTCAGAGGATCAGGGCGGTATTGGCCCGGATCTTGACCACTTCAATTCTGCAAACAGGCCAGCGGGAAAATCCCGAGGCCCGAGTGGGCGCGGTATAGGAAGAGTCGCCCCCCTTGTCAACAGTGCTGCAGGTGCAAAACGGCTCAGGCGGCGGGGCGGGGTCCGGGGCCAGTGGATGCGGTCGCGCCCGCACCGGCAGCGGCGCGCTGGCGGCGGGCCAACCGGGCTTCGCGCAGCAGGGTAAAGGTGCCGGTGGCCACCACGATGACGGCGCCCGCCAGGGTCAGCCGGTCCGGCCAGTCGCCGAACACCACCAACCCCAGCAGCAGCGCCCACAACAGGCTGGTGTAGCGGAACGGGGTAACGGCGGCGATGTCGCCGATGCGCATGGTGGCGACCGAAAAGGTGTAGCCGCCGACGATGAAGACCGAGGCCGCCGCCAGCTGGACCCAAGCGATCGGGCTGGGCGCGGCCCAGGGAGTGGCGAGCGAGGCCGCGCCAAACACCACGGTCACCGCGACCGAAGCGATCAGCGCCACGCTCAGCGACGGCACAGCGGGCGACAGACGCCGGGCGGCAAGGTCGCGCACGGTGACGGTGAGCACCGCCAGAACCGCGTAAACCGAATAGATCGAAAACCCTTCGGCGCCGGGTTGCACGATCAGCAACACCCCCAGCAGTCCCACAAGGATCGCCAGCATCCGCCGCCAGCCGACGGCTTCGCGAAAGAACAACGCCCCGGCAAGGGTGACGGTGAGCGGCAGCGCCTGCAGGATCGCGGTGGCGTTGGCGATGGGCATGTTGAACAGCGCGGTGATGAAAACCCCGGCGGCGGCGACCTCGGCGATGGTGCGCAGCGCAACCAACCCCAGGTCGCGGCGCGAATACCGGAACCCCAGCCCGCCCATGCGGCGCGCCAGCAGATACATCAGCCCGCCGGTCAGCAACCCGCGCAGGAAGACCGCCTGCGCGAGGGGCACCTCGTCGGCAAGCGCCTTCATCGAGGCGTCATTGAAGGTGAAGGCCGCCATGGAGCCCATCATCAGCAGCGCGCCGCGCGCATTGTCCGATACCGCCATCCCCCCCTGCCCTTTCGTGAAATCTCGCACCGCGCAGCTTTCCCAAATGCGCGCCTGCGGCGCAAGTTCATTGTTTGCGCCGGGCCTTCGGCCCGTCGCGATGCCTCCGGCGGGGATACTTGCGGACAGAAGAAATCCCCTGCCAGCTTCTTCTGTCTGAAAATATCCCCCGAGCGGAGCGGAAATACGCGCCCGCAGGGCGCAAAAAAAGAATAATGCGCCGCAGGCGCACCTTTTGGTAGCGGTCACGAAAAAGCCCCGCCGGTGAGGGCGGGGCCTTGGGGTTCGGTGTGGGCCGGGGCTACTCGTCGCGGCTTTCCGGGGTGTCGACGATCATCGAATCGAACTCGTCTCCACCCACGAAATCGTCCACCGGGGCGGCCAGCGCGGCGGCGGCTTCGGCCTGGGCGCGGGCTTCCTCGATTACCTTCACGTCGCGCTCGGCGGCGATCCGGCGGATCTTCTGGGTGGCGCCGCCGGTGCCCGCCGGGATCAATCGGCCGACGATGACGTTCTCCTTCAGCCCCACCAGCTTGTCGCGCTTGCCCTGGACCGAGGCTTCGGTCAGCACCCGCGTGGTTTCCTGGAACGAGGCCGCTGAGATGAAGGACCGGGTCTGCAGCGACGCCTTGGTGATCCCCAGCAGGATCGGCGCGCCCTGGGCCGGGCGGCCGCCCTTGGCGATCGCCTTTTCGTTGGCGGCGTCGAACTCGGCCTTGTCCACGTGTTCGCCCTTGAGCAGCGTCGTGTCGCCGCTGTCCGAGATCTCCCACTTCTGCAGCATCTGGCGAACGATCACCTCGATGTGCTTGTCGTTGATCTTCACGCCCTGCAGGCGGTAGACGTCCTGCACCTCGTCGATCATGTAGTTGGCGAGCGTTTCCACCCCCAAGATGCGCAGGATGTCGTGCGGGGCCGGGTTGCCGTCCATGATGTAGTCGCCCTTCTGGACGAAATCGCCCTCGGCCACCGGGATGTGCTTGCCCTTGGGCACCATGTATTCCACCGGCTCCTGGCTTTCATCGGCGGGCACGATCGAGATCCGGCGCTTGTTCTTGTAGTCGCGCCCGAATTTCACGTAGCCGTCGATTTCGGCGATGATCGCGTGGTCCTTGGGACGGCGCGCCTCGAACAGTTCGGCCACACGCGGCAGACCGCCGGTGATGTCCTTGGTCTTGGCGCCCTCGCGCGGGATGCGCGCCACCACATCGCCGGCCTTGATCTGCTGGCCGTCCTCGACCGACAGGATCGCATCCACCGACATGGCGTAGGTGACCGGGTGGCCGGCGTCGTTGCGCACCGGTTCGCCATCTTCGCCGACGATCAGGATTTCCGGCTTGAGATCGTTGCCCTTGGGGGCGGCGCGCCAGTCGACCACGATCTTCTGGGTCATGCCGGTGGCTTCGTCGGTTTCGTCGCGCACGGCGACGCCGCTGGTCAGGTCGACGAATTTCACCGTGCCGGACTTTTCGGCGATGATCGGCAGCGTGTAGGGATCCCACTCAAAGAGCTTGTCGCCGCGTTTCACCGCCTGCCCGTCCTCGACATGCAGCTTGGAGCCGTAGCTGAGCTTGTGAAGCGCCCGTTCCTGGCCGTTCGCGTCGATGATCACCAACTGCATGTTGCGGCCCATCACCACGGTATCGCCGGCGGCGTTCTTGAGCACGTTGGTGTTGCGGAACTCCACCGTGCCATCCTGGCTGGCTTCCAGGAAGGACTGCTGGCCACCCTGCGCGACCCCGCCGATGTGGAAGGTCCGCATGGTCAACTGGGTGCCCGGTTCGCCGATCGACTGGGCAGCGATGATGCCCACCGCTTCGCCGGTGTTGACGATGGTCCCGCGCGCGAGATCCCGGCCATAGCACATGGCGCAGACGCCTTCTTCGGCCTCGCAGGTCAGCGGCGAGCGGATGCGCACCGACGCCAGGTCGGCGTCCTGCACCAGGTCGGCCTTGCGTTCGTCGATCAGCTCGCCGCGCGACACCAGCACTTCGTCGGTGCCGGGGCGCAGGATGTCTTCGGCGGCGACCCGGCCCAGGATGCGTTCGCCCAGGGTCGAGACCACTTCGCCGTCGTTGACCGCGGCCTGCGCGGTGATCGACTTGTCGGTGCCGCAATCGCGCAGGCGCACGATGCAGTCCTGCGCCACGTCCACCAGACGCCGCGTCAGGTAGCCCGAGTTGGCGGTCTTCAGCGCCGTGTCCGACAGGCCCTTGCGCGCGCCGTGGGTCGAGTTGAAGTACTCGAGCACGGTCAGGCCTTCCTTGAAGTTCGAGATGATCGGGGTTTCGATGATCTCGCCCGAAGGCTTGGCCATCAGCCCGCGCATGCCCCCCAGCTGCTTCATCTGGGTGACCGAGCCACGCGCGCCCGAGTGCGCCATCATGTAGACCGAGTTGGGTTCCATTTCGGCGCCGTTTTCATCGAACTTCGGGGCCGAGATGGTGTTCATCATCGCCTCGGTGACCTTGTCGTTGCACTTGGACCAGGCATCGACCACCTTGTTGTACTTTTCGCCCTGGGTAATCAGGCCGTCCATGTACTGCTGCTCGAAATCCTTGACCAGCGCACGGGTTTCATCGACGATCGTCCACTTGTTGTCGGGCACGACCATGTCGTCCTTGCCAAAGGAAATGCCGGCCTTGAAGGCTTCGCGGAAGCCCATGGTCATGATCTGGTCGCAGAAGATCACGCTCTCTTTCTGGCCGCAGTAGCGGTAGACGGTGTCGATCACCTGCTGCACTTCGGATTTGCGCAGCAGACGGTTGACCAGGTCGAACGGCGCCTTGGCGTTCTTCGGCAAAAGCACGCCCAGCCGCAGCCGGCCCGGGGTGGTTTCGTAGCGCTTGAGAACTTCGTTGCCCTCTTCGTCGATCTGCGGAATGCGGGCGGTGATTTTCGCGTGCAGGCCGACGATGCCGGCGTCCAGCGCGTGCATCACCTCATCCACATCGGCAAACATCATGCCTTCGCCGGGCATGCCCTTGCGTTCCATCGACACGTAGTAAAGGCCGAGGATCATGTCCTGCGAGGGCACGATGATCGGTGCGCCGTTCGACGGCGACAGCACGTTGTTGGTGGACATCATCAACACGCGCGCTTCCAGCTGGGCTTCCAGGCTGAGCGGCACGTGCACGGCCATCTGGTCGCCGTCGAAATCGGCGTTGAAGGCCGAGCAGACCAGCGGGTGCAGCTGGATCGCCTTGCCTTCGATCAGCACCGGTTCGAACGCCTGGATACCGAGACGGTGCAGCGTCGGGGCGCGGTTCAGCATGACCGGGTGTTCGCGGATCACCTCGTCGAGGATGTCCCAAACCTCGGGGCGTTCCTTTTCGACCAGTTTCTTG
>JAJRUE010000136.1 GCA_024277955.1 Alphaproteobacteria bacterium | reverse complement strand
GGACATGGGCGACTGAGCGGTCGCCGCGGCACAAGGGCGGGGGCTGTCTGCCCCCTCTTGGCCCATGCCGGGCCAATTCACCCCCGAAGGTATTTTCGGCAAGAGGAAAGACAGAGGGCCGACAGCTATCCTGGGCCGCGGCTTGGGAGTGCCGGCGATGGGGCCGTTTCAATCGTCTTTCAGCAGCATCACCAGCGCCACCACCGTCAGCCCCACCCCGACCAGCACCAGCCCGCGCGGCGCTCCGTGGCCCAGGGCGATTTCCCACAGGATGACCCAGCTTGGGGTCAGGTAGGTATAGGCCATCACCTTGGACGACGGCAGGTGCAGCGTCGCGAACTGCAACAGCACGAAGGTCATCGAACTGGCGGCGATCGACAGATAGAGCAGCGCCACCCAGACCCGCGCCGGCAGCCCTGTCCAGTCGGTCGTGCGGATACCGCCCCAGCCATAGACCGTGAGCACCAGCAACCCCGCCAGCAGCATCCCGAAGGTGAACACCACCGGCGCTTCCCCGCGGTTCAACAGCCGCACCATCGGCGTGTAAAGCGCGTGCAGCGCGGCGCCGGCCAGAAAAATCGCTTCGCCCCGGCCGATGTCCAGCGCGACAAGCGCCCCCAGATCGGCGCGAAAGATCACCCAGAGCGCCCCGACGCCGCCAATCGCCAGCGCCGCCGCCATCCGGCCGGTCAGCACCTGACGCAGCAACAGCCAGCCGAACCCCGCGGCCATGATCGGGGTCAGGGTGAACACCGCCGCAGTCGAAACCGGTGGGGCGGTCTTGAGGCCTTCGAACATCAGCACGAAATACCCCGCGAACAGCCCCCCCAGCACCAGGTAGCGCCACGGCGCGCGCAGCGCGCTGACCGGGATGCCGCGCCGCATCGCCGCCACCCCGATGATCCCCGAAGCAATCGCGAAACGCGCCGCATTGAGCGCCGCCGGCGCAACATCGTTGGCCACCATCGAGCCAAGCGCGAAGGATCCCCCCACCAGCGCCGAAAACAGCAGCATCGCGAGATGCCCGCGCGCCCGTGCCGACAGTCCTGCCGCGTCGCTCAGCGCCATCCTGCCGCCTCTTGCTTCAGGAACTTGACGATCGCCTGAACCTTGGGGCTGCGGTGCAGGTCCACATGGGTGACCAGCCAGATCGGCGACACCCAGCCGGGGTGCGGTTGCAGCACCGGCAACAGGTCCGGGTCCGCGGCAATCTGGCTTTCCGTGGCAAAGCCGATCCCCGCGCCCGCCCGCACCGCAGCCACCCGTTCGTCGCCTTCGCTGGCGCGAAACACGATGTTTTCCGCCGGCACGTTGTCACGCAGCCAGACTGAAATCGGCGCCCGGTGGGCGTCATCAGCCGGGCCGACAAAGCGATGGTGTGCCAGGTCGGCTTCGGTTTCCGGCAGGCCGAACCGTTCGGCATAGCTGCGCGCGGCGCACAGATGGGCGCGCAGTTCGAAAAACGGCTGCACCACATTGTCCGGGTCGCTCGGCCGAACGCCTGCGCGCACCGCGACATGGGCTTCGCCGTATTCCAGCCGGAACAGGCGGCTATCAGACAGGTAGCGGACCGAAACCTCGGGGTGGAGATCGCGGAACCGCGCAAGCGCCGGCACCATCAGCCCGGACAGGCCATTGACCGCGGTGACGATCAGTTCGCCCGAAACCTCGGCCCCCTGCCCGCGCAGCCGCCCTATCATCTGGGTCAGCTGTTCGTCGGTCGCCGCCGCCACGCGCAGCAGATCCTGCCCGGCCTCGGTCGGGGTATAGCCCCGCGCATGGCGCTGAAACAGCCGCACGCCCAGCCGCGTTTCCAGCGCGGCCACATGCCGGATCACCGTGGCATGGTGCACGCCAAGGGCCGCCGCCGCGCCGCTGACGGTGCCGGCACGCGCAACCGCGTAAGCCGTCCGGATCTCATCCCAGCTTGCGTCTTGCATCGGCATCCTCCCCGGATCTTGCCTTTTCGTGCGCACCCGCACACCACCTGTTCGAATGCGCCAGTTTTGTTCGCTGGTGCAATGGATACCTTTCCTCTGACACACAGGAAAGGCAAGATCATGACCCACAAAATCCTTCGCATCGATTCATCAGCCCGCCACGCCGCATCGGTTTCGCGCGCCCTGACCGAACGCATCATCGCCCGGCTCAGGGCGGCCTATCCGGGGGCCCATGTCACGCAGCGAGATCTGACCGACCCGCTCCCGCAGGTGACCGAAGCCTGGATCCAGGCCAATTTCACCGCGCCCGCAGAGCGCAGCCCGCAGCAGGTCGATGAACTGGCCCTGTCCGACCGGCTGGTCGACGAACTGGTGGCCGCCGACACGTTGGTGATCGGCCTGCCGGTCTACAATTTCGGGGTGTCCGCATCGCTGAAGGCGTGGATCGATCTGGTGACCCGCGTGGGGCGCACCTTTGCCTACACGCAAACCGGCCCGAAAGGCCTGCTGTCGGGCAAACGGGCCATCGTCGCGATGGCCTCGGGCGGGACCGGCGCCGGATCAGAGCTGGATTTCGCAACCCCCTACCTGCGCCAGGTTCTGAGGTTCAACGGCATCGACGATGTCACCGTCATTGCCGCCGATGCCCTGGCGACCGACGCCGAGGCCTCGATCGCCGCGGCGCAGGCGCGGGCGGACAGCCTGGCGGCCTGAGAACCACGCCACCCCGGCCCGCATCGCGACGCCTCCGCGCATCCCTGCCGGGCGCCGGCACACCCATTCTTGAAAGGAACAGACAGATGACAACCGCCAACCGGACATCCAACCTTGCAGATATCTCTGCACGAACCCTTCTGACGCTGGCCTTCGCGGCGGCAGGCCTGTTCAAGCTGGCCGGCGCCGACATGATGGTGCAGGTCTTCGACAATGTCGGGCTGGGCCAGTGGTTTCGCTACCTGACCGGCCTGATCGAAGTCGGCGCGGCGATCCTGTTGTGGGTTCCCGGCCTGCGCGGCCTGGCCGCCGCCATCCTGCTGGCGACCATGATCGGCGCGGTTCTGGCGCACGCGCTGGTGCTTGGCATGGCCACCAGCCTGCCCGCGGTCGTGCTTGGGCTGATCGCCGCCTGGGTCACCTATTCCCACCGCCGGGATCTGCCGGTCGGACGACCCGGCGCGGCCTGAGTGCTCAGCCCCGGCGCCCCAAGCCAAAACCCGACCGACCTGCGCCGCCAGCACGAAAGGCACGATATATCAGAGGCCCCAGCCGCGCCCAAAAAAGGGTGCTTCCCTTTTGCAAGCGAGCGGCCCGCACCGCCGAGATGAAGCGCCATTCCTGCCGATGGGGCCCCTAACCCTCGGGCCCCTCGATCAACCACAAGGGGCGGCCATCGCCGTCGATGCCCAGATCGTCCCATTCGCCAGCCAGGGCGCGGCGTTCCGCTTCAAGCACCCCGGCCAGCGTCGTGATCCGCGGCGCGCCGGGGTGGCGTACATGATCCAGCAGCCGGTGCGAATGGATGATCTTCACGCGCGCATCCAGCGGCTCCCAGGCATCCAGCAAGGTCAGCCGGCGCAGGTTGTATTCCGGCGGCAGCACCCAGAACCGCACCCCGTGATCCCCCCGCCACAGCATGTCTTTCAGCACCACCTGATCGCGCCCCTGCCCGCTGGCGTGATACCGCCTGGCCCAATCCCGCAGAAATGCCCTTACCGCGCCGTTCATCCGGAAAAACACCACACCGGAATTGAGCTGCGGAAACACCGAAGGAGTCGTCTCGTCCAGCCCCTCGCGGACAAGCCCCCAGGCGCGGCGCACCTCGTGGGCCAGGGCCAGATCAAAGCGTTCGAGCACGCCAAAACCCGGCGCCGGGTCACCCACCACCAGCGTATCGCAATCCAGATAAAGCGTGCGTTCGAACCGGCTTTGGGCCATGCACTCCAACTTGGCGCGGTCGTGCACGCGCCCCACCGGATGCACCGCGTCAAACAGCCCGCCCGGCGCCACCTCCTGATCGGTGAACAGATCCACCGCCAGCCCCGGCGCCACCGCCCGCAGGCTTTCGGCCGATGCCACCGCCAGCTCCAGATAATCGGCCCCCGTGGCCACGTAGATCACGCCTTGGTCCATCCCCCGACCATACCCATGGGGCCGCACAAGAAAAGCGCCCCGCCTTCTTCTGTCCGCAAATATCCCCGCCGGAGGCACCGCGTCGCGCGCCCGCGCGGCGCGGACACTTGACTCGCCCCGCCCCCGCGCGTATCAGCCCGCCAACAACCGGAAGCCGTCAAACTTCCGGTCCCCGCCACCATGGGGATCGCCGTCAGTCAGCGCGTTGCGCCCACTGGCGCGCTTTTCGTTTGCAGACGCCCACTGGTGCGTTTGTGCTTTGAGCCGCCGCTTCCCATATGGGGGGCATCCCGCAACCGGACGAAAGGGCCGTGCATATGTTTGAGAACCTCTCGGAACGCCTCGGCGGTGTCTTCGACCGGCTGACCAAACAGGGCGCGCTTTCCGAAGACGACGTGAAAACCGCCCTGCGCGAAGTGCGCGTCGCGCTGCTCGAAGCCGACGTCTCGCTGCCGGTGGCGCGCGATTTCGTGAAGGCGATCCAGGACAAGGCCACCGGCCAGGCGGTCACCAAGTCGGTCACGCCGGGCCAGCAGGTGGTCAAGATCGTGCACGACGAACTGGTGCGCGTGCTTCAGGGCGACGACGAAGAGCCCGGCGCGCTCAAGGTCGACAACCCGCCCGCCCCGATCCTGATGGTCGGCCTGCAGGGCGGCGGCAAGACCACCACCACCGGCAAGATCGCCAAACGGCTGAAGGAAAAGGAAGGCAAGCGGGTGCTGATGGCCTCGCTCGACGTCTACCGCCCCGCCGCCATGGAACAGCTCGCCGTTCTCGGCCAGCAGATCGGTGTCGACACGCTGCCGATCGTGCCCGGCCAGAAACCCGTCGACATCGCCAAGCGCGCCAGGCAACAGGCCACGATGGGCGGCTATGACGTCTACATGCTGGACACCGCCGGCCGCCTGCACATCGACGAAACCCTGATGCAGGAAGTCGAGGACGTCCGCAACGCTGTGAGCCCGCGCGAAACCCTGCTGGTGGTCGACGGGCTCACCGGCCAGGTCGCCGTCGAGGTGGCGCAGGAATTCGACGACAAGATCGGCATTTCCGGCGTGGTTCTCACCCGGATGGACGGCGACGGGCGCGGCGGGGCCGCGCTTTCCATGCGCGCGGTCACCGGCAAGCCGATCAAGTTCGTCGGCCTCGGCGAAAAGATGGACGCGCTGGAAGAGTTCCACCCCGAGCGCATCGCCGGGCGCATCCTCGGGATGGGCGACATCGTCAGCCTCGTCGAAAAGGCCCAGGAAACCATCGAGGCCGAACAGGCCGAACGGATGATGCGGCGCTTCCAGAAGGGCCGCTTCAACATGAACGACCTGAAGATGCAGCTCGAACAGATGCAGAAGATGGGCGGAATGGAAGGCATCATGGGGATGATGCCGGGCATGGGCAAGATGAAGAAACAGGTGGAGGCCGCCGGTTTCGACGACAGTATCATCCGCCGCCAGATCGCGCTGATCCAGTCGATGACCAAGCGCGAACGCGCCAACCCGCAGATCCTTCAGGCCAGCCGCAAGAAACGCATCGCGCGCGGCGCCGGCCTCGAAGTCTCCGAACTCAACAAGCTGCTCAAGATGCACCGCCAGATGGCGGACATGATGAAAAAGATGGGGCGCATGGGCAAGGGCGGCATGCTGAAACAGGCCATGAAGGGCATGTTCGG
>JAJRUE010000135.1 GCA_024277955.1 Alphaproteobacteria bacterium | reverse complement strand
CTCGCGCGCCGCCGGTGCCGAACACGGGCAGGAATTCACCCCGGAAAACATCGTTGCTTTCATTCAGGACATGGGGCGCGTGGCACAGCGCAGGACCACGCTCTATGGCGCGCCGAACGCCTGGTCGGGGAAGGTCTGATCACCGCCCCGTGCCGTTTCGGTTTGAATTCGCCGTAGCTTGCCGGTTGCCCCGTTATTGACGATTTGGCCGGTCCGCCGGATGCCGCAGGGCCGGTTTCGCGCAGGCTCGCCAGTTTCCGCATGCGCCTGATACTCAGCCCCATTCAAGATAGGATCGGATTCCCTGATTGCGGGATTCGTTGAGATCCGGCTCGCTCAACAAACCGGCGGCCGCATTCCTGAACGCCTCTGCAAGGGCTTTGGCCACCACCGGGGCCTGTCCGGGCGCCAGATTGCACGGGTCCAGCTGGATGTAGCCCAGTTCGACCTCGTGATCGCGCACGATGATCGGCGGATCGTGCCGCGACAGGGCAAGGCCGATGGCCCCGGCGCTGGCCCCGGCCAGAGCCGGGTCGACGGCCAGCTTCAGCCGGTCCAGCGGATTATGGGTCACATCGGGGTGGATGGTGGCGGTGACACCCTCGAACCCCTCCACGGCGCGCAACCAACTGCTCAGCGCCTCGGCCTCAAGGGCGCGGATGGCGTCGTGATCGCGGATCTTCCACGCCTTCAGCGCCGCCATGACGCCAAAGATGCTTTCCTTGCCGACCTTCATGCCGCGCCCGATGCCGAGGTTCTGGATGTATGCCGCCTTGACCAGATCGCGGCGACCGGCGACGATCCCCGATGTCGGGCCGCCGAGGAATTTATGCCCTGAATAAAGCACCAGATCGGCGCCATCCCGCAGGAACCCGCGCAGGTCGTATTCCGAGGCGGCATCGACGATCACCGGCACATTCGCCGCGTGGCAGATTTCGCAGAACCGTTTCAGCGGAATCTGGCCGTATTCCACGACGTGATGCGAGACTACATAGACCGCCGCCGCGACGTTTTCGCTCAGGGCCGCGGCCAGCTGGTGATCCAGAACCTGGGTCGACTGGCCGACGGTGACGCAGGTGGCGCCGGTCAGCGCGATCGCCTGTTCGATGGCGGCGCCATAGTGGCACAGATGGCCCATCTGCACCGGCACCCGGCATTTGTCGCCGGTCGCGACCGGCAACTGTTCCGCGCGGGCCGGGTCCAGCCCGGTCATGCACCCGGCAACCGCCAGCGACAGCCCGGCGGCGGCAGAGGCGGTGACAAACCCGGCCTCGGCCCCGGTCAGGTCCTGAATGACCATCGAAGCGTGGCTTTGCAATTCGTGCATATCGACAAAATGCGGCATGATTTCCGCCACTGCCGCGATCGCCTGCGGCACCGCGCGCGAGGCGCCAAGGCCGGTCATCGTTCCGTTGACGTTGATCACCGGGGAAAACCCGTGTTTGCGGTGGAAATCCCGGTCGGGTGAAGGGTCGGCCATGTTTCAATCCTTGGTGTTTCAGTCCGTTACGGCGATGATGACTTCGATTTCGACGGTGATGTTGTTGGGCAGCGACCCGACTCCGAAGGCCGATCTGGCATGCGGTCCGGCGCCGCCGAAGACGTGGCACAACAGATCGGAACAGCCGTTGATCACGAAGGGATGGCGGGCGAAATCGGGCGCGGCATTCACCAGACCCAGCAGTTTGATCACCTCGGCCACCCGCGACAGCTCTCCCAGTTCCGCCTTGAGCGCGCCGAGGATGTTCAACCCGACCAGTTGCGCGTGGGTCTGCGCCACCTCGGTGCTGACATCCGCCCCGACCTTGCCCGACAGGAATTCGCCTTCGGGCGTGACCGGGCCCTGACCGGAAACGTAGATCAGGTCGCGGTGACGTTTGACATTGCGGAAATTGCCGATCGGCGGCTGCGGCCGGGGCAGGATCAGCCCCAGCTCCCGCACCCGTTGTTCGGGGGTTTGCGTGGGGGCCATCAGAATTGTCCGATCTTGTGGCAGGCGGCTGCCTGATCCGGGCCGACCGACCGGATGGCCGGCACCTGGGCGGCGCAATCGTCATCGGCATATCGGCAGCGGGTGCGGAACACGCAGCCCGATGGTGGGTTGAGCGGGCTGGGGATGTCGCCGGTCAGGATCTGGCGATTGCGGGTGGCCTTGGGATCGGGCACCGGGACCGCCGACAAAAGCGCGCGTGTGTAGGGATGCGCCGGTGCGCGGTACACCGCCTCTGCCGCGCCGTTTTCGGTGATCCGGCCAAGATAGAGGACCACGACCTGATCGCAGAGGTATTCGACCACCGACAGGTCATGGGCGATGAACAGGATCGTCAGGTTCCGCTTGTCGCGCAAATCCTGCATCAGGTTCAGGACCTGCGCCTGCACCGACACATCCAGCGCCGAGACGGATTCGTCGGCGACGATGAATTCCGGGTCCACCGCCAAGGCCCGGGCAATGCCGATGCGCTGACGCTGGCCGCCGGAAAATTCGTGCGGATAGCGGGTCATGTGATCGCCGTTCAACCCGACCTCTTCCAACAGCGCCGCCACCCGGTCGCGCCGGTCCGCGCCCGGCCTGCCGATGGCATGGGCGATCAGCGCCTCGCCGATGACATCGCGCACCTTCATGCGTGGGTTCAGCGACGAAAACGGGTCCTGAAAGATGATCTGCATGCGCTTGCGCATGGCCTTCATCGCCTTGCGGTCCAGCGTCGCCAGTTCGGTGCCGTCAAAGCAGACCGAGCCGCTGGTCGGTTCGATCAGCCGCAGGATGGCGCGGCCCAGCGTGGTCTTGCCCGACCCGCTTTCGCCGACCAGACCGATGACCGAGCCGCGCGCCATGTCGAAACTGACATCCTTGATGGCATGCACGTCGCCGGCGGCGGTGTGAAAGGTCTTGGTCAGGCCCTGAACCGACAACAAAGGCGCGTGCGGCATCACAATTCCCCCGATTTCAGGCAGCGGGAAAGATGCGCGCCGTCGATATGACCAAGGCTGACGGGGCGGTCGCAGGCCGGCGCGGCAAGGGTGCAGCGCGGCGCGAACGCGCACCCCGGCGGCATGTCATGCAGCGGTGGCACCGTGCCGGGGATCGCCCGCAGGCGTTCGCCCTTCCTGATCTGACCGGCGCCGGGGATCGAGCCGAGCAATCCCTTGGTGTAGGGGTGGCGCGGGCGCGCGAACAAGTTGTTGACCGGCGCCTGTTCGACGATCTCGCCGGCGTACATCACCGCGACTTCGTCGGCGATTTCGGCGACCACGCCCATGTCGTGGGTGATGAACAGGATCGACATGCCCAGATCGTCCTGCAGGCGCCGCATCAGGTCCAGAATCTGCGCCTGAATGGTGACATCCAGCGCCGTGGTCGGTTCATCCGCGATCAGGAAGGCTGGGTTGCAGATCATCGCCATGGCGATCATCACCCGTTGGCGCATGCCGCCGGACATGGAATGCGGATAGTCATCGATCCGCCGCGCCGCGCCGGGGATTTCGACCAGCTCAAGCATTTCAATGGCGCGCTTGCGGATCCGGTCCGCCGGCTGCGGCTCGTGCAGCATCAGCATTTCGCCGACCTGATCGCCGACGGTGAACAGCGGGTTCAGCGACGACATCGGCTCCTGAAAGATCATCGCCATGTCGCGGCCGCGAATCCTGCGCATCTCGATTTCGCTGATCCGGGTCAGGTCAACCACCCGGCCGGATGACGCGCGATACAGGATGCTGCCGCCCGCGATCCGTCCGGGATGCGCAAGCAGGCGCATCATCGACAGCGCCGTCACCGATTTGCCCGAGCCGCTTTCGCCAACGATGGCCAGTGTCTTGCCGGTCTTCAGCGAAAAGGTGACATCGCGCACCGCCTTGGCGGTGCGCTGTTTATAGACGAAATGGGTCGACAGGTTCTCGACTTTCAGCACCAGATCGTCGGGCATCGTATCCGCGGTCATGCCGGCTTGCGTCTGTGTCATGCGGCGGCTCCGTGCGTTGTTGCGCGCGCCGCCCGGTAGACCCGGTCCCCCAGAATGGCGTGACGCGGTTCGAACATCTGACCGAGCGTCATCGTGTTGCCGACCGAGTCGCGGGCCAGCGCAGAACTGTCGAGCAGGTCGAATATGGTGAAATCGGCGCGCGCGCCGACGCCCGGCGCTGCATCTAGTCCCAGAAAGCGGCGCGGGTTCGTCGAGATTCCGGCGATGCAATCGTCGAACGAAAGTCCCAGCGCCAGCAGTTTGGCGGCGGTGGTGGCCAGGTCGAACACCGGCCCGTCGATATTGTACTGATGCGCGTCGGTCGAGATCGAGTGCGGCCGCAACCCGTCGCGGATGGCGCCCCGGGCAATCGCGAAATCGAACGACGCGGCACCATGTCCGACATCCATCAGAACCCCGCGCGCGGCCAGTTCCTTGGCGCGCTCGAACATTTCCGGGGTTTCGGAAATCGTGTTGCCGGGTTTGCCGTGAAAACAATGGGTGACCACATCGCCTGGGGTCAATACGTCAAAGATGTCGCGCAAGGCGGGCGGCGCCGCGCCGATATGCACCATCAGGGGCAGCCCGGTTTCATCGGCCACCCGTTTGGCCACATGCACCGGCTCGATCCCGTGGTTGGCCACGACCATTTCGCCGGCTCGCACCTTGACGCCGCAGATGACATCGCGATGCCGTTCGATCACCGCCAGCGTGCGCCCGATGTCGATGGCGTTGTCGATGGCCAGTTCGGGCACCCGGTTGCAGGCGACCAGACCGATGGTGCCGATGTTGACGAAGGCCCTGATGGTTTCGGGCTGGGTGTCGATGACATATTCGCGCAGCCCGTGGAACGTGGCCTCGCCCGCCGATCCGGCGTCGGCCATGGCGGTGACGCCGCGGGCCACGCCGACCCTGTGCGCGCGGATCGAAAAATCGCTGCCGCCGTACCAGACATGCACGTGCAGATCGGCCCAGCCCGGCGACAGGCAGGCGCCATTGCAGTCCAGGGTTCGTGCCGAATCGACCTCGTCGCAGATCTTGCCCGCGTCATCGATCAGGATTTCATCGCATGACGGTGAAAACCCGACGGGGCGGAAATTGGTCAGGCGCAACGACATGCCTCAGACCTCCTTTGACAGGCGCGGATCAAGCGCGTCGCGCAATCCGTCGCCGACGATTTGCAGCGACAGCACGCATAGGGTGATGGCGATTCCGGGGGCCAGGATCATCCAGTCGGCGATCCCGATATATTGCCGCCCGGCATTGATCATGGTGCCCCAGGTCGGGGTTTCGGAGTCGATGCCGACGCCCAGAAACGACAGCCCGGCCTCGGCCAGCATGGCATAGGCGAAGATGAAGGTTGCCTGCACGATGACCGGCGACACCATGTTGCGCAGGATGTGAAAGATCAGGATGCGCCAGGTGGCGGTGCCGAGGGCGTGAGCGGCCTCGACATAGGCCAGTTCGCGGATTACCAGCGTCGAGGCGCGCACCGTGCGCGCGATGCGCGGCGCATAGACGATCGACAGCGCCAGCACCACATTGGCCACCGATCCGCCAAAGGCGGCGACCAGCGATATCGCCAGCAATATGTCGGGGAACGCCATCATCGCGTCGATGAACCGCGAAACCGGCGCGTCCAATACCCTGAAGAAACCGGCCAACAGGCCAAGGAAGATGCCGATGACCGACGATACGGTGGCCACCCCGAAGCCGACGATCAGTGACACCCGCCCGGCATAGATCAGCCGGGTCAGGATATCGCGCCCGAATTCATCCGTCCCCAGCAACCAGGTGGCACCCGGCGCGGTCAGCCGGTTGCGCACCGACATTTCCCTTGGGCCATAGGGCGTGACCACATCCGCCAGAATCGCCGCCACCAGAAAGACCGACAGGATCAGCAGGCAGATCTGCACCGATCGGCGCTGGATCAGGACTTTCCACAGGCTGGCTTCGCTCGGGGCTGCTCCGGACATGGGGGCCTCTAGTATTTCACGCGGGGGGCGATGATCAGATAGATCATGTCGACGAGGAAATTGATCAGGACGTAAAGCCCGGCCACCACGATCAGGGTGCCCTGGATGGTCGGATAGTCGCGCCGCAGCACCGCCCCGACCACCAGCGAGCCGATGCCGGGCAGGTTGAACACCCGTTCGGTCACCACGGCGCCGGAAATCAGCAGCGCGAAGGTCAGCCCGATGATCGTCACGATCGGGATCAGCGCGTTTTTCAGCGCGTGCCGCAGCACGACCCGGCGTTCGCCCATGCCCTTGGCCCGCGCGGTGCGCACGAAGTCATCCGACAGCACGTCCAGCATCGAGGCCCGGGTAAAGCGCAGGATCAGCGCCGAATTGACGATGCCCAGCACCGTCGAGGGCAGCACCAGATAGCGCATGCGTTCGAAGAAACCGGCGCCGGGGGGGCCATAACCGGACACCGGAAACCAGCCCGCCCCGGTGGCAAAATACTGCTGGAACAACAGCCCGGTCCAGAAACTGGGCACCGCCGCCGCCAGCATCGCGATGGTCAGCGCGGCCTAGTCGAACAGCGAATTCCGCCGATATGCGGCGTAGATGCCCACCGGCACCGCGATCGACACCGCGATGATCAGCGAAAACAGAGTCAGGAAAATGGTCGGTTCGGCGCGTTGCGCCAGGATCGAGGTCACCGGCAGATCGAAAAACAGCGACGATCCCAGGTCGCCGCGAACCACCTGCGCCATGAACCCGACATACTGGATCAGGATCGGCCGGTTCAGCCCCATCTTTTCGCGCAGGTCCATCGCTTCTTCGGGAGTCGCATCCGGTCCCAGCATCAGGGCTGCGGGATCGCCGGGGGCGATGCGCACGATCACGAAAACCACGGTCAGCACGATGAACATCACGACGATCATCCCGACGATGCGTCTGACGAGGTATTTCAGCATTGTCGCCTCCCGATCGGGGTGTCGGCACCGGTTTCCCGGTGCCGGACGTTCCTACTCCGAGAACGTGGCGTTCCAGAAGAACGGCCAGGGCGTCTTGGTCACCCCGTTCAGCTTGCGGCTCTTGCCGAACAGGGCGTTGAAGCCGCCAACCTTGATGAACGGCACCTGCTCGAACACCTTCTGCTGCAGCTGTGCGAACAGCTCCTTGCGCTCGGCGGGGTCGGAAACGGTCGTGAACCGGGCCAGGATTTCCTCTTTCTCGGCGTCCTTCCAGCCCAGCCGCGAGGTCGGCGCGAACATCGAATTCAACGCTGGTTCGGCGATGAACGGCGAGTGGGTGATGTAGATATCCCATTCCGCCGGATCGTTGCGCAACTGGCCCAGCGTCGCCCAGTCCACCACGATCAGCTCGACGTTGAAGCCGGCGGCCTCGAGGTTGTGTGCCCCCTCCGGCCTGTGGCGCGCCTAGCCATCGCCGTCACCAACGAAAGCCATCAGCGCCAACAGCCGGTCGCCCCGGATTTCCACGTGCATGGTCATCAGCTCCCGCGCCTGTCGTCCGTTGCCGTCGGAAATGG
>JAJRUE010000016.1 GCA_024277955.1 Alphaproteobacteria bacterium | reverse complement strand
GCCTCGATCGAATCGATCGACGAGATGCGCAGCCGCGCGAGATCGGGCACGAGCTTCAAAATCCGCAGCACCAGATCGCCCAGACGCGGCGCACCCGGCAGATCGGCGCCCCAGCTGGTCAGGTCGACCCCGGTCAGCACGCCCTCGTTATAGCCGCGCCCGACCAGGCGCTTGATCTGTTCGACGATCACGCCCGCGGGAACCGAACGCGAATTGCCGCGCCCGTAGGGGATGATGCAGAAGGTGCAGCGGTGGTCGCAGCCGTTCTGAACCTGTACATAGGCGCGCGACCGGGTGCCGAACCCGTCGATCAGGTGGCTGGCGGTTTCGGTGACCGACATGATGTCGTTGACCTGGATCCTTCCGCCGCCCGGATCCCCCGGGGCCGCGCCCGCAAGCGCCGCCCAGGTGGCGGGCTGCATCTTTTCGGCATTGCCGATGACGCGATCAACCTCGGGCATGGCGGCGAAGGTGGCCGGTTCGGTCTGGGCGGCGCAGCCGGTGACCACCAGCCGGGCGTCGGGGTTGGCCTTGCGCAGGCGGCGGATTTCCTGGCGCGCCTTGCGCACCGCTTCGGCGGTCACGGCGCAGGTGTTGACGACGATGGTGTTGCCAAGGCCCGCATCGCCGGCGAGCTTTTTCATCGCTTCGGTTTCGTAGGTGTTCAGCCGGCACCCGAGGGTTGCGAATTGCGGCGGGGCGTTGTCGGTCATTCGATCGATCCCAGGAACTGCGCGCTGAGCCGACCGTCAAACACGTGCATCGTCGGGCCGGTCATCCAGACCCCGTCGTCGCGCCAGTCCAGCGCCAGCCAGCCGCCGTCGACCTGGATGTTGACGCGCCGGTCCGTCAGGCCGCGCCGATGCGCCGCCACAGCCACCGCGCAGGCGCCCGAGCCGCAGGCGAGCGTGATCCCGGTGCCGCGTTCCCAGACCCGCATCCTGAGGTCGTCGCGGGCGCGCACCTGCACGAACTCGACATTGGTGGCTTCGGGAAACAGCGGATCGTGCTCGACCACGGCGCCGCGCGCGGCCACGTCGACCGCGGCCACGTCCTCGACGAAGAACACGCAATGCGGGTTGCCCATGCCGACGGCGGCCGGGTCGCCGGGCAACGGCAGATGATCGGTGTCGGCGGCGCGCGCCAGCGGGATGTCGCGCCAGTCAAGCTGCGGCGGTCCCATGTTGACGCTGATCATGCCGGCTTCGGCGCGCCGGGCATGCAGGATGCCGCGCGCGGTCCGGATGGTCAGGCTGTCCTGTCCGGTCCCGGTCATCACGTGCTGGGCGACGCAGCGGGTGGCGTTGCCGCATGCGCCGGCGCGCGATCCGTCGGCGTTCCAGAACTCCAGCGAAATATCGCTGTTTTCGCCGGGCAGGATTTCGGCCAGCTGGTCAAAACCCACACCCCGGTGCCGGTCGCCCAGCGCACGCGCAAGCGGCGGCGAAACCACGGAACCCGTGGTCCGTGAATCGAAGATCACGAAGTCATTGCCCAGCCCGTGCATTTTCATGAACGGCAGGCCGTCTGGGGTTTTCGCATCGGTCATTCGGGGCGATATAGCCCGGCGCGGAATAATTGGAAAGGAGGGCGGAGATTTTGCTTGACCCTTATGGGGGTCGGGGTTAGGCAAGCGCCTCGAGTGGGCCGTTAGCTCAGTTGGTAGAGCAACTGACTTTTAATCAGTGGGTCGCAGGTTCGAATCCTGCACGGCTCACCACTGTTTCCAATAAATCGGCCAGCGATAGCAGCCTGGCAGGCTGAGAAAAGCCGGAAAACTCTGACCCCGAATTGCAAAAGGTTGCGTGGCCGAGCAAGATGGGACATCGCGCGCGCGCGCCCCGTGTCTCTTTTTCTTATCGGCGCTCTGGGGCCATGTTTGCCATCAGACTGGCAAGGTGCCGATCAGTCGATTCACGGCGGTGCGGTCCGGGCTGCCCGCTCTGCCACCGGGTTGCGTGCATTTGAGCGCAGCGGCGGTGTTGGCGAAACGCATCGCCTCGACCTCATCGGCGCCTTCCGCAAGCCGCAGGGCGAACGCGCCGTGCCAGACGTCGCCGGCGCCGAGCGTGTCGACAGCTTTCACCGCCAGGGCAGGGATGGTTTTTACCGTATCGCCTTCCATAAAACAGACCCCCGCCGCGCCGTCGGTGACGCAAACCCATGCAGAACAGGCCGCCGCGACCTGCCGCAGGGCGCTGGCCATGTCGTTCGTGTTCGTCACCGCCTTCAGCCCGGCGCGCGAAAAGGCGATATGGGTGGCCTCGGCGATGTCCTCCAGCCTGACCGGCGCCTCGGCGTCGATCACGACCGGGATGTCGCGGGCACGGGCGAGGCGGATGGTTTGCCGGGCGCCGGCGATCCAGCGGGTGTCGGCAAGCGCGATGTCGCATCTGTCGGGGAAGTCGTGGAAATGCGGAGGACCGGTCAGCGTGGCGTCGCGGAAATTGACGATCTGGCGTTCGCCGTCGCGGCTGACATAGATCGACGAAAACGACGATCTCGCCGCTTCGTCGCGATCCACGTAGTCCAGGGTGACCCCTTCCGCACGCAGTTCGGCAAGGATCAGGTCGCCGACCTGATCGCGCCCGACACGTGCGGCAAGATCTGCCCGCCCGCCAAGGCGCACCACTGCCACGGCCGCATTGGCCGCACATCCGCCACCAACGACAGAGGCATCGCGGGCCCGGAATTTATTGCCGCCGGTCGGGAATCGGTCGAGGTGGTAGACGAAATCCAGCACCGCGATGCCGCTGATGAACACATGGGCCACGGGCAAGCCTCCTTGTCTGGTCAGCGCATCATGACGTTGCGCTCAGCCGTTGGAATACCGCCGCCATGCGATTCGGATCGGCGCTGTGACCGGTAAACAGCCGGAAAGCATCGGCGGCCTGGTGAACCGCCATGGCGGCGCCCGATACCGTGTGGCAGCCGACTGCGCGGGCTCGGGCCAACAGCGCGGTTTCGAGCGGGAAATACACGATGTCCATGACCCAGTGCCACCTGCGCAGCAGGTCCCGGGGAAAGGCCGATCCGGGATGGCTGGCCATGCCCATCGGGGTCGCGTTGACGATGCCGTCGAGCCTTTCGGCGACCTCGGGCGTCAGGGCTGGCACCGTCGCGATGCGCTTGTCCGGGCAGCAGCGACGCAGCTTGTCGCCCAGTGCATTAGCGCGGGCAGCGTCAATGTCGTGGATCAGCAACTCTGCGACCCCGCCATCGAGCAACCCGAACCCCACCGCCGCGCCTGCCCCACCGGCCCCCAAGAGCAGAACGCACCCCCTGGCAGACTCGCCGAGACCGGTGGTGAAACCGGCACGAAACCCCGAATGGTCGGTATTGTGCCCCACCCTTTCGCCATGGCGCAGCACCACGGTGTTGACCGCACCCAGCCGCGCGGCGGTTTCGGACAGGCGGTCCAGATGCCCTAGTACCGCCTGTTTGAACGGATGGGTGATGTTCAGCCCCACCAGCCCTTCTGCCTGGGCGCGTGCGATGATCCCGCCCAGGTCGCCCAGGTCGCCGGTGTCGATCACATCGTAGCGGTAGGCGAACCCCTGCGCGCGCCCCTCTGCCTCGTGCATCGCCGGTGTCAGTGAACGCGCGATGCCGTGGCCCACCAGCGCGACGCGCAGCACACTGCCCCTAGCCGACATAGCCCAGCAGGCGCGGCAGCCACAGGACGATGTCGGGGATGAATGTCATCGCCAGAAGCGCGACGATCAGCGCCAGCATGAAAGGCCAGATCTCGGCGATCATTTCGCGCAGCGGTGCGCCGGTGGTGGCGTTTATCACGAAAAGCAGCACCCCGTAGGGCGGCGTGATCAGCCCGATCATCGTGTTCACCACCACGATCACCCCGAAATGCACGAGATCGATTTCCAACTCGCGCGCGGCGGGCAGGAACAGCGGCACGATGACCAAAAGGATCGTGGTCGCATCGAGGATCGCCCCGAGCAGCAGCAGCATTGCGTTGACCAGCAGCAGGAACATCCACGGCGTCAGATCGACGGTGCGCAGGTAGGCGGCCACGGTGTTGGGGATGTTTTCGGTCGCGACGATATAGTTGAAGATCAGCGCCCCGCCGATGATCAGCCCCACCGCCGAGGAAGACCGGGCGCTGTCGGCCAGTATCCGGTAGGTGGTGCCCAGGTCGATCGCGCGATAGAACAGCGCCGCAAGGATGAAGGCATAGCTGGCCGCCACCGCCGCCGCCTCGGTCGGGGTGGTGGCGCCTCCGTATATGCCGAAAAGCAGGATCACCGGCATCATCAGCGCCGGAAAGGCGTTGAGCGTAAGGCGCGGCAGGTCGCGCAGCGGCGTCGGCGCCTGTACCGCGAAACCGCGTTTCTTGGAGATCCGCGCCACCATGATCATCAGCACCGCCGCCATCAGCAATCCCGGCACGATCCCGCCCAGAAACAGGAACCCGATCGAGGTGTCCGACACCAGCGCATACATCACCATCGGGATCGATGGCGGGATGATCGGACCGATGGTGGCCGAGGCCGCGGTGATCGCGGCGGCGAAACCCAGCGGGTAGCGCCCGTCCTTGACCATCATCTGGGTTATTATCTTGCCGATGCCCGCGGCGTCCGCGATCGCAGAACCGCTCATCCCCGAAAAGATAAGGCTGGCGACCACGTTGACGTGCCCCAACCCGCCGCGGAACCGCCCCACCGCGGCGACGCAGAAATTCAACAGCCGGTCGCTGATGGTGCCGGCGTTCATGATGTTGGCGGCAACGATGAAAAGCGGCACCGCCAGCAGGATGAAACTGGTATAGAGCCCCTGCATCATCTGTTCGCCGACCAGCGCCAGATCCTGCCCGATCAGCCCGAGATAGGCCACGGCACCCGCGATCATCGCCAGCGCGATCGGTGCCCCGAAGGCGGACAGCACGAAAACGATGGCAAGGCAGGTCAGGAAGGCGCCGCTCATCGAGACCCGCTCCGACCGCCGCGCCAGACATCTTCTCCGCCACGCAACACGCCAACCAGCCGCCACAGGTAGCGCACGATGGTGGCGACCGAGAATATCAGGAAAATGCTGAACACGAAATCGAAGCGGAATTTCAGCAGCGAGGTCTTTTCGATCTTCATGAAGGAAACAAAATCCCAGGTCGCCGGAAGCGACACGATCAGCGCCCCGGCGATGCAGATCGCGGCGATGGACAGATACAGTTTTTTCAGCCCCGGGCGCGCCATGTCGTAAAGCACGGTAAAGCGCACATGGTCATCCTCGCGCAGCGTGAACGCGCCGGACCAGAACACCAGCCAGAGCCAGCCCAGGAGGCTGGCCTCAAGCGTCCAGCCCAGCGGTTTCTGGATGATGTAGCGGCTGACGATCTGCAGGATGAAGGAAAGGAAAATGGCGGTCAGAAGCCCCACAGCCACTGCATCGGCGAAAAGCCGAAGCCATTTTCCAATCCTGCGCATGCCGCGAGGTTACTCTACGGCATTGATGCGGTCGAGCAGGCCTTCGGGCCAGTCCTTGGAGAAATCCGATTCCAGATACATCTTCTGCACCCGGGTGCGGAACGCCTCAACATCGGGTTCATAGACCTTGAGACCCTGGCCCTTGAAGAAGTCAACCAACTGGGCCTCGTTCTCGACGATGGCGTCCGAGATCGAAACGCAAGCGTCATCGGCGGCCTTCTGCAGCGTCGTCTGCTGATCGGCGCTCAGCTTGTCCCAGACCGTCTTGGAGAAGGCGATGAAGTTCATGTCGGCAAGGTGGCTGGTCAGCACGATCTGGTCGGTGACCTCATAGAACTTCTTGTCCTTGTCGGTCGGCAGGGGGTTGTCCTGGCCGTCGATGGCCCCGGTCTGCAGCGCGGTATAGACCTCGGTAAAGGCCAGAGGCACCGGGTCGGCGCCCAGCGCGCGTCCGAGGAACTGCCAGGCGTCGGTGCCGGGCATGCGCAGTTTCACGCCTTTCAGGTCTTCGGGCTTCATGATCATCTTGTCGCCGCGCAGGTTCAGCTGCCGGGTGCCGAAATAGTTCACGCACAGCAGTTTCACGCCCAGCTTGTCTTCCACCAGCTGATACATTTCCTTGCCGATATCACCGGCGAATACCTTGCGCTGGTGCTCCGGGCCGCGCATCAGGTAGCCGGCGGTGAAGATCGACCACTCGGGGATCAGCTTGGCCAGTTCCTGCGCCGAGGTGATCGACATTTCCAGGTTGCCGCGGGCGATCGCGACCAGTTCGGTCCCCTGCTTGAAAAGCGTGTCGTTATAGTGCGGCTCGTATGTTGCGAAATCGGCAACCGCGGGGGCAAAGATCTTTTCCAGCCCCTGCGAGCGAAAGTCGGTCTGCGTGGCCGGTGTGGACATGCGCAGCAGGATCTTTTCCTGCGCCAGCGCTGCCGTTGCGCCGCCAAGAAGCGGGGTTGCGGCAATGGCTGCCATCACGGCCCTGCGGGTAAATTTTTCAGGCATCTTGTTCCTCCCAGTCTGAATGTGACGGCCCAACTGAATGACGGACCGGCCTATCGGTTTCCTTTTGTCGAGACACATGGGCCGATGGCGAACGGTCGCTTGCGAAGTGCACTGATAAAAATCTCACGTTCGCCCCCGAAACCATCCGGATCCACCCCTGCTGATGACACCGCCGCCAATGCGGCTGCCCTACAATCAGCGCGCCTCGAAAATCCATTCGCATGACGATGAAAGCATATTGCATTTTCAATAGCAAGGACTAACATGTTAGTGATTGCACAAGTAGCACCTTGCTTTCGAATTTCACGAAATGTGCTTGTTTTCAGTAAGGAGAAAGGGATGTTTGGCATCTCGGCCGCGCTCACGACCCCGTTTGACACTGGCGGTTCGGTTGACCATGCCCGGCTTAACCGTCACATCGCGGGGCTCAGGGACAGCGGCTGCAGCTCGGTGACCCTGTTTGGCACCACCGGGGAAGGCCCGTCGGTTGCGGTCGACGCGCGGCTGGCGGCGCTGGCGGCGGTGATCGGGGCCGGAACCGACCCGGATCGGGTGATCCTGGCGCTTCACGGCACGGCGGCGGGCGATATCGTCGAACAGGCGCGCGCCGCGATGGCAATGGGGGTAAGCCGGTTCCTGTTGCCGCCGCCATGCTACTTTGACCACCCGCCCGAGGCAGGCCTGTCAGACTGGTTCGGCGCAGTGTTTGCACCGCTTGCCGACAGCGACGCGCAGGTCATCCTTTACCATATCCCGCAGGTGACCGGGGTCGGTCTGCCAGTTTCGCTGGCGGCGGCGCTTGGGTCGGCGTTTCCGGGCCTGGTTCTCGGGGTCAAGGATTCCTCCGGTGATTTCGAGAACACCCGCGAATTGCTGAAACTGCCGGGGCTGCAGATCCTGGTGGGCGACGAACGCCAACTGGCCGCCGGATCCCGCCTGGGGGCGGCTGGTGCGATCAGCGGCATCGCCAACCTGTTTCCGGGGCGGCTGGCACGGGTCTTGTCGTCGGGAAAGGACGACCCGGCGGTGAATGCGCTGGTGGACCGGGTGGTGCGCTACCCGGTGACCCCGGCGATCAAGGCGATGGTGGCGCATGCTTCCGGCGACGAGGCGTGGCGAAGATGCGCACCACCCCTGGTGGCGATCGGCGACGAAGACAGCGCGGCCCTTGCCAAGGCCCATGACGCTGTTGCACGGTCACCGGGATGACGGTCCGCACAAAGGGGGCAGCAGCGCGCGCATGAAACTGAGAGACAGGGCATATGACAGTTTCACCGACAACCTGTTGTCGCGGCGCATCCGCCCCGGCCAGTTCGTCACCCAGCGCGAGATGAGCGCGCTCACCAGCATGCCGCTTGGCGCTATCCGCGAACTCATCCCCAGGCTTGAAGCCGATGGTCTGCTGACAACGGTGCCCCAACGCGGCATGCAGATCACCCATATCGACCTGGAACTGATCCGCAATGCCTTCCAGCTGCGTATCATTCTTGAACTGGAAGCGGCGGCGCAATTTGCGGCCCATGCCACCGACGAAGAACGTGCCGCGCTTGAAAAAAGCCATCAGGATATTCTGGACGAAGCCGAGGAAGGGATCACCGACGCCTTGGTGGAAAAGGCCCAGAACGTCGATTGGGAGTTTCACGAAACCCTGATCGACCATTTGAAAAACAAAATTATTTCGGATGTTTACCGTGTGAATGCGATCAAGATACGCCTGATCCGTCAGGAACTGATCGCGATTCAGCCCGAAATCGTCCTGTCGGTGATCGGCGATCACATGAAGATCATCGCGGCACTGAACAGCCGCGACCCTGAAAAGGCCAAATCGGCGCTTCGTGCACACCTGGAAAATTCCCGCAGGCGCGCGCTGAAGATCTGAACGCGCCGGCGTCAGGGCGCGGTCGGCGTGACGCTTTGCCCGGTGGCAAGCGATGTCCTGATTGCTTCGAACAGGCGCAGCGTGCGTAGCCCCTCTTCGCCCGACACCAGCGCGTCTTCCTCGCCCCGGATCACGGCGGCGAACTGGCGGATCTGGGCCTTTAACGGATCATGTGGTGTCATCTCGATCCGTCCGCCGTGGATCGGGTCCAGCCAATGCCCATGCGCCTCGTGCCGCCAAAGCACGAGGTCGGGCACCGACAGCGCGCCGCGGGTGCCGGCAATCTGGTAACAGGCGCCGCCGGCGGCGGGAAAATCCGGGTTCTCGCCCGAGGTCATTTCCCAGCTCCAGGGCGAGGCGGCGGTATCAGAGACCGAAAGCGCCCCCAGCGCCCCGCTTTGAAAGCGCAGTAGCACGGCCGCCGTGTCTTCCGCCGGCCCGCCGCGCAGCGCGTGTGACGACATGGCATGAACGCTGGCGACATCGCCCAGCAGGTGAAGTGCTGCGTTCAGATCGTGGATCAGGTTGATCGCGATCGGCCCGCCACCGGGGCCGCGCCGCCAGGCCACATCGAAATAGTCCGCGGGTTTGTGAAACCAGCAGGTGCCCTGAAACGACACGATTCGCCCCAGCGTTCCGGCCTCGATCAGCTCTTTCGCCCGGCGCAGCGCCGCGCCGTGCCGCCGGTGGTGGCCGGTGAGCACCGGAACATCTGCCGCACGCGCGCGGGCCACCAGCGCTTCGGCTTCGGCCACGTCCGCGCATAGCGGTTTTTCCACCAGCACCGGGCAGCGGTGTTCCACGCAGGCCAGGGCGCCCTGCTGGTGCAACCCGGTCGGGGTGGCGAGGATCACGCCGTCGACGACGGCCCTGGCGAAAATGTCGCTGATCGAGGGAAACCACTCTACACCGATTTCCTGCGCAAAGGACTTCGCGCTATCCGACGGGTCCACGATGCATGCCACATCGGTCCCCTCGACGGCAAGAACAGCCCGCGCATGGCACCTGCCGATCAGCCCGGCACCGACGATGGCGATGCGCACCGCCATATGCCCCGGCTCAGGTATTCGTCCAACCGCCGTCGATGCATATCGCCTGCCCGGTGACAAAGCCGCTTTCGTCGCTCGCAAGGTAGACCGCGAGCGCCGCGATTTCTTCGGGTGTGCCGATGCGCCCCATCGGCTGGCGGGCGATAAAGGCGGCACGGCTGGTTTCGTAGTCCCCCATCGCGCGCATGCGGTCCTGCAGCGACGGGCTTTCCACCGTCGCCGGGCAGATCGCGTTGCAGCGGATGCCCTTGGTCACAAAATCCGCCGCGATGGATTTTGTCATGCCGATCACCGCCGCCTTGGTGGCGCCGTAAACGAAACGGTTGGGCGCGGCGATGATCGAAGAAACCGCCGAGGACATGTTGACGATCGCACCGCCGCCGGCCCCCAGCATCGCCGGCAGGAAGGCGCGGGTGACCTGGTACATGCCCATGACGTTCAGTGTCATGCTGAAATCGAACGCTTTAGCGTCGCAGTCCAGGATCGTGCCGTGATGCACGAAACCCGCGCAGTTGAACAAGATGTCCACCGCGCCCACATTTTCCGCCATCGCCGCGACGGCTGCCGCTTCGGTCACGTCCAGCACATCGGTTGGGATACCCTCATCGGCCAGAACCTTTAGCGCTTCACCGTTGATGTCGGTTGCAATCACATCCGCCCCCTCGGCGGCGAAGGCGCGCGCGGTGGCCTGCCCGATCCCCGCGCCAGCCGCCGTAACGAAAGCCTTTTTTCCTTCAAGTTTCAATGTCTTCTCCCGCCGTCTTGGATTTCGCCCTACATCACCGCGCCGATCTGCCACGGCACGAATTCCGCCCCGCCGAACCCAAGCGTCTCGCTCTTGGTTTCTTCGCCCGAGGCAACGCGGATCATCAGTTCGAATATCTCGCGTCCCTTTTCTTCGATGCTCACGCCTTCGCTGATGATATCGCCGCAGTTCAGGTCCATGTCCTCGGCCATGCGCTCATACATCTCGGTATTGGTGGCCAGCTTGATCCCCGGCGAAGGCTTGAAGCCGGAAACCGAGCCGCGCCCGGTGGTAAAGGCGATCAGGTTGGCGCCCGAGGCGATCTGGCCGGTGACTGAACAGGGGTCATATCCGGGGCTGTCCATGAAGACGAAACCGTTTTGGGTGATCGGCTCGGCGAACCGGTAAACCCCGCTGAGCGGCGCGGTGCCGCCCTTGGCCACGGCCCCCAACGACTTTTCAAGGATCGTGGTCAGCCCACCGCGCTTGTTCCCCGGCGAGGGATTATTGTTCATCTCGCCGCCGTTGCGCGCGGTATAGTCTTCCCACCAAGCGATGCGGTCGATCAATTTTTGCCCGACCTCGGCGCTGACGGCGCGCCGGGTCAGCAGGTGCTCTGCCCCGTAAACCTCAGATGTTTCGGAAAGAATTGACGTGCCGCCATGGCGCACCAACAGGTCAGAGGCATATCCAAGCGCCGGGTTGGCGGTGATGCCCGAATAGCTGTCCGAACCGCCGCATTGCAGCCCCACCGACAGGTGCGACAGCGGCGCTGGTTTGCGGCGGGCCTCGTTTGCCGCCTCGGCCAATTCGCGCAGGATCGCCACGCCTTTTTCCACCGTGCGCCTTGTGCCCCCGGTCTGCTGGATGGTCATGTAGCGGAACGCGTCTTTTGCGCGCATCCGCCCGGCGCCGACCAGGTCGGGGATCTGCATCACCTCGCATCCCAGCCCCACCAGCAGGATGCCGGCAAAGTTCGGATGTCGGGCATAGCCGGTCAGCGTGCGAAACAGCGTCTGGTAACCCTCATCCTCGCTCGACATGCCGCAGCCCGAGCCGTGCACGATCGGAACAACACCATCCACGTGGTCCATCTGGCGCAGCCAGTCCGAACGTTCCGCCGCTTCGGCGATAAAGCGCGCCACGCTGCCCGAACAGTTTACCGACGTGATGATGCCGATGTAGTTCCGCGTTCCGACCTTGCCGTCATCGCGGTGAAACCCACTGAATTCCCTCGGTTTTTCCACCAACTCGAAATCGGGCACCTCGCTGGCAAAAGCATAGTCGTGAACGTGGTCGCCCATGGCCAGGTTATGGGTGTGAACATGCTCGCCCGCCAAGATATCGGTACTGGCAACCCCGATGATCTGCCCGTAGCGCAGCACGGTCTCGCCCTTGGCCACATCGGCCGAGGCGATCTTGTGACCGCGCCGCACATCGTCGCGCAGCACCACGGAAATATCGGCCAGTTCCTGCCCCGCCCGAAGGTCGCGCAGCGCCACCACCACGTTGTCCGCGTCGTGCATCGAGATGGTATTGCGGCTGGAATCCATGATTGAGGTCACCTGTGAACCTGTGCAAAATACGTCGATTCATCGTTGAGATCGGAGCCTTCGCGGGATATATCTCCGAGCTAACATGTTAGTTGTGTTAACCGATCGGAGTAGTCGGATGCAAGCGCAAAAGGATGCGCCCCGCCGTTTGGCCCCGCTCGAGTCGTTTCGCGGCTCGTTGTCGGCGCGGGTCTACGAGGTGCTGAAAGACGCGATCCTGGCGCTTTCCTACAAGCCGGGTGAAATCCTCAGGAAATCAGAGATATGCGAGGCTCTGAACGTGTCTCGGTCGCCGGTTTCCGAAGCGATTGCCAGGCTTGCCGCCGACGGGCTGGTTGACGTGGTGCCCCAGGCCGGCACCTTCGTTGCCAGGTTTTCCATGGACGAGATCCGCGAAGGCGCGTTTCTGCGCGAGGCGCTGGAACTGGCTGCCGTGGAACATCTTGCCGGCTGCATCACCGATGAGCAGATCGTGCAGCTTCGCCGCAATATCCGCCTGCAGGAAGTGCTGGTCCACGACGGTGATCACGAAGGTTTCTACCAGCTTGATGCGCAGATGCATGAACTGATCATGGCTTCCACCGGCTTTCGGCGGCTGGCGCGGCTGGCGGATACCGCCTGGGTGCAGGTGAACCGGGCGCGCCAGCTGGTGCTGCCGACGCCGGGCCGTGTGCAGGAAACGCTGAGTGAGCATAAGAAGATCGTCGATGCGATCGTTGCGCGCGATCCACAGGCCGCGCGCGAGGCGACGCGCCATCACCTGCGCCAGCTGATCAAGTATATCGCACCGCTTGAAAAGGATCGCCCGGAACTGTTCCAGCCCCCCAAGGAACGCAAGCCAAAGGCATAGGTATCAGGCAGCAAGGCCGTAGAACTTCTCCGCCGAGCCGCCGAAAATCCACGCCCGGTCGGCGCCATCGAGGCCTGCCACAAGTTCTTGCGCCGTGGCGCGCCAACGGTCGTATTGCGCCCGCAAACGGCACACCGGCCAGTCCGACCCCCACATGACGCGATCGGCGCCGAAACTATGGACCACATGATCGGCATAAGGGCGCAGGTCGTCGATGGTCCAATCCTCACGCGCCTCGGTGACCAGCCCGGAAAACTTGCAAAAGGCACCGGTTTGATCGGCCAGCCGCGCCATGCCATCGGCCCAGTGCCGAAAGGCCTCGGGCGAATGCGCATGATCCCGGATGCGCGGCTTCATGCAATGATCGATCACCACGCGCATGTCCGGGTAGCGTTTCAAGAGGGTCAGGAAATTGTCCAGGTGAACCGGAAACCCGAGCGCGTCGAAAGTCAGCCCCAGGTCGCAAACCGCGCGAAAGCCCCATTGCACGTCGTCGCGCAGCATCCAGTTCACATCCGGGATGTCCTGGATCATTGGCCGCACGCCAAGGAATTTCGGGTGCGCCGCAAGCCGGTGCAGGTGTTCGATATCGTTGGGGCGCTCGAAATCCACCCAGCCGACGACACCGGCGACGCTGTCGGTGGCATCGGCGATACCCAGCAGGTATTCGCTTTCGTTGACCGTCGCAGCCGCCTGTACCAGAACGGTTTGGTCAATTCCATGCGCCTTCAGGTGCGGTTCGAGATCGCGCGGCGCATAGGCCCGGGCAAGGATCGGGTCGTCCTTGGGCATCCAGTCATAGTCGCCACGCAAGGGCTGCCAGTAATGCTGGTGGGCGTCGATCTGGGTCATGGTCTGTTCCCTTCAAAATGGCGCATCGGGGCGCATCAGCCCGGCGGCCTTGAGGTCACGCCACAGGCTATCGGGCACCGCGGCGCGCGATGCTTCCAGGTTCGAGACAACCTGGCGCGGGCTCTGTGCGCCGGGGATCACCGAAACCACCGCCGGGTGGCGTAGCGGGAACTGGAAGGCCGCGTGGTGCAACGGTGTCCCATGGGCCGCGCAGACGCTTTCCATGGCGCGCACTTTCTCGAGGATCCACGGCGGCGCGGGTTCGTAATTGTAGTGCGCACCCGCAACCGCGCCGCTGGCCAGAATCCCCGAATTATACGGCCCGCCGATGACGATCCCGATGCCGCGCGCCTCGCAAAGCGGCAGGAAGGTTTCGAGCGCCTCCTGTTCCAACAGAGTATAGCGCCCGGCCAGCAGGAACAGGTCGAAATCACCGCGTTCGGCGAGGTTCTGGCAGGGTTGCCATTCATCCAGCCCGGCCCCGAAGGCACGGATAACGTCCTGATCGCGCAGCTCGACCAGCGCCCGGTAGCCGCCCTGCATCAGCTTTTCGGTTTTCGCGTCCAGCGCGTCTTGCGTCCTGTGATAGCCAAGGTCGAGATCGTGCACGTAGAGAATGTCGATCCGGTCCACGCCAAGCCGTTCCAGAGAAGCCTCGAACGAACGCATCACCCCGTCATGGGAATAGTCGAACACCTGCCGGCGGCTGGGCACGTCGCGCCAGACGCCCATGTCATCGAATTCCCCGCGCGGCACCGCTTGCAGCAGGCGGCCAACCTTGGTCGACAGCACGTAATCATCGCGGGGCTTGCCCCTCAAAAAGCGGTTCAGCCGGGTTTCCGAAAGGCCAAAACCATAAAGCGGAGCGGTGTCGAAATAGCGGATACCGGCATCCCAGGCCGCGTTCAGGATCGCCTGCGCCTCGTCCTCGGATATCGCGCGATAGAGGTTGCCCAGCGGCGCTCCGCCAAAGCCCAGTTCGGTGAATGTCAGCCCGCCATTGCCAAGGCGGTCCCAGTGCCGGGTTTTGACAACCATTCCCTGTTCCTCGTGGCGCCCGCTATCCCTCTTTGGCCAGCAGGCTTTCAATCTCGGCGCGCGAGGGCATCGAAGGTGCCGTGCCGGGGCGTGTTACCGAAATGGCCGCCGTGGCGCAGCCGTAGCGCACTGCTTCGACCGGGTCGGCGCCGCCGCGGGCCAGCGCCGCGGCGAAACCACCGTTGAACGCATCGCCCGCACCGGTGGTTTCGACCACCAGCCCCGCGTTGAAGGCGGGAACATGCACCGATCGTTCGCCATCCTGGAAAAGCACGCCGTTTTCCCCCAGCGTGATCAGCGCCGCCCCCGCGCCGCTCTTGCGCAAGGCTGTCGCCGCCCGGGTGGCGCTGTCGATGCCGGTCACGGTAATGCCGGTCAGCTCTTCGGCCTCGGTTTCGTTCGGGGTGACGTAGTCACACAGTCCCAGCATGCCGTCGGGCAGGTCTGCCGCCGGGGCCGGGTTCAGGATGGTGACCGCCCCGCCCGCCCGCGCCAGTTCAAGCGCGCGCATGGCGGCATCCATCGGCTGTTCAAGCTGGGTGACAAACACGCCTGCCGTGCCGATCAGGTCGGCCTGCGCGTCGATGTCAGCCGGCGCAATGGTGCCGCCGACGCCCGGGCAGATGATGATCGCGTTATTTCCTGTCGCCTCTTCGACAAAGATATAGGCGGCGCCGGTGTAGCCATCGTCATGCTGGCTGACCGCCGGGGTCACCCCTGCCTTTTCCCATGTGGCCAACGCCATGTCGGCGAAGGGATCGCGCCCGAGCTTGGAAAGGAAATGCACATCACCCCCCGCCATCGCCGCCGCCACCGCCTGGTTCGAACCCTTGCCGCCGGGGCCGAGTGCGAAGCTGTTGCCAAGGATGGTCTCTCCCATGCGCGGCGCGCGATCGGCGCGATAGGCGGTATCGGCGACAAAGACGCCAAGGATCACGATTTTTTCCGACATGAGCACTCCTCAGGTTTCCGGCGGGATCACGCCCTTGCGCAGCATGAAACAGCCGTAAAACCGCCGTTCGCCGGTCTGGATCACGGCAAAGGCGTTTTTCGCCAGGTCGTAGAAGGCAAAGCG
>JAJRUE010000134.1 GCA_024277955.1 Alphaproteobacteria bacterium | reverse complement strand
TTTCGTGGCCGTCCATAGAGCGAAATCGATTGCCCAGGATGGATATCCAAATCTGCCAGAGTGGGATTCTCGATTGTGACACGAGCGTTCCTATGGCCGTTACGAAATTTAATTTTCGGAAAATCCTCAACTGGCGCCCACGGAGCATCGGGAAAGTCGCCTGCCCCCCGCTTCTTTATTGTTTGCTCGGCGGCTTTATCGCACAGCCGGATAAACTTGTTCAGCACCTCCCAACCGGTGTCCGAACTAGCGTATAGGAGGGTGAATCCATCTGGCAGCACGCAACCTTCAAATATCGGTTTTTCGCGTGCATTGAATGCATCCAAAGAGCCAGGCTCTGTGTCGGTAACAATCGCAACGCGACGTCCTCCGCCACCCGTCCATGATGCTCGGGCAAAAGAGGTGTCCGGAACCATAAAGTGCGCAGAACAACCGTCGGCGGCGCCACCCCACGGGCAGGCGCTGGCCCGGCTCTTCGCTTTGTGATCAGCCAAAGAAAAAGGCCCCCGGTCATCCCGGAGGGCCTTCTTGATTTCGTTGGCGTGGCATGGCGGGGTGGAACCCCGCCCTGCGTAGGGTGGGTTGTTCAACCCGCCATTCCCGCACCTGTCAGAGTCCGGTGCTCACGTCGATCGTGTTGCCTTCTTCCAGCGTCACGTAGGCTTTCTTGACGTCGCGCCGCTTGCCCGGCTGGCCGCGGAAGCGCTTGACCTTGCCCTTGGTGATGGTGGTGTTCACCGCCTTCACCTTGACGCCGAAAAGGGTTTCCACCGCTTCCTTGATCTGCGGCTTGTTCGCGCCCATCGCCACCTCGAACACCACCGCGCCGTGCTCGGACGCCATCGTGGCCTTTTCGGTGATGATCGGCTTGCGGATCACGTCGTAATGTTCCGGCTTCGCGCTCATTTCAGTCGAGCCTCCAGTGCTTCGACACCCGCCTTGGTGATCACCAGGGTGTCACGGCGCAGGATGTCATATACGTTTGCGCCCATCGACGGCAGAACGTCGATGCCGGCGATGTTGGCGGCGGCGCGGGCGAAGTTGTCGTTCACCTCGGCCCCGTCGATCACCAGCGCGCGCTTCCAGCCCTGTTCCTTGACCGCCTTGGCCAGAACCGAGGTCTTGGCCTCCTTCAGTTCGGCCGCGTCCAGGATCACCAGCTCGCCCGCCTTGGCCTTGGCCGACAGCGCATGGCGCAGGCCCAGCTTGCGGAACTTCTTGGTCAGCTCGTGGCCGTGGCTGCGCGGGGTCGGGCCCTTGTAGATGCCGCCCTTGCGGAAGATCGGGGCGTTACGGTCGCCGTGACGCGCGCCGCCGGTGCCTTTCTGGCGGTAGATCTTCTTGGTCGAGTAGCTGGTTTCGCTGCGGGTCTTGACCTTGTGGGTGCCGGCCTGCGCCTTGTTGCGCTGCCAGCGGACCACCCGGTGCAGGATGTCCGCGCGCGGCTCGAGCCCGAAGATCGCGTCGTCGAGATCGACCGCCCCGGCCTTCTTGCCGTCAAGCTTGATGGCTTCAGCTTTCATTGGTCTCGCCCCCTTCGGCTGCGGCGTCTGTGGCCTCGGTTTCCTTTGCGGCGGCGGCTTCGGCCGACTTCAGAGCGGCGGGCAGCGGCAGGTTGTCAGGCAGCGGCTTTTTCACCGCGTCCTTGATCGTCACCCAGCCGCCCTTCGAGCCCGGAACCGCGCCCTTGACCATGATCAGGCCGCGGGTGCTGTCGGTCTTCACCACTTGCAGGTTCTGCGTGGTGACCCGCACCGCGCCCATGTGGCCGGCCATCTTCTTGCCCTTGAACACCTTGCCGGGATCCTGACACTGGCCGGTCGAACCGTGGCTACGGTGGCTGATCGACACGCCGTGGGTGGCGCGCAGACCAGAGAAGTTGTGCCGCTTCATCGCCCCGGCAAATCCCTTGCCGATCGAGGTGCCGGAAACGTCCACGAACTGCCCTTCGGCATAGTGGTTGGCGGTGATTTCCTCGCCCACGCCGATCAGGTTTTCCGGGTCAACCCGAAACTCCGCGATCTTGCGCTTGGGCGCCACCTTGGCGGCAGCGAAATGGCCGCGCATCGCTTTCGATGTGCGTTTCGCCTTGGCCGTGCCGGCGCCCAGCTGGACTGCGGCATAGCCGTCTTTTTCAGGGGTGCGCTGGGCGACCACCTGAAGATTGTCGAGTTGCAGGACGGTCACGGGAATCTGCTTTCCGTCCTCCATGAAAAGGCGGGTCATCCCGACCTTTTTCGCAATTACACCAGAGCGCAACATGTCTGATTGCCCCCCTTAAACCTTGATCTCGACATCGACACCGGCGGCCAGGTCGAGCTTCATCAGCGCGTCCACGGTCTGAGGTGTCGGGTCGACGATGTCCAGAAGCCGCTTGTGGGTGCGGATTTCGAACTGTTCGCGCGACTTCTTGTCGATGTGCGGACCGCGAAGAACGGTATACTTCTCGATCTTGTTGGGAAGCGGGATCGGCCCGCGCACGCTGGCGCCGGTCCGTTTCGCGGTGTTGACGATTTCCTGGGTGCTGGCGTCCAGAACCCGGTAATCGAAGGCTTTCAGCCGAATGCGAATGTTTTGGCTTTGAACTGCCATCTTGACGTGCCTTTCGCGGCTTGAAGTTGAGAGGTGGAGGGCCAGGATGGCCCCCCACGTCGAACCCGTGTTGGTCTGTTACTCGATGATCTTCGACACGACGCCCGAGCCGACGGTGCGGCCGCCTTCGCGGATGGCGAAGCGCAGCTTTTCTTCCATCGCGATCGGCGCGATCAGTTCGACGTTGAACTTCAGGTTGTCGCCGGGCATCACCATTTCCGTGCCCTCGGGAAGCTCGACCGTGCCGGTCACGTCGGTGGTCCGGAAGTAGAACTGCGGACGGTAGTTCTTGAAGAACGGCGTGTGACGGCCGCCCTCTTCCTTGGTCAGGATGTAGACCTCGGCTTCGAACTTGGTGTGCGGGGTTACCGAACCCGGCTTGCACAGAACCTGTCCACGCTCGACGCCATCACGGTCGATGCCGCGCAGCAGCACGCCCACGTTGTCGCCGGCTTCGCCGCGGTCCAGCAGCTTGCGGAACATCTCGACGCCCGTGCAGGTGGTCTTCTTGGTGTCGCGGATGCCGACGATCTCGATCTCGTCGCCCACG
>JAJRUE010000133.1 GCA_024277955.1 Alphaproteobacteria bacterium | reverse complement strand
CGGAAATGCGCTCCACCACCGTGCGCGAAGCGCTGCGCGACGCCATGGCCGAAGAAATGCGCGCCGACGACGCCGTGTTCCTGATGGGTGAGGAAGTCGCGCAATACCAGGGCGCCTACAAGATCAGCCAGGGCCTGCTGGAAGAATTCGGCGAACGCCGCGTCATCGACACCCCGATCACCGAACACGGATTCGCCGGCGTCGGGGTGGGGGCGTCCTTTGCCGGCCTCAAGCCGATCGTCGAATTCATGACCTTCAACTTCGCCATGCAGGCGATCGACCAGATCATCAATTCCGCCGCCAAGACCCGCTACATGTCCGGCGGCCAGATGGGCGCCGATATCGTGTTCCGCGGCCCCAACGGCGCGGCGGCCCGCGTCGCCGCCCAGCACAGCCAGGACTACGCCGCCTGGTATGCGCAGATCCCCGGTCTCAAGGTCGCCATGCCCTACAGCGCCGCCGACGCCAAGGGCCTGCTGAAAACCGCCATCCGCGACCCCAACCCGGTGATTTTCCTGGAAAACGAGATCCTTTACGGGCGTTCCTCCGACGTGCCGGTGATGGAGAATTTCACCGTGCCCTTCGGCAAGGCCCGCATCTGGCGGACCGGCACCGACGTCACCATCGTCTCTTTCGGCATCGGCATGACCTATGCGCTCGAAGCCGCCGACGAACTGGCCAAGGAAGGCATCAGCGCCGAGGTCATCGACCTGCGCACGCTCAGGCCAATCGACTATGACACGGTGATCGCCTCGGTGATGAAAACCAACCGCTGCGTCACCGTCGAAGAAGGCTGGCCGGTCGGCTCGATCGGCAACCACCTGGCCGCGACAATCATGCAGCGCGCCTTTGACTACCTGGATGCGCCGGTGATCAACTGCACCGGCAAGGACGTGCCGATGCCCTATGCCGCCAACCTCGAAAAACTGGCGCTGGTGACCACCAAAGAGGTCATCGACGCGGTCAAGACCGTCACATACCGGTAAGGGAGAGAAGCGATGCCAACCGAAGTATTGATGCCCGCCCTCTCACCGACGATGGAGGAAGGCACGCTGGCCAAATGGCTGGTGAATGAAGGCGACCGGGTCGAAAGCGGCGACCTTTTGGCCGAGATCGAGACCGACAAGGCGACGATGGAATTCGAAGCGGTGGACGAAGGCATCGTTGGCAAGTTGCTGGTGGCCGAGGGCACCGAAGGGGTCAAGGTGAACACCCCGATCGCGGTGCTGCTGGAAGAAGGCGAAAGCGCCGACGACATCGCCAATGCACCCGCCGCGCCCAGCACCCCTGCCCCGGCAGACCCGGCGTCGCAGCCCGCCGCCCAACCGGCCGCAGCACCAGCCACACCGGCCCCGGCAGCCCCGCAAGCCTCGGACGGAAAACGCATTTTCGCGTCGCCCCTTGCCCGGCGCATTGCCGCCGACAAGGGTCTGGACCTCGCCCAGATCAAGGGCTCGGGCCCGCATGGCCGCATCGTCAAGGCCGACGTGCTCGCCGCCACCGCGCAACCGGCCCCAACCGCCGCCGCCACCGCTGCGGCCGCCACGCCGGCCGCCCCCGCGCCGGCCCCGACCGGCCCGGCCACCGACACCGTCAAGGCGATGTATGCCGACCGCGAATACGAAGAAATCGCGCTCGACGGCATGCGCAAGACCATCGCCGCCCGCCTGACCGAAGCCAAGCAGACCATCCCGCATTTCTACCTGCGCCGCGACATCCTGCTGGACGAACTGCTGGACTTCCGCGCCCGCCTGAACGCCCAGCTGGCGGATCGCGGGGTGAAACTCTCGGTCAACGATTTCATCATCAAGGCCTGCGCGCTCGCCCTGCAACAGGTGCCCGCCGCCAACGCCGTCTGGGCCGGCGACCGCATCCTGCAGCTGAAACCTTCGGATGTGGCGGTGGCCGTCGCCATCGAGGGCGGCCTCTTCACCCCGGTCCTGCGCGACGCCGACAGCCGCTCGCTCACCTCGCTGTCGGTGGAAATGAAAGACCTCGCCGCCCGCGCCCGCGCCCGCAAGCTGGCGCCGCAGGACTACACCGGCGGCGCGATGGCGATTTCCAACCTGGGCATGTTCGGCATCGACAATTTCGACGCGGTGATCAACCCGCCCCACGGCTCGATCCTGGCCGTCGGTGCCGGCACCAAGAAACCGGTGGTGGATGACAAGGGCAACCTTGCCGTCGCCACGGTGATGAGCGTCACGCTGTCGGTCGATCACCGGGTGATCGACGGCGCCCTGGGGGCCGAGCTTCTGGCCGCAATCAAGTCCAACCTGGAAAACCCGCTGGCCATGCTCGCCTGAGGGCCAGCGCCACCGCCTGAGAACACCGCTGCCAAGCGGTGCCGCCCTACGGGCGGCCGGTCTTTTGATTGGCGACGCGCTCAAGCCCGCGTCGCCGCTGCCTCCGGCGGGAATATTTCCGGACAGAAGAAGAGCGGAGACTCCTTCCCTTCCTCTTGCTCCAAATACCTTCGGGGGTGAATGGGCGCCACAGGCGACCAGAGGGGGCAGACAGCCCCCTGCCCTGATCAGACCTGATCGGCCAGCAGCTGATCCATCTCCATCGCCGGGTGATCGCAGCCAGCCTCGCCCACGACCCGCGCCGGCACCCCGGCCACGGTCTTGCAGGCAGGGATGTCCTTCAGCACCACCGATCCGGCGGCAATCCGGCTGCAGTGGCCAACTGTGATATTGCCCAGAACCTTCGCCCCGGCCCCGATCAGCACCCCGTTGCCGATCTTCGGATGACGGTCGTCGTTCTCCTTGCCGGTGCCCCCAAGCGTCACCGCATGCAGCATCGACACGTTGTCCCCGACCACCGCGGTTTCCCCGATCACGATCGAATGGGCGTGGTCCATCATGATCCCCTTGCCGATCCGCGCCGCCGGGTGAATGTCCACCCCGAACCGCTCGGAGGCGCGCATCTGGAAGAAATACGCCAGATCCCGCCGCCCGCTGTTCCACAGCCAATGCGCCACCCGATAGGCCTGGATCGCCTGGAACCCCTTGAAGAACAGCAGCGGCTGAATGAACCGTTCGCAGGCCGGGTCGCGTTCCTGCACCGCCACGATATCGGCGCGCGCCGCCTCTCCCAGGCTCGCGTCGCTGCGATAGGCCGTATCGGCGATCTCGCGCACCAGTTGCTCGCTCATCTCGCCCGACGCCAGTTTCTGCGCGATGCGGAAGGCCAGCGCGCACTCCAGCGTGTCATGATGCAGCACGCTGGCATGCACCAAACCACCCATCAAGGGCTCGTCCTCGACGGTCTGCAGCCCCTCTTCGCGGATCTGCATCCAGACCGGATCCACCTCGGCCAGTTTCCTGCGCGTTTCGACCATGACACATTCCTCTTGTGGCCACGCCAGCCTACAACAGATATTGAGGATGCACAAAACGCAATGCTTGATAGGCGGGATTTCACGAATGAATGATCAGCTGGCCGCTCAATTCCGCCAAATCCTGATCGATGCCCTCGCCGATCTCGACCGCCAGGATGCCCGCGGCCAGGAGGGCCAGCGCACGGTCACGCTCGACCAGCAATCGGTGGGCCGGCTGTCGCGCATGGACGCGATGCAACAACAGGCGATGGCGCGCGCCACCCAAAACCGCCGCGACCAGCAGAAACAACGCATCCACGCCGCCCTCGCCCGGATCGACGAGGGGGAATTCGGCTACTGCCAGACCTGCGGCGAAGAAATCCCCCGCGCCCGGCTCGACCTCGACCCCACCGTGCCCACCTGCGTCGCCTGCGCTCAATCCTGACGCCGCCCCCTTCTTCTGTCAAAAAAAATCCCCGCCGGAGGCGCCGCGGCGCGGGCCCTGCCCGAGGCGCACCCCCTCACCTCACCCCGGCAGGTTCAGCCGCCACAAATGCACCGCCAGCCGGATCGTCCCACCTGCGAAATCCCCGCCCTCGCCGGTCAGCAACAGGTCGGTGGCGGCATAGTAGCTCTGCGGAGACGCGGTCAGCCCGCGAAGCCAGGTGCCCTGCGCCAGCCCCAGCCCGCTGCCATAGCGGTTGTCCGACCCGGCCACCCCGATCCGCCAGCCGGTCAGCGTGCCGGTGATCGCCGAGGTCACCCGCCCGGTCACCCCCAGAACCACCGTGCTCGCCGGCAGGGCGCCGACCACGTTGCTGGTCGGCCCGGCGCCCAGAACGTGGTCGATCTCCACCACCTCGTGGACGGTGGCGGCGTTGTTCGCCGACATCGCCACCACGCCGTTCACCCAGGCCGCACCGTCGTAAACCGCCTCGGCCTCGCGGTCGGCGATCCGCGCCCGCCAGCCGCGCTGCGGCGCCAGAAACACCCAGCCCCCGTTCGAACGCACCGCGATCTGGCCATCGCGCCCGGCCCATTCGTTGACCCCGCCCGCGGCGACCCCATAGCAGTCGCCGTCGCTCGCCAGCCCCGGCGGGGTGTTCTGGTCCACCGACAGCAGCACCATCTGCGCCGCCCCATCGATACGCACCAGCGCGTCGTTCACCGTCACATGCTTTTGCGCCTGCGCCGCCTGCAGCAGCGGCAGGCCCAACCTCGGAGTATTGCTCATAAGTTCACCTTTCTGAAAATTCCCGGCCCGAAGCGCGTCGAAACCTGCGCCACCTGGATCTCGTAGGGGCTGGCCACCCCGTCAGCCGCCTGGTCGGCCACCGAATAGGTCCAGCCCGGCGCGCTCAGGCTGACCTGGCGAAGCACCGCGCCCGCCTGCACCACCCGCAACTCGTAAAGCTCGGCGTCCTCGCCCAGAGGCACATCCACCGACAACCAGCTGTCGCCGTCGATCCGCGTGCGCCGAACCCAGCTCACCGCCACATCGCCCGAAGCCAGCACCTCGGCGCGCAGATGCACCGGCGACAAGGGCCGCAACCCGATGCCCTGGAACGCCTCGACCAGATGCCCATAGGCCGGATCGTCCACCGGGCGCGCCGCCGGCCCGATCCGGTAATGCCGCGCCAGCCCGCGCGCCGATGCCGCCAGCGTAATCTGCCCCACCGCGCCATCGAGCAGCACGAAATAGCTGCCCGCCGGCCAGGCCACCGCCGCCAGATGATCGGTCCCCGCCTGGCCGCGCAGCCGCCCGGAAATGTCGTAGACCCCAGGGCTGACCAGCACCGCGTCGGTGAACTGGAACACTTCCCAGTTGCCCGGCGCGCCATCGCCGATCGCCGCCACATTGGCGCCGTTCAACACCTGATCCAGCGACGCCGAAGCCAGCGTCCCGCTCGAAAGCGTCACCCGCAGCGGCGCGCCGCGCTCCAGCACCGCCGGCTGCCCTGGCGCCAGCGTGGTGCCGGTCACCCCCAGAACCGCCGAAGCGTTCACCAGGGTGTTCAACTGGTAATTGGCGTCACTGACCGAAGAATAGACCGCCGCCGAGCCGGGCCAGGGATAGGCCGTCACCGCCAGATGCGGCGCGTGCGCCACCTCGTCGCCGCGCAACAGCGGCAGATCCAGAAACAGCGGGAAAACCGGGGTCGGCGGGGTGAACGGGCGCACATCGCCCGGCTCGTCCGCCGCGTCGCTGGCCTGGTATTGCTCGGGCTCCACCCGGACCGCTTCCAGAACCTGCGCTTCGCCCTGGATCACCCGGTCGATCCGGTAGGATACCGCGCCGCTGCCCTCGGTCAGCGCCACCACGTCGCCCGCCCCCAGCGCCAGACGCGACGGCGGCAGCGAAAAGCGCACCAGATCGCGCGCCACCCGCGCTTCGGCCAGCCAGCGTTCGGTGATCGCCCGCCCCTCGGTACGGGTCAACAGCAGCGGAAACTCGCTGCGCGACACCACCTCCGAAGTCGAGTCGGGGAAAACCGCATCCTCGAACCGGGTCTCGTAATCGCCATCGGCATCGACAAAGGCCAGCCGCAGCCGCCCGGCCATTTCCGCTTCCGGCGCGCGGATGCGCTCGACCGGGCTGTCCTGATCCGGCGCGATGACCACCTTGGCCTCGTCCACGCTGCCGGTGGCGATCCCGCTCCGGTTGCGGAACGACAGCACGCCCTCGCGCTCGACCGCTTCGGCCCCATAGGCCAGCATCAGCGGCTGCAAGGCCGCCCGCGCTCCGGCGATATCGCTGACCACATAGCCGCGCACCAGCCCGAACAGCGCCGAGACATCCACCGCCCCCACCCCCGAACGGGCACAGATCTCGGCCACCACATCGGCCAGCGACCGAGCGTTTGTGCGCCCGTTGATCCAGTGACCGCGGTAATAGTTCGGCGCATCCGACCAAAGCTGCGACCGGTGCGGAAAATACGGAAACGGCCGCGAGTCCCAGGCCCAGACATGGGTCCGGTCCATGTCCACCATCGGCGCCCCGTAAACCTGCGACGAGGGGTTGTTCGCCGGATCGTTCCAGAACTCGAACATCGCGCGCAGGTATTGCATCTGGATCAGCTCGTCGCGCCGCCCGTCCGAATATTTCGGCAAGGCGCTTTCCGAAGACTTCACATCCACGAACTTGTTGGGCTGGTTGGTCGCCTTGTCCACCGCGGCGCAGCCGATCTCGGTGAACCAGATCGGCTTGCTTTCCGGCACCCAGGCCGTGGGCGAGGCGGCGCGCACCCCGCCGATCCGCTCGAAATGCGGCTGCGACCACCAGGCGCGGATATCCTTGTAGCGAAACACCCAGGGCTCGTTATAGGCGCCATCGGTGATCGGCGTCCGGTTTTGCGCCAATTCATGCGCGATGTTGGCATAGTACCAGTCGAACCCCTCTCCGCCGGCAATATTCGCCTTCAGATATTCGGTATTGTAAATCGAGCCCCAACCCGCATCGGCATGATCCGTCCCGTCCCGCCAGTCGGACAAAGGCATGTAATTGTCGATCCCGACGAAATCTATGTTGGGATCCGACCACAAGGGATCGAGATGGAAATACACATCCCCCGATCCGTCCTGCGGGTGATAGCCGAAATATTCGGACCAGTCGGCGGCATAGCCGATCCGGGTGCCCGCGCCCAGGATCGCACGCACGTCCGCCGCCAGCTGCACCAGCTGCGCCACCACCGGAAACCCGCTGGCGCCGCGGATCTGCGTCAGCCCGCGCAGCTCTGAGCCGATGCAGAACGCATCCACCCCGCCCGCCGCGGCGCACAGATGCGCGTAATGCAGGATGAACCGCCGGAACGACCATTCCGCCGGCCCGCTGTAGCTCACATCCTGCCCGCTCACCGAGAAATCCGAAACCTGTGCCGCGCCGAAAAACGCCGCCACCTCGGCGTCCGCCGCCGCGCTCTGATCCGGGCTGCCCGCCTGCCCCGGCGCCACGCTCAGCGTGATCCGCCCGCGCCACGGCAGCGCCGGCTGATCCGCCGCCCCGCTCCAGGGGTCGGTCAGACCATTACCCGCCAGCTGATCCATCAGGATGAACGGGTAGAACACCACCTTCTTGCCATCGGCGTTGAGCCGCCCGATCGCCTCGACCACCGACGCATCGCACGGCGTGCCGCCATAGACCGACATGCCGTTCAGCTTCGGCACCAGCTGCGCACCGGCGCGCCCCAGCCCCGAAACCACCCAGGGCATCCCCTTGCCCTCCACATCCGCCTGTTCCACCTTCGGGCGCAACGTCGCCCGGTCGCAGCGCAGATCGTCGCCGAACCACGACACCACCAGCGAAACCGAGCCGCAGTTCGGCAGCTCTTCGCCCAGCGACTCGACCGAGGTCGCGAAATCGGTCTTGCCGCTCGGCGTGTTGATATTGGCCGCGCGCGAAACCCCCGGCGCGGTCTCGTAATAGACCGGCGTGGTCGCCAGCCCGTATTCCCCGGTGCCCGGGATCAGCGCCACCGCCCGGATGCCGTTGGCCGGATCCGCCGGAACCTCCCCCGGCACCGCCTGCTCGGGGCGCATCACCTCGAACGAAAACTGCGGCACCCGGTTGCCGAACTGGCCCAGATCCAGATCCTCCAGCACCACATAGGCCGTGCCGCGATAGGCCGGAGACATCCCGGCGCCCTCCACCGCCTCGATCTTGGGATCCGGCAGCTGGTCGGAAGTGCCGCGATAGACGCGCATGTTCAGACTGTAGCGCGCCACCTCGCGCCCGTCGGCCCAGACCCGGCCCACCCGCGTGATCTCGCCCTCGCACAGCGCGATCGCCATGCTGACCGTGTAGGAATAGGTGGTGGTCTGCGGCTGCGCAGGCGCCCCCTTGCCGCCGCCGCTCACCGCCACGTTTTCCTTGAAACGCGACGCCCAGATCACCTGCCCCGACACCCGCATCCGCCCGTAAACCTGGGCGATCGGCGCGCCTTCGCTGGCGCCGCTCAACCGAAAGCGGTCCACCTTGCCGGTCTCCACCGGCTCCGAGCCGGCCCCCAGCAACCGCTGGTCGATGACCCGCCCGATGGTCGCCCCGATCGCGCGCCCGATCACAGCCGAGGACAGCCCCAGCACGCCCCCGCCGATCGAAGCCCCGACGGCCGAGCCGACAGCCGATAAGACAATGGTTGCCATTCTTGCTACTCCTGATGCGGAAATTCGAACGCCGCCACGATCCGGCGGCGCCAGGGGGCGGAAAGCGGGCTCTCGATGACGCCATGCCCCGAATATGCGTGGATGAAACTGGCGCGCGCGCCCACATCCCCGATGATCCCCAGATGCTTGGCGACCGAGCCAGACCGCATCCGGAACAGCACCACATTGCCCGGCGCCAGCCCGTCAACCGCGATCTCGCGCAGGTGCCGGCGCGCCGCCGTCCACAGCGTTTCGGCATGCGCCGCCTCGCTCCAGTCCGGCGTATAGGGCGGCACCGCTTCGGGCTCGCCCCCGTAAAGCGTGCGCCAGACCCCGCGCAGCAACCCCAGGCAATCCGCCCCCGCGCCGCGGCAGGACGCCTGGTGCACATAAGGCGTCCCGATCCAGCTGCGCGCCACCTCTTCGGGCCTCATGAACTCAGGCTCCCGCCGTCATTCACCCCGTCGCGGCGCGGCACGCTCATCAGCCAGTCTTCACCGGGGATCGCCGGAAAACCGCGGAAATTCGCAACATTGTTGAACTTCAGCTGGCAGGTCTTCAGCCGCCGGTCACAGCCGGCCTCGATGCGAACCATGTCGCCCGCGCGCACATCGGCGCGCAGCGCTTCCCACAGCTCGACCCGGCGCGCGCCCCCCGTCAGCCGGTCATTCTTGACCAGCGCCACCAGCCCCGCCCCGGCGCCGTCCTGCACCACCAGCCGGCCCTTTTCGAACCAGCGGTCGGCAAAACCCCCGAGCGAGGTAAAGTCAAGGAACTTCCCGCCCGAGATCCCCTCGACCGCGACCACCGCGCTGTAGCCCGGCGCATCCAGATCCACCCCGCAGGCCGCATCCCCCAGGATCGCCCCGCAGGACTTCTGGTAGACCCGGCCCTGGGGCTGGTTCAGCGCCTCGGTCAGCCCGCGCAGCTCTGCCTGAAACGCCCCGCCCGAACGCTGGATTTCCCCGATCGAGCCGCGAAACAGCACCAGCCGCTGGCTCACATCGGCCCAGTTGACCAGCCAGGCCACCACCTGAGCGCCATCGTAGCGCCCGGCGCGAATGTCGTCCTCGGTGACCGAGGCGCTGCTCAGAACCCCCAGCGCCTCGGTGTTGTCCACCGAAAGCCCGGTGGTCTGCTCCAGCGTGCGCGCCGCCATGCCGCTGTCGGCGGCAAAGCTGATGCCGTCAAAGGCCAGATCGACGTCGTGATCGGTGAACCCCAGCACGGTCCCGTCCTTGCGGGTGACCGACCAGCAGCGGCACAGGGTGGTGACGCCGCTTTCCAGATGCGCCTTGAAGGCCGGTGAAATCGCCATCAGACCCGAACCTCCACCACCGGCACATCCGGCATCTCGCCGGCCTGAAAGCTGGCGACCGAAGTCTGTATCCGATCCGCGTCGAAACGCACCGGCACGTCGAATTCAAAGCCGGCGGTGATCTCGGCGCCCTGCCCGGGCGGGGTCAGAAAGGTGATGACGCCAGTGGTGTAATCCACCGTGTAATCAACCGTTTCCACCTGCAGGCTGCGCGCCACCCCGACCAGCACCGTGCCCTGCACCGGCTTGGTGATCGGGCGCGCATAGCTCTGCAACCCCGAGCGATAGTTCTTGACCAGCTGGAAATCCACCCTGGCCCCGTCGCCGGTGCCAAGCACCTGGTCCTCAAAGGCGATGTCCTTCGAGGCGATCGAAGACTTGAAGTCCGACCAGTCCTTCCAGCGAAACCCGAAAAGCTGCCCCTGGCGCGCCTCGAAAAACGCAATCAGCGTCTCGATATCGTCCAGCGACCGAACCCCGACCCCGGCATCGTAGCGCCGGCGCGCATGCGCCCAGGGGCTGTTGCGTTCCTCATAGCCGTTGGCCAGCGTCACGATCTCGGTGCGCCGCTCCGGCCCGCCGACCGAGCCGAAACTCAGGTTGGTCGGAAACCGTACCTCGTGAAAATTCATCTCATCCCTCCTCAGCGATTACGCGCGCCCTGGCCCAGGGCCCGGCTCAGCTGCGCCGCGATCTGCGAGCGCGACCGCCGGAACCCCTCGACATCCGGGGTCGTGATGTTCATCACCACGTTGATCGGCTGCCCGCCGCCCGCCGCGCGCACCCCAAGCCGCCCGTCGGCGCCGCGCGCCAGCGGCATGATCGCCTCGGGGCCGGCTTCGCCCATCAGACCCATCCCGCCACGCATGGCGAAATTCACCGGCCCGTTGACCACGCCGCCGCGCGCAAACGGCATCACCCGGCCCTGCGAAAACGGCGCGCCCTTCTCGAAGGGCAGCAAGCCGCCCACCACGCGCTCGATCCCGCCGGCCAGCAGCCCGCCAAGCTGGCCGGTCACCGGCTTGAGCGCCGCCGCATAGGCCGCATCCACCATCGACTTGCCGATATTGCGGAAAACGTCCGACAGCTTGTCGCCGTCGAAAACCAGCCCGTCGATGGCGCGCCGCAGCCCCGAACCGATCGAGCGCTGCAGCCCGCCCACCTCGCGGCTCGCATCGGCCACCGTCGCCTGCATCCGCTTGAGCTCCTGATCAAAGGCTGCGGTCATCGCCGCCGCCCCGCTCAGCGTGCCCTTCAACCCATCCGCCTGCTGCGAGAACCCGTCCCCGCCAAAAATGTCACTCATCGCACTTCGTCCTTTCCTGCCCGCCATACAGGCGCTCCAGCTCTTCCAGACGCGCCCGCCCCAAAGGCCGGGTGCCGCTGCCCTGGCCCAGCAACAAGGCCAGTTCCGCCGGGGTCAGCCTCCAGAACGCATCCGGCGCCAGCCCCAGCCCGCGCATCCCGGCCCGCATCAGCGCGGGCCAGTCGAAACCGCTCATTTTCCGGCCACCTCGGGCACCGAAAACGCCCGCACCAGCAGCTGCCCGGCTGCGCGCGCGGCCCCCACCAGACCGCCCTCGATCTCGGCGGCCACCAGGTCGCGCGCGTCCCCGGTCCAGCCGCCGCCGCGCAAACCCGCCACGATCAGCGCCAGCACGTCGCGGCTGGAAAACGCGCCGCTCTCGAACCGCTCGACCAGCGCCATCAGCGTGTCCGCCTCCAGCGCCGCCTCCAGTTCCGCAAGCGCCCCCAGGGTCAGCTTGAGCCCCCGGCGCTCCCCGTCGATGACCAGCGCCACCTCTCCCGTCCAGGGGTTCGCCATGGCTCTAGATCGCCGTGAACGTCAGCGCGCCCGCCGAGGCCATCGACAGCTCATAGGTCGCCTCGCCGTTGTGCGAACCGGCATAGTCGATCGAGGTCACCTGGAACGGCCCCTCGATGATGCCGAAATCGGGCACCACCACCTGAAAATTCGGCACCTGCCCGTCAAAGAAAATCTGGCGCGCGCGTTCGTCGCTGGTGTCGTCCTTGAACACGCCGGAACCGGAAATCGAGGCGCTCTTCACCCCCGACCCGGCCAGCAGCTCGCGCCAGCCGCCGGCGCTTTCAAGGCTGGTCACATCGACGCTTTCGGCGTTGAAGGAAATCCGCGTGGCCCGCAGCCCCGCGAATGTCTGGAACGAGCCGGCGCCCGTCATGTCGATCTTGATCAAAAGGTCCTTGCCGTTCTGGGCAACCATGGGGATTCACTCCAATTCAGGGAAAAATTCAAACGTCTTCCAGCCGCGCCGCGAAACGCAGGTCGATCCGGCGCAGATCGGCGCCCTGGACCCGCGCCGCCTTGGCGCGCAGGAAATTCAGATAGACGACACGCCCGCGGGTCAGCACCAGGCTGGCCCCCAGCAGCGCATCCGATACCGCCGCGGCGGCCTGCTTGGCGGTGCGAAACCCCGCCGCCTGGCTGACCACCGAAACCGTGAACTCGTGCACCGCGCCGCGCCCGGTCTGGTCCGACCCGTCGCTGACCTCTTCGGGGCCGAGCGACACGTAGATCGGCGGCACCGCGCCGGGCGGGGCGGCATCGAATATGTCGGTCCCCACCAGCGCCCCCAGCGCCGCATCCGCCAGCAGCGTCTGAAACACCGCCTCTTGCAGGGCCGCCGCCATGCCATAGCTCATGCCAATACCTCCTCGCGGGCGTGACACATCAGGAAATGCGCCGCCGCGTCATGTTCGGCGACCGCCAGGATGCGAAAGATCCGGCTGCCGTCGCGAAACCTCTGATCCGGCTTGGGCCGCGCCACCGACCCTTCCGGCTCGGCGCGCACGACGATCCGGTAGGGCACCCGGGACACCGACACCAGCTGGCCGGCCTGTTCGCGCCCGACACCCGCCCGGACCGAAGCCCAGACCGTCCCCAGCGCCACCCAGGTTTCCACCTGCCCGCCGGCGCCGTCGGGGCTGCGCTGCGCCTCTTCCAGCACCAGCTT
>JAJRUE010000132.1 GCA_024277955.1 Alphaproteobacteria bacterium | reverse complement strand
GGTGGAAAAGCGTTTCGGCGGCATGGTCAACGCCTTCAGATACGGCGCCCCGCCGCACGGGGGCTGCGCGGCCGGCATCGACCGGATGGTGATGCTGCTGGCGGATGAGGCGAATATCCGCGAGGTGATCATGTTCCCGATGAACCAGCGCGCCGAAGACCTGATGATGGGCGCGCCGAGCGCGCCGACCAACGAACAGCTGCGCGAGTTGCGGCTGCGCGTCGTTCCCGAAGAATAGAGCGCCGGGCCGCGCCCGTCCCGCCTCGTCGCACCTCTGGTGTGCACCTGGCCGGATTTGCCTGTTCTCCGAACAGAGGGCAGGCGGCCGCCCGGGTGGGCGCGGATGCGCCCGCCTTGGGGCGGGCGGGCGCATGCCCGGGCCGCTGCGCGCGACCCAGGCGACGTGAATTCGATCCAAACGCGACTTGCCCGCCCCAGCGGCGCGCAGCGCACCAAGGTTTTTGGAAAAAACCTTGGCCAAGGCGCTTGCAAGCGCCTTGCCGGTCTGCGGGTGGCGAGCGTTCGTCGTCCGGGCGGGCCCCGGTCTTCAGACCAGCCGCGACATTTCCTTCGCGGCGCGGATGAAATCGGCAAACAGCGGGTGCGGATCGAAGGGTTTGGATTTCAGCTCGGGGTGGAACTGAACGCCGATGAACCAGGGGTGATCGCGCCATTCGACGATCTCGGGCAGGCGTCCGTCCGGCGACATGCCGGAAAACACCAGCCCCTGTTCTTCCAGCTGCGCCCGATAGCGGTTGTCCACCTCGTAGCGGTGGCGGTGGCGTTCCTCGATCTCGGTCGCGCCGTAGATGCCGGCCACGCGCGACCCTTCCTTGAGCACCGCCGAATAGGCCCCCAGTCGCATGGTGCCGCCCTTGTCGTCGCCCAGCTTGCGTTCCACCCTGCGGTTGCCCTGCACCCATTCTTTCAGGTGGTAAACCACGGGCGTAAAACGCTTTTTCCCGGCTTCGTGGTCAAACTCCTCGCTGCCGGCATCGGGCAGGCCGGCCAGATTGCGCGCGGCTTCGATCACCGCCATCTGCATGCCCAGGCAGATCCCCAGGTAGGGCACGCCCTTTTCGCGGGCGAACTGGGCGGCGCGGATCTTGCCTTCGGTGCCGCGTTCGCCGAAGCCGCCGGGCACCAGGATCGCGTGGAAGCGCTCAAGATGCGGCGCCGGGTCGTCGCGCTCGAAGATCTCGGCGTCCACCCAGTCCACCTTGACCTTGACCCGGTTGGCCATGCCGCCATGCGTCAGCGCCTCGGCGATGGATTTGTAGGCGTCTTCCAGCTGGGTGTATTTGCCCACGATGCCCACCCGCACCTCGCCTTCGGGGTGGTGGATGCGGTCCTCGACATCGACCCAGCGCTGCATGTCGGGCGCGGGCGCGTCCTGGATCCCCAGCGCGTCCAGCACCGCCTGGTCCAGCCCGACCTGGTGATAGGCCAGCGGCGCTTCGTAGATCGACTTCAGGTCATAGGCGGGGATCACCGCTTCGGGGCGCACGTTGCAGAAAAGCGCGATCTTGGCGCGTTCCTTTTCCGGGATTTCATGTTCCGAGCGGCACACCAGGATGTCCGGCGCCAGCCCGATCGAGCGCAATTCCTTGACCGAGTGCTGGGTCGGCTTGGTCTTGAGCTCGCCCGAGGCGGCAAGGTAGGGCAGCAGCGTCAGATGCACGAACAGGCACTGGCCGCGCGGCTGTTCCTGGGCGAACTGGCGGATCGCCTCGAAGAACGGCAGGCCCTCGATATCGCCCACCGTGCCGCCGATTTCGCACAGCATGAAGTCGACCTCGTCCTCACCGATATGGATGAAGTCCTTGATTTCATTGGTAACATGCGGGATCACCTGGATCGTCTTGCCCAGGTAGTCGCCGCGGCGTTCCTTTTCCAGAACGTTGGAATAGATCCGCCCCGAGCTGACCGAATCGGTCGCCCGCGCCGCCACCCCGGTGAAGCGCTCGTAGTGGCCCAGGTCCAGGTCGGTTTCGGCGCCGTCGTCGGTAACGAAGACCTCGCCGTGTTCGAACGGGCTCATGGTGCCGGGATCGACGTTCAGGTAGGGGTCCAGCTTGCGCAGCCGCACCGAGTAGCCGCGCGCCTGCAACAGCGCCCCCAGCGCCGCCGAGGTCAGCCCCTTGCCAAGCGAAGAAACGACTCCACCGGTGATGAAAATGAAACGAGCCATGCGGTGGATTTCCCCCGTGGTAAGGTGCCTGCAAACTGCCTGAAACGGTGCGTGGAACCGCCTCATCACGGGATTTGAGAGGTAACAGATTCGCGACGATCACGCAACCGAACCGCAACATCATGCGGGATTTTTTTTGGCCGCTACAACTGGTTGTGGTTTTCGTGGTGGGCAGTTTTCCGCCCCCGAAAGCGTTGCCCTGCGGGGTCTTGCCGGTCTGCGCGGGCGCCTGCCGCGCCTGGTTCGCCCCGTCGGTTTCGTCCCGCCGGGTTCGCCCCTTCGGGTTCGCCCCGTCTCGCCGGCCCGCCCGCGTCCCTGGCCTAGTCGGCGCGCGGGGTCACCGGTTGGTCGGCTGCCGCCGGCGGCAACAGATCGCCGCCCGCCGGAACGTCCGGGGTCGTGGGCGTGGTTTCGGCCGGGGCCGTCACCGGGGCCGTGCCCAGCCGGTCAACCACCGAACTGCTGGCGGAATCGCGCGCCGCCATGATCGTGAGCACGATCGAGGTGCCGATAAAGGCAACGGCGAAAATCCAGGTCAGCTTGCCCAGCGCGGTCGCCACGCCGCGGCTCGACATCACGCCGCCGCCGCCGCCTCCGCCGCCCATGCCCAGGCCACCGCCTTCCGAGCGCTGCAACAGCACGACGCCGATCAGGCAAAGCGCGAGGATCAGGTGGATGACAAGAACGACGTTTTCCATGCCGGGCCTTCAAAGGTTGAACGCCGCGTATCTAGAGCCTCGCCGCGTGCGCCGCAACCCCAAACCCGATGCCCCGCGGATTTGCCCCGGGCGGCGCAACGGGCGCAACAATCGGCCCGCGTCGAAATAACGGTTCCACCGGCGCGCCCATGCGGCTATACGCCATCGCGGGTTTTCGCAAACTTCCGAGGAACGTCATGGCCAACGTGGTTGTCGTAGGCGCCCAGTGGGGCGACGAAGGAAAGGGCAAGCTGGTTGACTGGCTGTCCGAACGCGCCGATGTGGTGGCGCGCTTTCAGGGCGGCCACAACGCCGGCCACACGCTGGTAATCGACGGCGAGGTGTTCAAGCTGCACGCGCTGCCGTCGGGCGTGGTGCGCGGTGGCAAGCTTTCGGTGATCGGCAACGGGGTGGTGCTGGACCCGTGGCATCTGCTGGAGGAAATCGAAGGGCTGCGCGGCCAGGGGGTCGAGATCACCCCCGAAACCCTGATGATCGCGGAAAACACGCCGCTGATCCTGCCGTTCCATGGCGAACTGGACCGGGCGCGCGAAACCCAGAACGCGGTGGCGCGCATCGGCACCACCGGGCGCGGCATCGGACCGGCCTACGAAGACAAGGTCGGCCGGCGGGTGATCCGGGTGGCGGACCTTGGCGACCGGGCGACGCTTGAGCTGCGCGTGGACCGGGCGCTGGTGCATCACAACGCGCTGCGCGCGGGCCTGGGGCTGGCGCCGATCGACCGGGACGGGCTGATCGAAAGCCTGACCGGGATCGCGCCGCGCATCCTCGAATTTGCCGCCCCCGTCTGGAAGGTGCTGAACGACAAGCGCCGCGCCGGCAAGCGCATCCTGTTCGAAGGGGCGCAAGGGGCGCTGCTGGACATCGATTTCGGCACCTATCCCTTTGTCACCTCGTCGAACGTGATCGCGGGCCAGGCCGCCACCGGCACCGGGCTGGGGCCGAACGCCATCGATTTCGTGCTGGGCATCGTCAAGGCCTATACGACGCGGGTCGGCGAAGGCCCGTTCCCCACCGAGCTGGACGACGCCGACGGCCAGCGGCTGGGCGAGCGCGGGCACGAGTTTGGCACCACCACCGGGCGCAAGCGGCGCTGCGGCTGGTTCGACGCGGTGCTGGTGCGCCAGAGCTGCGCAATATCGGGGATCAACGGTATCGCGCTGACCAAGCTGGATGTGCTGGACGGGTTCGAAGAGCTCAAGATCTGC
>JAJRUE010000131.1 GCA_024277955.1 Alphaproteobacteria bacterium | reverse complement strand
TCGCCCGACCGCAAGCGACCGGGCATCGGAATGCTTTTCCGAGGCAATGCCAACGCGCCGCGCGATCCAGACATTGTAGCTGGCATAGGCGATCAGCCACACCGCAAGCGGCAGGACGATGCGGAAATCGATGCCCGCCAGAACGATCATCGCACCCACCACATAGGCCCCGGCATAGAAGATGGCATCAAATGTCATGTAGACGTTATCTTCCACCGCCGGCCCCATCTGCATCACCCGGTTGGAAAGGCGCCTGGCAAAATCGTTCGGGAAGAAGCTCATCGACTGGCCAAGCATGTGCCGGTGTGCCCGCCAGCGCACGCGCTCCTGCATGTTGCTCACCAGCGTCTGCTCCAGCAGTAGCGAATTCAGCGTGAACACCGCCGGGCGCAGAAAAAGCACCACAAGGGCAACCGCGATCACCTCGGTGCCGTGGGCGGCCCAGAAGCCGGCCGCACCGGTTTCGTTCATGATGTCCACCAGACGCCCGGCGTAAAACACCATGCCGGCTTCGAACATGGCCACCAGCAGTCCGGAGAAGAACATCAGCGGAATCCAGCGCCTGAAGGGGCGTATCTGTTCCGTGAAATAGGCAGCCAGCGATGCGGGCGGGATTCCGGATTCGTGGGTTTGAAACGGGTCCACGAGGTTTTCAAACAGCTTGTACATGCCGTTCACCTTTGAAAATAACGATGTAAAGTAAGGGGTTAGGGTCTGCGGGGCGGGCTACGAGGCCGCCGGGGTGCCGATATCGACCAGGCCGGCGTCAAGACGGAGTCCGCCCATTGGGGCAGCCGGAATGGGGCCGCTGGGGCGGCACGCTTCCGGGTATGTCTTGGTCACGGTGGTCATGGCAATCTGCCCTGGTTGAATGGGGGCAGCATAGGGCAAAGCACGGGTCGCGCAATGGCTTTGTTGGGGGGTTTTCGCGGCCTGGCGCTACAGATCGGCGAGCAGGGCGTCGCGGCTCAGCCGAAATCCCGAATCGATCCAGCGCTGTTCGGCGGCCTTCAGGGCGCGGCCCAGGGCGGGGCCCTGGTAGCGGTCGGCAAGGTCGGCGGCGCGCAACGGAAAGCTTTGGCCGGCGGCGGTTTCGGCGCGCCGGGCCAGGTCTTGGGGCAGTGGCTGTTCCAGCAGCGCGGCGCGCAGCAGCGCGGTGTCTATGGCGGTCTGCGCCCCGTGACGCCAGGCGATTTCTTCGGGCGTGGCGGCGGCGGCGGTCAGGTCGCGCAGCAGCGCCAGTCGGCGGGCGTCGGCGCGGCTGAGGCGCAGCGCCTTGGGCAGGTCTTCGCCGCCAAGGACGGCAAGCCGGCGGATGGCGTCGGGCCGGGCCGGGGGGGTCAGGCCGGTTTCCAGGTGCACCAGCGGCGCCAGCGCCCGGCTGTCGGCGCCGGGCAGGATGCGCCCCAGCGCGCCGCTCTGCTGCATCGCCGCGCTGGCCGGCGCCGGATCGGGGGCGGCAAGCAGCTTTGCGATCTCGGCGCCGATACGTTCGCGCGACAGCTGTTCCAGCCCGTCGAGATTGGCGGCGATGGCGGCCAGCGCTGCCGGGTCGAGCCCCTCGGACGGGTCACCATACCAGGCTTGAAAGCGGAAGAACCGCAAGATGCGCAGGTAGTCTTCGCGGATGCGCGCCGCAGGGTCATCGATAAACCGCAGCCGGCGGGCGCGCAGGTCCGGCAAGCCGCCCACCGGGTCAAGCACCGCGCCCGATGGATCGGCGTAAAGCGCATTCATGGTAAAATCGCGCCGGTGCGCGTCGGTTTCCACATCATCGGCAAAGGCCACGCTGGCGCGTCGGCCATCGGTGGCGATATCCTTGCGAAAGGTCGTGATTTCAAAGGGTTGACCCTTGGCGAGCACGGTGATCGTGCCGTGGTCGATGCCGGTTGGAATGGCCCTGAGCCCGGCGGCGCCGGCCAGCGCCTGCACCCGGTCGGGGCGCGCATCGGTGGCGATGTCGACATCGCTGACCGGCGCCCCCAGCAGGGTGTTGCGCACACAGCCGCCCACCGCATAGGCGTTGTGGCCACCGCCGGTCAGCATGTCCAGCACCTGCCGGGTGGCCGGGTTGGTCAGCCAGTCGGCGTTGATCCGGGTCATGGCGTTCTCTGGCTGGCCAGGCGTTCGGCCAGCCCGCGCAGGATGCGGGCGGTGGCGCCCCAGATGTAGTAGGGGCCGTAGGGAACCGTGAAATAGTGCCGCTTTTCGCCCCGCCAAAGACGCGACTGGATGCGGAATTTCGCCGGGTCGGTGACATGGGCCAGGGGGACGGCAAAGACTTCGGCCACCTCGCCGGGTTCGGGGGTGGCATCGAAGGCGGCGCGCACCCGGGCGACCACCGGGGTCACGCAAAATCCGGTGACGGTTTCGTGGGTGGGCAGGGTGCCGAGCACTTCGACATTGTCGCGGTGCAGGCCGATTTCTTCATCCGCCTCGCGCAGCGCCGCCTGCACCGGACCGCTGTCGCCCGCATCCACCTTGCCGCCGGGAAAGGCGATCTGGCCGGGGTGGTGCTTGAGCGCCGAGGACCGCTTGGTGAGGATGACGCGCGCGCCGGCTTGAGCATCGAGGATCGCGATCAGCACTCCGGCGGGGCGCAGCTTGCGGGTTTCGGGCAGGGTCACGCCCGGGTTCAGGTCGAAATCCGACGTGCCGGGGTGGGCCTGCTCCAGCGCCCGGCGCAGTTGGTCGAATGTGTCAGCTTTCTCCACCGGGGTCTTCCTTTGCCTCGAACCCCAGCGTTTCGGGCCGGAATTCGTAATGCGCGCCGCAGAACTGGCAGTCGGCGGTGACAATGCCCGCGTCCGTCGTCATGTGGGCGATGTCCTTGGCCGAGTATATCGAAAGACTCTGGCGAACGCGATTCGCCGAACAGGAACAACCGAAGGTGACCGGCTGGGGGTCGAAGACGCGCACCTGTTCTTCGTGGAACAGGCGCACCAGAAGTTCGGTCGGCTGCACCTCGGGGCCGGTGAGTTCACCGGCTTCGACAGTGTCGAGCAGCATGTTGACCCGCGACCAGTTTTCATCGGGCGAGTTGGCGCTGGCGGTCAGCCCGGCGGCGGGCGACGCGGGCGGCATGTGCTGCAGCATCACCCCGCCGGCGCGCCAGGGGCCGGTGGCGGGGCGCGCGCCGGTCTGCCCAAAGGCGAGGGCAAAGCGCGTCGGGATCTGTTCGGACTGGGCGAAATAGGCCTGGGCGCAGGCGGCAAGCGAACCGCCGGTCAGCGCGGTAAGCCCCTGGTAGGGTTCGGTGCCATGGCCCTGGTCGAGCAGCAGCGCGAAATAGCCCTTGCCGATCAGTTCGAACGGGGTCGCGTCGGGGCGAAAGCGGGTTTCGTCGTAGCTGGCCCAGGCGCGGATGCGGGCCGGGGCGCCCTGGGCGGTGGGGCCGTAATAGTCGGTGGCGATAAGCCGGGCGCCGCCGTCTCCGCGGATCTGCAGCGACAGCTTCCAGCGCAGCTTGATGGTCTGGCCGATCAGCGCGGTGAGCAGGACCGCTTCCGCCACGAGGGCTTCGATGCGGGCGGGGTAGTCGTGCTGGGCCAGGATCGTGTCCAGCACCCCGTCGAGGCGGGCAACCCGGCCGCGCACGTCGCTGCGGTCCAGCTGGAACGGCAGGACGGTATCGGCCCAGGCGATCTGTTTTCCAAGCGACATTTGGGCTTTCCTTGCGTTTGTCCGCTTGGCATATCGCTTGGCAGGCAAGGGGGCAACCGGGGCGAAAGGGCTGGCCGATGATACGCGTTTACGGAAAACCCGCGCCGGGGCGGCGCTATCAGCTGCGACCGGGGGCCTATGTGATCCTGCTGCGCGGACGCGATTTGCTGCTGACCCACCAGAGCGAACCCGAGCCCGAGTTCCAGCTGCCCGGCGGCGGCATCGATCCGGGCGAAGCGATGATCGGGGCGCTGCACCGCGAGGTGCTCGAGGAAACCGGGTGGCGGATGTCGCCGCCGCGTCGGCTGGGGGCCTACCGGCGCTTTACCTACATGCCGGAATACGACCTGTGGGCGGAAAAGCTGTGCCATGTGTTTCTGGCGCGGCCGGTGCTGCGCCATGGTCCGCCGGTCGAGCAAGGCCACAGCGCCGTCTGGACGACCCCGGCCCTGGCACCGGCGATGCTGGCGGATGCGGGCGCGCGCGACTTCGTTGCCGGGATCATCGGGTAGGGCCGGGGGGCAAGGCGCTTGCAAGCGCCTTGCAAGGTTTTTGCAAAAACCTTGCACCGCCGCGCGGCTCAAACCATTTCGCCATATTCCAGCAGCACGGCCGAGATGTCATCGGGGAAATCCCGGTCGGATGCGTAACTGCTGAGATCCCAAAGCAGGGTTTCAAAAAACGCATTGCCGCGCAGCCGGGCGTTGCGGCGCATGATCTTTTCCAGCCCCTGTTCGTCCAGCATCGTGCCCTCAGCGTCGGGGCATTCGGTGATCCCGTCCGAGGCCACCAGCAATCGGTCGCCCGGGTTCAGTGCAACTTCGAACCCGGTCCAGTCGGCACCCTCGATCAGCCCGATCGGCAGGCCGCCGGGCCCGTGCGAACTGACGCTGCCGTCGGCGCGCTGAACGGTGGCGTGCGGGTGGCCGCACTGCACCAGATGGGCGATGCCGGTGTCGCTGTCGAAATAGCCGAGCATCATGGTGAAATAGAGCTCGGTCTCCATTTCCTCCATGATCAGCTGGTTGATCCTTTGCGCCACCTCTTCGGGCGGGCGCGGCACGATTTCGCCGCCCGGAGTGCGGGTCAGGGCCAGGTTCTGGTCGGCGGAACCGCCCGACAGGTAGGCCGCCAGCCGCGCCGTCATCAGCGCCGAGGCCACCCCGTGCCCGGAAACATCGATCGAAAACAGGCCGAACCGGCTGTCGGATATGTCGAAAAACCCGACCAGGTCGCCGCCCACATGGCCGCTGGGACGCAGCAGCAGCGACACCCGCGCCGCACCGTAGTCGCGTTGCTTTTCGCGCACCAGCGACTGCTGCAAGGCGCGCGCTTCGATCAGGTCGCGGTCGAGCGAATCATAGAGCGCGCTGATTTCTTCCAGGGTTTCGCTGACCAGGCGATTCTTTTCGATCAGTTCGCGTTCCATTTTCAGGATGCGTTCGCCGGCCCGGATGCGGGCGCGCAGTTCCAGCGCCGCCACCGGTTTGGTCAGGAAATCGTCGGCCCCGATATCCAGCCCGTGCGCGACCTCGCCCTTTTCCGATTTCGAGGTCAGCAGGATGAAATAGCCGTAGCTGCGGTTGGCCAGGTCGCGGTAAGCCCGGCAGAATTCCAACCCGTTCATGCCCGGCATCATCCAGTCGCTGAGCACCATGTCGATATCGGTTTCCTGGCAGATCGCCAGGGCCGCAGCGCCCGAATCAGCCTCGATCACGTCGTAGCCCCAACGGGTCAGATAGGCGGTCAGGATCCGCCTTTGCGACCGGCTGTCGTCAACCACGAGTATGCGTTCGACGCCCGGCAGCGACAGATCAGAGGATGCCTCTGATATCTTGCCCTTCGCCAGCACGCGTTTCGCCTCCAATTCCCAAACCAAATTACGCCTTTTTCGCGCCGATAGGTTCACAACCGGTTAAGCTTAAACTTGAAACCATTTTTCCGGTTCGCGACACCGCCCGTTAAGGGCTTGGGGCTAGGGTGGCCATGTGGGGGCGCAATGACTTTGGTAAGGCTGCGCAATGATAAACTGGCAACGCGTAAACGAACTTCGCGACGAGGTCGGGTCGGAAGATTTCCTTGAGGTGGTCGACCTGTTCCTGGAAGAGGTGGAAGAGGTGATCGAACGGCTGCGGGCCAACCCGGACCCGTCCACCTACGAAGCCGACCTGCATTTCCTGAAGGGCAGCGCGCTGAACCTCGGGTTCCGGGCCTTTGGCGACATTTGCAGCGAGGGTGAAAAATTCGCCCGCGAAAACAACCCCGCGGATTTCGACCTGCAGGCTGTGGTCAGCACCTACGAATTGTCGATGGCCGAATTCCTGGCCGGCAGCGCCGAACGCAATTACGCGGCTTAGGGGCAAGCCCGGCGGTTCTGTGCCGCCTGTGTTGAGGGCGCAAAATCGCGGCTGCCTGGGGTGCGCCGACCAGGGGTATTTTCCCCTTTTGGCAC
>JAJRUE010000015.1 GCA_024277955.1 Alphaproteobacteria bacterium | reverse complement strand
GGCAAGCTGAGCCTGCGTGATATCGAGATCGCCGAAGGCGCGGTCGGCGCGCCCGCGGATGCGGAAAACATCCCCGACAGCGCCGCCATCAGCGCGGCGTTCCAGGACAGCGACGACGACTTTCTCGCAGCCCAGCTGGCGGCGGTCCAGGCGGCGGCGGACAATGTCGCGGCGATCGACCGGATCTTTGACGAAAAGACCCCGGGCATGGGCCCCGACCTGGCGCCGTTGATCAAGATCCTGGGCCAGATCACGAAGCGCCTGTCCGATGCGACCGGCGGCGCGGCCCAGCCCGCAGGCGACAGCGCGGATCAGGCGGCGGGCGCCGATGAAGCTCCGGCAGCGGCGGCGGGCGGCGGCGGGTTCGTGGGGGGGATCAACTCTCCGGCCGACGTTTCCAACGCGCTGGACCGCATCATCGCCTATTACCACCGGGCCGAACCGTCCAGCCCGGTGCCGTTGCTGCTTGAGCGCGCCAAGCGGCTGGTCGGGGCCGATTTCATGTCGATCATGATGGATATGGCGCCCGCCGGCATTCAGAACGTCAACCTGATCGGCGGCATCGAAGATGACTGACGCTGCGGCCGTCTGTGCCGCCGCACTTCATGCCGCCCCAAAACGAATAGCAAAGCCCAAGGAGTTTTAGATGGCCGGAAGTTCACAAAAATTCATCGCACGCAACCGTGCCCCCCGGGTTCAGATCGAATACGACGTGGAACTGTATGGCGCCGAAAAGAAGGTCCAGCTTCCGTTCGTGATGGGGGTGATGAGCGACCTTTCCGGCAAGTCCGAGGAACCGCAGCCCGCCGTGGCCGACCGCAAGTTCCTGGAAATCGACGTGGACAATTTTGACGACCGGATGAAGTCGATGAAGCCGCGCGCCGCCTTCACCGTGCCCAACACGCTGACCGGCGAAGGCAACATGGCGGTGGATATCACCTTTGAAAGCATGGACGATTTTTCGCCCGCAGCGATTGCCCGCAAGGTCGAGCCGCTGCGCGAGCTGCTGGAAGCGCGCACCCAGCTGGCCAACCTGATGACCTACATGGACGGCAAGACCGGTGCGGAAAACCTGATCGCCAAGATCATGCAGGATCCGACGCTATTGAAGACGCTGGCGGCGCAACCCGCCCCGGCGGCCGATGACGACAGCGCTGAAGAAAAGGAATAACCGATGGCCGAAAAAGAAGCACAGGAAGCCGGCGCACAGGAAGAAACCGCCTTTGGGTCTTCCGAGTTCGCCGATCTTTTGCAAAAAGAGTTTCGCCCCAAGTCGGACCAGGCCAAGACGGCGGTGGAAACCGCGGTCAAGACCCTGGCCGAACAGGCCCTGTCCAACACCGCTCTGATTTCCGATGACGCGCTTCGGTCGATCGAAAGCATCGTCGCCGAGATCGACAAGAAGCTGACCGAGCAGGTCAACCTGATCCTGCACCACCCGGATTTCCAGCAGATGGAAAGCGCCTGGCGCGGGCTGCACTACCTGGTCAACAACACCGAAACCGACGAGATGTTGAAGATCCGGGTGATGGATATTTCCAAGAAGGACATGCACAAGACCCTGCGCAAGTTCAAGGGAACCACCTGGGACCAGTCTCCGATCTTCAAGAAGATCTACGAAGAGGAATTCGGCCAGTTCGGCGGCGAACCCTATGGCTGCCTGGTGGCGGATTACCATTTCGACCATTCGCCGCCCGATGTGGAACTGCTGACCGAGATGTCCAAGATCGCGGCCGCGGCGCATGCGCCGCTGATCACCGGCGCCAGCCCGACGCTGTTCCAGATGGACAGCTGGTCGGAACTGGCCAACCCGCGCGATCTGACCAAGATCTTCCAGACGCCGGAATATGCCGCCTGGCGGTCCCTGCGTGAAAGCGAAGATTCGAAATACGTCGGCATGGCGATGCCGCGCTTTCTGGGCCGGCTGCCCTATGGCTCGAAAACCGACCCGGTCGAGGATTTCGCCTTCGAGGAAGATACCGACGGGGCCGACAGCTCGAAATACGGGTGGGTCAACGCGGCCTACGGCATGGCGGTCAACATCAACCGCTCGTTCAAGGAATACGGCTGGTGTTCGCGCATCCGCGGCATCGAAAGCGGCGGCGCGGTGGAAAACCTGCCGACCCACACCTTCCCCAGCGACGATGGCGGGGTCGATCAGAAATGCCCGACCGAGATTGCCATTTCCGACCGGCGCGAGGCCGAGCTTGCGAAAAACGGCATGATGCCGCTGATCCACCGCAAGAATTCCGACATTGCCGCCTTTGTCGGGGCGCAATCGCTGCACAAGCCGGCGGAATACGATGACGATGATGCGACCGCGAACGCAAACCTTGCGGCGCGCCTGCCCTATCTGTTTGCGACCTGCCGTTTCGCGCATTACCTCAAGTGCATCGTGCGCGACAAGATCGGTTCCTACAAGAGCCGGCAGGACATGGAAAGCTGGCTACAGAGCTGGATCAACCAGTATGTTGATTTCAATCCCGACACGTCGCCGGAATCGGTTAAGGCCAAGCAACCACTGGCCGCCGCCGAGGTCGTCGTCGAAGAGGTCGAGGGAAACCCCGGGTATTATTCGTCCAAGTTTTTCCTGCGACCGCATTACCAACTGGAAGGACTGTCGGTCTCGTTGAGGCTGGTGTCCAAGCTGCCCTCGGAGAAAGGGTAACCCCGGCACGAGCACGCACCAATTAACGATGCCCCCAAGTAACCCAAGGAGAGATATCACATGGCATTCGATACATTCGTATATTTCCCAGGCAGCGAAAGCCTGGTTCCCGGAGAAACCCAGGACGACGCGATGTCGGCCAACAAGGCGTTCGAAGCGATTTCCTTTGAACTGGGTGCGGAAAACAATATCAACATCGGCTCGATTTCTTCGGGTGGTGGCGCCGGCAAGGCGACGTTCAAGGAATTCACCCTGACCAAGAAGACCGACAGCGCGTCCTGCGGGCTGTTTGCCAACCTTTGCGAGGGCAAGCACTTTCCCGACTGCGTGGTCGAGTTGCGCCGTTCGGGCGGCGCGGTCGGCAGCACCGGCGCGACCTTTCTGAAATTCGAGATGAAGCTGGTGATGGTCCAGGAAATCACCTGGTCCGGGTCCGACGGCGACGATGTCTGCGAGGAAAGCCTGACGCTGCAATACGGCGCGATCAAGATTTCCTACTTCAAGCAGGACAAGACCGGCAAGATGGCGCAGGACAGCGAAGCGATGTTCAGCCGTGTCCTGAACAAGGCCGACTTTGCCGTCTGACGACCGCGGCGACGATGACAGAATGACATTTCCCGCGCCGGGCTGACTGCCCGACCGGGGTCCCAATTTGCTGGAGTTGCCATGCGTGCCGAAGAACATCTGAAAGCCGGGGATCTCGAGGCGGCGCTGGACGCGCTTCAGCAGGACATCCGGGCCAATGCGGCCGATGCCAAGCTGCGGATATTCCTGTTCCAGCTGCTGTGTGTCATGGGCAACTGGAAACGCGCGATCGCCCAGCTCAAGGTCAGTGCCGAACTGGACGGACTGGCGATCCCGATGGCGCAGACCTACCGCGAGGCGATCATCTGTGAGGTTTACCGCGAAAAGGTGTTCGCCGGTGAAAAGGAACCGCTGGCCTTTGGCGAGCCGCAGGAATGGCTGGCGCTGCTGATCGAAGCGCAAAAGCTGCTGGGCGCCGGCAAGGCCAGCGAAGCGGCGGAACTGCGCGCCCGGGCCTTTGACCTGGCGCCGGCGATGTCGGGGGAAATCAATGGTGAGCGGTTCGAATGGATTGCCGATGCCGACATGCGGCTGGGGCCGGTGCTGGAGGTGATCGTCAACGGGCGCTACTTCTGGATGCCGTTCAACGCCATTGGCAGCCTGACGATGGATCCGCCCGAAGATCTGCGCGATGCGGTCTGGATGCCGGGTACGCTCGAGCTGCCCAATGGCGGCGAGGTGGTCGCGCTGATCCCGACGCGCTACGCGGGCACCATCGAAACCGGCAATGCGGCGGCGATGCTGGCGCGCGCGACCGAATGGCGCGACGCCGGGGCCGAAACCTTTGTCGGGATCGGACAGCGCCTGTTGGCGACAGACCAGGGCGATACCGCGATCATGGATCTGCGCAGCCTGAAAATGGACGCGAACCCGGATTTCGCCCCCGAAAACGCGGCGCATGAAGCCGCGGCGCCCGATGACGCTGGCGGACCGGACGCGGAAGGGGCAGGTGGCGATGGCTGACAAGACCATCGCGGAACGGCTGCAACCTTCGTTGCTGGACCGGCTTACCGACCACGAGCCGGGAACGCGCAAGGAACGGCGCGAGGATCGGGTGATAGACGTTCGCTAGCTTCGCGAAATCATCCAGCGCGACCTGGGGTGGCTGTTGAACACCAACAACAACGAAAGCTGGATCGACCCCGACCGGTTCCCGAACGCGGCGCGTTCGGTGCTGAACTATGGCGTGCGCGAGGTGGCCGGCGACTATTCCACCACCGAGCGGGCCGAACTGATCCGCAAGTCGATCGCCCGCGCGATCGAGCTTTACGAGCCGCGCATCCGGGCCGGGTCGACCGATGTGGAACTGCGCGCCGACGACGCCGGCAATGAAACGCTGGTGAGTTTCGACATTCGCGCCGACATGTGGGCGCAGCCCTTGCCGCTGGAACTGTTCCTGCGTTCCGAAGTCGACGTGGTGACCGGCGAAGTGTCCTTGGAAAGGGTGATGTAAGACGCCATGGATACCCGGCTGCTGAAACATTACGAACACGAACTGGCCTTCATGCGCGACATGGGGGCCGAGTTCGCCGAAGCCTATCCCAAAGTCGCCGCGCGGTTGGGGATGGAGGGGCTCGAGGTGCTCGACCCCTATGTGGAACGGCTGCTGGAAGGGGTCGCCTTTCTGTCGGCGCGGGTGCAGCTGGAACTGGAAATGCAGTTCCCGGCCTTTACCAGCCACCTGCTGGAAATCGTTTATCCTCAGTATCTTGCGCCGACGCCTTCGATGATGATCGCGCAGTTCAAACCGGATATCGCCAACAGCTCGATGAAGGAAGGCTTCGTGCTGGAACGCGGCACCCAGCTGCGCAGCCGGTTGATGGAAGACGAACAGACGGCCTGCGAATTCCGCACCGCCGCCGATCTGACCATGTGGCCGATCGAGATTTCCGAGGCCGAGTATATCGACGGGCGCGGGGCACTGGTGGCGGCGGGCATCGACCAGGGCGTGCCGGGGCGCGCGGGCATCCGGCTGCGGCTGCGGCGCACGGACGGCGATGCGATCTCGAAACTGCCGATGGACCGGCTGACGTTGTTTCTGGACAGCGTTTCGGGGCGCAACTGGGCGCTGCACGAACTGCTGTGCACCGAGGTGACCGGGCTGATGGGCCGCTCGACCGACCGGCGGGCGGACTGGACGCGGATGCTGGATGCGGGCGGCGTGGTGCCGCGCGGGTTCGGGCGCGACGAAGCGCTGTTGCCCACGCCGCGCCGGTCGTTCGACGGCTACCGGTTGCTGCAGGAATATTTCGCCATGCCGGAACGGTTCCACTTTGTGGAGCTGCGCGGGTTGCGCCAGGCGCTGCAGCAGGCCGAGGGCGAGGATGTCGATATCTACATCATGCTGCGCGACGGGCTGAAAGGGCTGGAACCGGCGGTCACGCCCGAAGCCTTTGCGCTGAACGCGGTGCCGGCGATCAACCTGTTTCCCAAGCGTTGCGACCGCATCCACATTTCCGCCCGCGATACCGAACAGCACCTGGTGCCCGACCGCACCGCGCCGCTCGACTACGAGGTGTATTCCATCGACAGCGTCACCGGGATCAGCGCCGAGGGCGAAGACGACGTTGAATTCCGCGCCTTCTATTCGGCCACCGACCTGACCGCCGCCGGCGAAGTGCATCCGGCCTATTACACGGTCCACCGCCGGATGCGGCAGCGCAGCGAAAAGGAACGTCTGCGCGGGGTGCGCACGTCTTATTTGGGCAGTGAAATGTATCTGACGCTGGTCGACCGTTCGCAGGCCCCCTATGCCGCCGATCTGGGCCAGCTGGCGGTGCGCGCCATGTGCACCAACCGCGATCTGCCGCTGCTGCTGGCGACCAGCGACGAAGGGATTTTCCACCTGCCCGACGGCGGCCCGGTGCTGTCGGTGCGCACGCCGGTATCGCCGACCCGCCCGCGCCCGACGCTTGCGCAGGGCGACACCGCCTGGCGGCTGATCAGCCATCTTTCGCTGAACTATCTTTCGATCGCGGATGCCGATCACGGCAGCGGCGCCGAAGCGCTGCGCGAACTGATAGGGATCTATGCGCCCTCGGGCGACCGGGTGATCGAAAAGCAGCTGGAAGGGATCGCCTCGGTCAAGAGCCGCCCGATCGTGCGCCGGATCAGCGATGCGGCCCTGTCGACCGCCGTGCGCGGATTGGAAATCGAACTGGGCTTTGACGAAAGCTTTTTCGAAGGCACCAGCGTTTACCTTCTGGGGGCGGTTCTGGAACAGTTCTTTCGCAAATACGTCACGATCAACAGCTTCACCGAAACCGTCTTGAAAACGCAGCAACGCGGAGAAATTGCCAGATGGAGACCCGAAAGCGGGCTCGGCCGGACCATCTGACGCATTTTGCGCGGCTGGCCGAGGAACCCGAGAAACACCATATCTTTCATGCGCTTCGGGTGATCGAGGCGCGGTATTCAGACCGTCCGAGGCTGGGGGAATCCCGCCGCCCCAAGGAAGATCCGGTGCGCCTGGGCCAAGAGGCTGAACTGGCCTTTCCGCCCTCCAGCATCGCCGAGTTTTCGCCACCCTTCGGCAAGCGGCCCGGGCGGCTGATCAACCGCTTTTTCGGGCTGTTCGGGGCGCAGGGTCCGTTGCCGCTGCACATGACCGAATACGCCCGCGACCGGCAGCGCAACCACCGCGACCCGACGCTGGTCGCTTTTGCCAACATGCTGACGCACCGGCTGATGTCGCTGTTTTACCGGGCCTGGGCTTCGGGCCAGCCGGCGCCCAGTTTCGATCGCGGCAAGGACGATCTGGTCGAACGCAAGATCGCCGCGCTGGCGGGCGACGCCGGCGACGCGCTGCGCAACCGCGACGCCATGCCGGACCTGGCCAAGCGGCATTTCGCCGGGCACCTGGGGATGGGGCCGAAGAACCCGGACGGGCTGGTGGCGATCATTTCCGCGTTTTTCGAAGCGCCGGTGGTGGTGCAGGAATTCGTTGGCAGCTGGCTGGATCTGGAACCGGACGACCGCTGGCAGCTTGGCAGCCGCACCGGGCTGGGCCAGGCGACCAGCATCGGCCAGAAGGTCTGGTCGCGCGGCGCCAAGTTCCGGCTGCGCATCGGACCGATGCCGCTTGCGCAATACGAACGCATGTTGCCGGGCAACGGGTCGCTCGAACGGCTGACGGCGATCGTGCGCAACTACCTGGGCGATGCGCTGGACTGGGACGTGAACCTGGTGCTGGCCGCCGACGACGTGCCGCGCGCCAGTCTGGGGGGCACCACCCGGCTGGGGCACACCAGCTGGATCGGCGCCAAGGACGACGACACCGCGAGCGATGCCGAGGACCTGTTCCTGCATCCGAACCCTGTCGCAAGAGCAGGCTGATACCCAAGGGGAGAGATACGAAATGAGTGAAATAAGCAGGGTCGCCCTTTTCGGGAAGCTGAACAGCCTTGGCTACCAGGCCGTCGAAAGCGCCACGGTCTTCTGCAAGATGCGCGGCAACCCCTATGTCGAGATCGTGCATTGGCTGCACCAGATCCTGCAGGGCCAGGACAGCGATCTGCACCGCATCGTGCAGCATTACGGTCTGGACCCGTCGCGCATCGCCACCGAAATGACCCGCGCGCTGGACGCCCTGCCGCGCGGGGCGACGACGATTTCCGACCTTTCGGAACATCTGATGGACGCGATGGAACGGGGCTGGGTCTATGGCTCATTGCTGTTCAACTCGAACCAGGTGCGCACCGGGCACCTGCTGCTGGGGATGCTCAAGACCCCGTCGTTGCGCAACATCCTGCTGGCCATGTCGCAGGAATTTTCCAAGGTCAAGGCCGACGATCTGGCCGATGATTTCAACGAAGCGACCGACGGCTCGCCCGAGGTGGCGCTGGTGCCCCAGGACGGCTCGCACACCGCCGGCGGGGCGGCGCCGGGCGAGGCTTCGGGCGCCATGGCCCCGGCGGCCATGGGCAAGGAAGAGGCGTTGGCGCAGTTCTGCACCGACCTGACCGAACAGGCCCGCAACGGCGAGATCGACCCCATCGTCGGGCGGGACGAGGAAATTCGCCAGATCGTCGACGTGCTGATGCGTCGGCGTCAGAACAACCCGATTCTGACCGGCGAGGCGGGGGTCGGCAAGACCGCGGTGGTCGAAGGTTTCGCGCTGCGCATTGCCCGCGGCGACGTGCCGCCGGCGTTGCAGAACGCGCGGCTTCTGGCGCTGGACATCGGGCTGCTGCAGGCCGGGGCCTCGATGAAAGGTGAATTCGAAAACCGCCTGCGCGCGGTGATCGACGAGGTGCAGGCATCCACCACGCCGATCGTGATGTTCATCGACGAAACCCACACGCTGGTCGGGGCAGGGGGCGCTGCTGGCACTGGCGATGCCGCCAACCTGCTGAAACCGGCGCTGGCGCGCGGCACCCTGCGCACCATCGGCGCAACCACCTGGGCGGAATACAAGAAGCACATCGAAAAAGACCCGGCGCTGACCCGGCGTTTCCAGGTTGTGCAGGTGGACGAACCCGACATTCAAAAGGCGATCCTGATGATGCGCGGGATCGCCTCGAGCCTGGAAAGCCACCACCAGGTGCAGGTGCTCGACGAAGGGATCGAGGCCGCCGTGACGCTTTCGGCGCGATATATCCCGGCCCGCCAGCTGCCCGACAAGTCGGTCAGCGTGCTGGATACCGCCAGCGCGCGCGTCGCGGTCAGCCAGCACGCGGTCCCGGCCGAGGTAGACGACAGCCGCCGCCGGATCGAAGCCTTCACCACCGAGCTCGAGATCATCGCGCGCGACGAAACCGCCGGCTATGACGTGACCGAGCGGCGCGCGGCGATCGAGGCCGCCAAAGAGGCCGAAGAGGCGCGGCTGGAAGAGCTGAACGCCAGGTGGGAACAGGAAAAGGACGTGGTCAAGACCATCCTCGAGCTGCGCGCCAGGCTGCGCGAGGGCGGCGCGCCGGTGGACGATGCCGACAGCGAAGAAGACGGCGCCAACAGCCCGCTGAGCGCCGAGGAACGCGCCGCCGCGATGGCCGAGCTGAAGGCCGCCAACGCCAGGCTGACCGAAATCCAGGGTGAAACCCCGCTGATCCTACCGATCGTCGATGCGCAGGCGGTGGCCAGCGTCGTCGGCGACTGGACCGGCATTCCGGTGGGCCGCATGGTGCGCGACGAAATCGAAACCGTGCTGCATCTGGAAGACCATCTGGCCAAGCGGGTGATCGGCCAGGATCACGCGATGAAGATGATCGCCAAGCGCATCCAGACCAGTCGTGCCGGGCTGGACAACCCGTCCAAGCCGATCGGGGTTTTCCTGCTGGCCGGCACTTCGGGCGTGGGCAAGACCGAAACCGCGCTGGCGCTGGCCGAAGTGCTGTATGGCGGCGAACAGAACATCATCACCATCAACATGAGCGAGTATCAAGAGGCCCACACCGTCAGCAGTCTCAAGGGCGCGCCGCCGGGCTATGTCGGCTATGGCGAAGGCGGGGTGCTGACCGAAGCGGTGCGGCGCAAGCCCTATTCGGTGGTGCTGCTGGACGAGGTCGAAAAGGCGCATCCGGACGTGCACGAGATCTTTTTCCAGGTGTTCGACAAGGGCGTTATGGAGGACGGCGAGGGTCGGGTAATTGATTTCAAGAACACCTTGATCCTGCTGACATCCAATGCCGGGTCCGACATGATCATGGACATGTGCAGCGATCCGGAACTGTTGCCTGATGTGGACGGTCTGACCAAGGCGCTGCGCGAACCGCTGCTGAAAATCTTTCCGCCGGCGCTGCTGGGCCGCCTGGTCACCATCCCCTACTATCCGCTGTCGCCCGACATGATCGGCGAGATCACCAAGCTGCAGCTGGGCCGCATCCAGAAGCGCGTGCAGGAAAGCCACGGCGTTCCGTTCGAATATTCGGACGCGGTGGTCGACGAGATTGTCGCGCGTTGTCAAGAGGTCGAGAGCGGCGGACGGATGATCGACGCGATCGTGACCAACACCATGCTGCCCGATATCTCGGCCGAGTTTCTCAAGCGCATGATCGAGGGCGACGAGATTAGGAAAGTGGCAATAGACGTGAAGGACAAGGACTTCACCTATTCGTTCGAATGACGATTGAAACCTGATTTTGCTGGAGGATCAGATGAAAAAAAACGCGGTTCCCGAACTGAACTACAAGTGGTGGAAAAAGAACAAGGCGACGACGATGAAGGCGTCGGGGCTGGGCAAGGCGCTGACGCTTTTCGAGGCGGCCGAGGATCAGATGGACTGGGACAAGGCGCTCAAGGCCCTGTCCGAGGTCAAGAGGAAGGTCGTGGTGGCCATCGGCTGTTGCGACAAGAAAAGGCATGCCGAGACCATCGCGGCGCTCAAGAAATACCCCTCGGTGATCCAGAAGAAGGAAGTTGAACTGAAGGCCAAGAAGAAGGCCGCCGAAGACCGGGCCAAGGCACCGGCGACCGCGCCCAAGCAGAAGGTCGGCAAGGGCGTGGTGATCTGGAAACGCGACATCGGCGCCGAGGCGCTGAAGAAATACAAGTCGCGCAACATCAAGAAGATCAAGAACTTTGAACTGCAGCTCAAGCTGAACGACGATATCCTGGATGTGCTCGAGGCCGAAGGCGATCTGGTGACCCCGGCATACATGGCCGAGGATGCCGAAAAGCTGGGCCAGAAGGTGATCGCGGATTTCATCGCTTTGCTCAAGAAATTCGACGACGCTTATGACCAGGTTTCCAAGTCCAGCGACGTTGCCAAGATCGACAAGCTGTTGATCGCGCAGATGAAAACCACGATGCAGCGTTACAAGCCGGTGCTGGAAAAACTGCCTGCCGCGCGCTGGAAGAAATTCGTCGCCCGCAAGCAGCAATACAAGGACTACAAGATCCAGACCGGCCTCGACATCACGGTCGGCGTGCTCAGCACCGCCGGCGGGGCGTTGGCGGTGGCCGGCTCGGCGGCGACGGGCGGGGCTTCGCTGGTGCTGGGCATCGCCGGGCTGGTGCGCAGCGTTGCGGCGCTGGCCAAGCAGATCCAGGACGCCGCGCGCGAGGCCGAGAAGGTGGAAAAGGTGCTCAAGGGCGATCTGGACACCCTGACCAAGCGCTACCAGAACGCCCAGGGCGAGGCCAAGAAAAAGGCCCAGGTCGGCTCAGAGATGGGGGGGACCGTGCTCAAGAGCATCCTGGGCACCGACGCGCCGTTCCTCGCGACCCTGCCCAAGTGTTCGTCGAACATGAAGCTGTGGAAGAACAAGGTCGCGGGTCTTTCGGTGGGCGGGCGCAAGCTGTCGAGCCAGATCGTGAAGGGGCTCGACGCCTGCGACAAGCTGGAAAAGATGCTGCGCAAGAGCAAGGACGACAAGGTGCACAAGATCCTCGACAAGCTGCGCAAGGCGCGCGCCAGTCTGGACAAGTCGCTGAACAGTTGCTCGGACATGATGAAGCGCGTGTCAAATGCCGAAGAAAACATGCCCAAGCTGGAACGGGTGCTTGCGGCGC
>JAJRUE010000130.1 GCA_024277955.1 Alphaproteobacteria bacterium | reverse complement strand
TGCTGATCCAGATGATGGCCGGGCTGATCAACGACTATTGCCAGAACGCCGGCTATGCCTTTCGCTATCAGAATTTCTCGATCGACCAGATCGACAGCTACCAGGGCAAGTCGGGGCAGAATGCCCGCGCCTTCATCGACAGCGTGATGGATGTGAACGTGATCGGGTTCGGCACCATCGACGACATCGACCAGGTGGCCGGCAAGCGTGGCGACCGGCAGTCCTCGGCCGGCCAGCAGGAAGTCACCGCCGTGTTGATGGAGGCCTTTGCCGGCGCCAACACGGTGGTGCGCGGCAACTGCACCTTCGGGATGTTTTCCAACTACCCGGAAAACGTGGACGATGCGCTACGCCAGCGCGCCGGGGCGCGTTTTCTGGTGGACGGGCCGCAAAGCCGCGAGGATTACATCGACATCCTGCACCTGCTGCTGGGCAAGAACCACGCGATCCCGGTGGGCGATCACGACCTGTTCGCGTCGCAGGAAATCAAGCGCGCGGTGGCGGCGTCGTTCGACAGCTACAGCCGACCGCACGAAGACAAGCTGGCGCGCATCTGGGATCGGGTGACGCGCGAGATGGGGCCGCTGGATACGCTGGCGAAACTGGGAAGTTACCTCAAGGCGATCCAGGCCGAGGATGCGCGCTTTACCGGGCGCGCGATAAAGAACATCACCGATGCGGTCAAGGTGCGCTCGATGGATTTCGAGCTGCCCGACGACTGGATGGAACAGCCCGAGCTGTTCCTGTTCCGCCCCTATGACGAAAAGCTGGCGATGATCCGCGAGATGATGAAGCCGATCACCGTCGACATGGTGATCCAGGAGATCAACCGCTACGCCGACAGCGAATTCCGCTATGCCGACAAGTCCGACGAAGCCGCGATCGAAGCCGCGGTGCGCGACATGAGCCGGATGGAAGAGGCCAAGCGCCGCTACCTGGCGAAAAAGGCCGACACATGAACGCCCCCGCGCCCATAGGTTTCACCAACACCGGCCTGCCGCTGACGCTGCTGCTGGCCGGCGCGATCTTGCTGCCGCGCCTCTATGCCGGCCCGGCGACGCTATCGCAGGCTCGGCTGGCGGCGGCGGTGGCGCTGTCGGCGGCCACGCTGGTGCTGGCGGGCGGCGTGATCTTTGCGCTGGTCTATGTGGCGGGCGGGGTGTCGCTGGCGGGGCCGTTTTCGGCCGATCCGACCGGCATGATCGGCTTTTTCATGGGCCGTTCGCTGGGGGCGGCGCTGTTCTGGGGGCCGATCCTGGTGCTGGTCTGGTTCGTGCGCGCAACCGGGGGCGAACGGCGCAAGGGCCAGGAAATCGCCAGGCGGGGGCGCTCATGAAACGGCTCATCGAAACTGGCCTGATGTTCGGCAACCTGATCCCGGTGGACAGCCCGGCGCTGGTGGATCGCTACAATCGGGCGCTGAAATCGCTGACCGGCAAGACCACGGCGCTGGCCGATTTCCACATCGACATTTCCGGCTATTCCCCCGAGATCGGCGACGAGCTGGGCGATGACCTTTACCTGAACCCCAACGGCTGTAACCGGCAGTTCATCCTGCTGACCACCGCGCAGAAAACCGCGCCGCTGCTGAACGCGACCTTTTCGACCTCGCGCGCCATCCTGCGCCGCTTCATCGAGGAAAACGAAGCCGGGCTGTTTGCGCTGACCGCGCGCGATGCGGTGGCGGGCGAGCTGGCGAATTCGGTCTTCGATCTGGACAGCCCGGCGCGGCTTTTCGACATCCGCGCGGTCAGCGTCGAGGCCGATACCACCGGCAGCCTGGTGGCCGAAGCCGGCAAGCTGGCCGAGCTGATCGAACGGTTCCGCAGCGAACCGGACGCCTGGTGGGACGACGTGCTGATTGCCGAAATGATGGTGCTGGCGGAAAAGACCGGCGATGTCACCCGCAACCCGCTGAAACTGGCGCCGCTCAGTGTCACCCATGACGATTTCTGGACCTCGCATTTCGGCGGGCTTTACGTCTTTCGGTCGGTCGAGCATCCGGCGGCGATCTCGGTCGGGGCGAAACAGGCGCTGGGTGCGTTGCCGATCGCCTTTACCTTTGAGCTTGGCGAACGCAACCGCATCGCCCGGTTTCTGGACCTGAACGACCTGGTGGAACCGATTGTGCGGGCGCGGCGCACCGACGCCGCCGCCATCCTGGGCCAGAAGATGGACTTTATCCTGGTGTCGCAGGCCGCCGAACTGGGGATCGACCTGGGCGGCGCCAGCCGGCGTGACCTGCGCAAGATCGCGCACGGACTGGGCAGCCGCCTGCCGCCCGAGTTTCAGGGGCTGGCGGCGCTCAAGTCCTGGGCCACGGCGGGGGGCAAATGGCCCAAGATCAATTCCGAACACCCGGCCTATTTCTACACTCTGCGCGCGCGTCCCGGCCCGCTGCGCGACCTGGTGAACCAGCTTCTGGCCGAACTGACGCCGCTGGACGTGCGCCAACTGTTCATCTGCCACAAGCAGCTGTTTTACGACCTTTACCGCGGCTGGCCCGAGCAGAAGAAGCAATATGTCGTCGATTTTCTGCTGCGCGAATACCAGGTGGACAAGGCCGGCACCCGGCTGGCGCTGTTTGGCGGAGACGAACCGATGCGCGACGGCGCCCCTGACCCCGACCCCGACACGGCGGTGGACGACGTGATCGCGGTGGTCGGCCCCTGGGGGGCGGTCAGCCAGGCGCGCCAACCGCAGCCGAAACGCAGGAAATCACGCAAGAAAGATCAGTTCGACGGTCCCTGGCAAAAGAGGAGACGCCGCTGATGGGCATATTGCGAATGGCCGTGATCGGCTTTGTGGTGCTGACGGTGTTTTATGTGCTGCTGTCGGTGTATTCGCGCTCGGTCCGGCGGGAAAAGCTCGAAAAAGAATGGGATGAAGAGGTGAAAACCGGCGACCGCGACGCCTATATCGAAAAGGGAATGGCCGAATACGAAGGCAGCCTGCGCCGCAAGTTGATCATCCTGGTCTACGTCATCCCGGTGCTGCTGGTGATCGGCATGCTCTATGTCATAAACTTCATGTGAGGTGCGCGATGCGCTATGCGAAATGGACCTTCTGGACGGTGCTTGCGGTGCTGGTCTTTGCCTTCCTGCACTACACCTTGCCCCAGCACGACATCGTGCGCATTACCGGCACATATGAAAAGCGCGTGGATTTCGGGGCGAACTCGATCTTCTGGGCGTCGCCCGATACCGGCAATGCCGCGGGCACGGTGAACCGCGATGTGTTCTTCATCCAGACGATCCGCCCGAACGGCAAGCCGATGGTCTATCGCAACGAAGACACCGGCTGGGGCTGGCCGCCCTATTTCAAGCTGGATACCTCGAACCTGCAGGCGGAAGCGGCGGACCTGATTTCCACCAAGGACGACCCCAAATGGGTGGTGATCACCCATTACGGCTGGCGAAACGAGTTTCTGTCGATCTACCCGAACGCGGTGGGCATCCGTCCGGTGGACGGGCCGGACGTGCGGATCATTCCGTGGGTGAACATCGTCATCCTGACATTGCTGGCGCTGGCCATTTTCATGCTGCGCCGGATGTGGCTGCAGTTTCGCGAACGCACGATCGATCCGGTCCTGGAAGACCTGGACGAAGCGGGCGACGCGGCCCGGGCGCGGGCCAAGGGGTTGTGGGGGCGGCTGGCCGCCTGGCTGGTGACCTGGCGCGGCAAGCCGCGGCGCTGAGACTGGCCGCGGGGCCGGGCCAAGGCGTTTGGAAACGCCTTGGAAGCGGTTTGCAAACCGCTTCCGCCCGGCCCGAATCTTAGGTCACATACCCATCAATCCTGTGCCACTGGTTTGACAAATTTCTTGTGTGACAAGGAACTGGGCCGCAGGAATAGTGGTGCTATTTCAAGGCTCTGTGACGCCGTCATGCAGAAAATGCGTCAAATCCGAAGGACGCGGCTGCAGCTTCACCTCAGCGGCACGGCGCGCGCAGGGAATGGATCCACCATGCCCGGCGCGCGCCGAACCCCTGAGCTTTCGCAGCAATCGCGCCAGTGGCACAGGATTGATGGGTATGTGACCTAGAGCACAGATTACGGCGCGTCGCGGTAGTTCACCGATTTCACATCCGAATCGGGCGCTGATTTTTCCCGCCGCACCAACAGCTTGTTCAGCGCCGTCACATAGGCCTTGGTCGAGGCCACCACCGTATCGGTATCGGCCGACTGGCCGGTGACGATCTTGCCGTCTTCTTCCATCCGGACGCTGACCGTGGCCTGGGCGTCGGTGCCTTCGGTCACTGCGTGCACCTGGTAAAGTTGCAAATGCGCCTGGTGCGGGAACAGCGCCTTGACCGCGTTGAAGGCCGCATCCACCGGCCCGTCGCCAGTGGCGCTGACCGACTTGTCCTCGCCGTCGATTTCCAGCGTGAGATCGGCGCTTTGCGGCCCCTCGGTGCCGCAGACGACGCGCAGCTGCTTGACCTGGATGCGGTCGTGTTCGGCGTTGGTTTCCACATCGCGCATCAGCGCCAGCAGGTCGTCTTCAAAGATTTCCTTCTTGCGGTCGGCCAGCGCCTTGAAACGCACGAACACGTCCTTCAGCTGGTTGTCGCCCAGTTCATAGCCCAGTTCGGCCAGTTTCGCGCGCAGCGCCGCCCGGCCCGAATGCTTGCCCATCACCAGGTTGGTTTCGCTCAGACCCACGTGTTCGGGGCGCATGATCTCGAAGGTTTCCTTGTTCTTCAGCATCCCGTCCTGGTGGATGCCGCTTTCATGGGCAAAGGCGTTCTTGCCGACGATCGCCTTGTTGTATTGCACCGGAAAGCCCGACACCGTCGCCACCCGGCGCGAGATGTTCATGATCTTGGTGCTGTCCACGCCGGTGGTCCAGGGCATGATGTCATGGCGCACCTTGAGCGCCATCACCACCTCTTCCAGCGCGGTGTTGCCGGCGCGTTCTCCGAGCCCGTTGATGGTGCATTCGATCTGGCGCGCGCCGCCCTCGACCGCGGCCAGCGCATTGGCCGTCGCCATGCCCAGGTCGTTGTGGCAGTGGGTGGCAAAGACGATTTCGTCGGCGCCGGGCACGCGTTCCAGCAGCATGCGGATCAGATCGGCGCTTTCGCGCGGCGCCGTATAGCCCACGGTGTCGGGGATGTTGATGGTGGTGGCGCCGGCCTTGATCGCGATTTCCACCACCCGGCACAGGTAATCTTCCTCGGTGCGGGTCGCATCCATCGGCGACCACTGCACGTTGTCGCACAGGTTGCGCGCATGCGTCACGGTTTCATGGATGCGCTCGGCCATTTCGTCCATGGAAAGGCCCGGAATGTCGCGGTGCAGCGGCGATGTGCCGATGAACGTATGAATACGCGGACGTTTCGCGCCCTTCACGGCCTCCCAGCAGCGGTCGATATCCTTGAAATTGGCCCGCGCCAGGCCGCAGATCACCGCGTTTTCGGTTCGCGCGGCGATGTCGCGCACCGCTTCGAAATCGCCTTCCGAGGCGATGGGAAAGCCCGCTTCGATGATGTCCACC
>JAJRUE010000129.1 GCA_024277955.1 Alphaproteobacteria bacterium | reverse complement strand
GCGGCGCCGCAACTGCCGCCCACGCCCGCCCCGCCCACACCCGCGAAGATCGCAGAGGGCCTGCGGATCGCCATCGCGCGCGACGAAAGCTTCGGGTTCTACTACCCGGACGATCTGGAAAAGTTCCAGGCGCTTGGTGCGGCGCTGGTCCCTTTCGATGCGCTGCGCGATGCACAACTGCCCGAGGCGGACGGCCTGTTCATCGGCGGCGGCTTTCCGGAGATGCAGCTGCAAGCGCTTGGCCGCAACACCGCGCTGCGCAACGATATCCGCCGCGCCATCGACGCCGGTCTTCCGGCCTATGCCGAATGCGGCGGGCTGATGTATCTGTGCCGGTCGCTGGGCTGGCGCGGCCAGAACGCGCCGATGTGCGGTGTGATCCGGGGCGATGCGGTGATGTGCAGCCGCCCCCAGGGCCGCGGCTACACCCGGTTCACCGATACCGCCGCCCACCCCTGGGCGCGCGACGGCCAGCAGGTAGCGCATGAATTCCACTATGCCCGGATTGACGATCTGGACCCTGCCAGCGTTTTCGCCCGCACCATCCTGCGCGGCCACGGGATCGACGGCGACCACGATGCGATCGTGCACAGGAACCTTGTTGCCGGGTTCTGCCATCTGCGCGACACGAAACGCACCCCGTGGGTGTCCCGCTTTCTGGAATTCGTGCGCGATTGCAAGGCCGCCGCGGCCGCGTGAACACCAGCCCCCGATGCCCCCCCGCGCAAATGAAAAACCCCGCACGGATGGTGCGGGGTCATTCGGAATTTCTCAGACGGTAGAGCCGTCAGGTGCGCTTGATCTCGAAGGTGTAAACGTCGCCTTCCTGCGCCGAAGCCACCAGTTCGTTGCCGGTCTGGCGGCAAAAGGCGGCAAAGTCGGCAACGGCACCGGGATCGGTTGCGCGGATCTTGAGGATCTCGCCCGACGGCACGGATTTCAACATTTTCTTCGCCTTCAGGATCGGCAGCGGGCAGTTCAGCCCTTCGGCATTCAGCACGTGTTCAGCCATGACTTCTCTCTTTTGGGTTGGATATTCGGGTTGATCGGGTCAGATGAAAAGGTTGATGTCGGACTTCGACGCCACTTCCATGTAGGTGGCGGCGCCGCCCAGTTCGATCCCGTCGATCATGTCGTCTTCGGAATATTCGAACAGGTCCAGCGTCATCTGGCAGGCGATCATGCGCACGTCGGTTTCCACCGCCGCTTCGCGCAGGTCCTCGATCGAGGCAACGCCCTTTTTCTTCATCAGGTTCTTCATCATCGTGCCGGCGGCACTACCAACGCCGGGCAGGACGCCCAGAATGTTCGGCATCGCCATGTGCCCGCCCATCATCGGCATTTCCATCGCCGGATTGCCAAGCGGGGTAAACTTGAGGTTCAGCTTCTTCTTCAAGAGCGTGAGGCCGTAAAAGGTGAAGAACATCGTCACCTTCATGTCCATCGCAGCGGCGGTCGTTCCCAGAATGAACGGCGGGTACGCCCAATCCAAACTGCCCTTGGTCACGATGATGGACATGCTCTTGGCATTGTCCAGATCACCTTCGGCGACTTCATCCAACATATTAGGCCTCCCGAACTTTGTGTTGGTATTTGAATGTTTGAATGCTTATTACCACAATTGTCAAGTTTGTCCAACCGGGCCCGACGCGGACCGGTCCGGCGCCGTTTGACCGAAACGCGGCCAGGCCGCGAAAGCGCGTTCTCGGCCACGGCCTTGGGCGCCCGACGCAAGGTCATGATATAATGCGATTAGTTTCCATACGGTATCGCCGGACCCAGACCGGTGCGAGCACCGTGAGGGGTGCCATGCACGCGCTCATTGCCGGTAACATTGTCGGCAACTGCGGCAATAGGGCCCGACCGGGGGCTTGAACCGCCCCTGCGGGCCGCGCGGTGATTCTCGAACCGCTGGCGTCAGGTGCCGGTTGCCTTCAGCACCACCGCAACCGTTTTCAACCCGATGCCCAGGTCACGCAGAAACGTGACGTTGGCGGCGTAACCCTCGTCATAATGCACCCGGTCGCCAAACGCCCCGAGATGGCGCGACCCGACCTGCCAGGGGCCGGTGATCCCCGGCCGCAGCCGGTAATACGAGCCAGCCGGCGATTGCGCGTCATACAGCGCCTTCTGATCCGGGGTGAAGGGGCGCGGGCCGACCAGGCTCATGTCGCCCTTGAGAACATTCCAGATCTGCGGCAGCTCATCCAGGCTGGTGCGGCGCAGGAAACGGCCGAACCGGGTGATCCGCGGATCGTTGCGCAGTTTCTGGTTGCGATGCCATTCGGCGGCAATCTCCGGATCACCCGCCAGGTAGGTTTCCAGCAGCCTGTCCGCATCCGGCGCCATGGTGCGTATCTTCAGGCAGCGAAACAGCCGCCCGCCGCGCCCGACCCGGTGTTGGGCATAAAACCCCGACCCGCCGTTCAAGAACATCACCGCCCAGAGGCACAGAACCGTCGGCAGGACGATCGGCAACACCAGCAGCGACACCGCGATGTCAAAGGCCCGCTTGCCGCCGCGCAGATACAGACCGGGGCGCACGGTCCCGACCGGCGCGAATCCGGGCGCGTATCCCGGCGCCTGCGCCGGTTGAACCACCGATGTGTCGTCGAAAAAAGTGTAGCTCATGTTGCGTTCTTCCGTTGACCTTCCATCCCGACCTACCCACTTTCGGCGATGACCAAATGGCGATTTGTTTGGTTAATTTCGGCTTAAAATTATTGAGAAAACTCCCCGAAAATCCGAATTTCAATATTTCTCCGCCGCTTCCGCCATACATTTTCTGGTCATCCGGCGGTGCTAGGGTGGCCGGACGGTTCGTGGGGAGCCGGGTGAAATCGTCCGTGGGGTGGACTGTTGGTTGTTGGATTCGGCGCAAGAACGCGCGGGGTCGCCGGGGTGTTCCGGCGGGCGCTGCGTGCGGTGGTCATGGCTGGGGTGGTCTGGGTGATCGTCCCGGCCCCGTTGGGGGTGCGCGCGGCGCAGGACGCCAGGCCTGGGGCCGGCCCAAGGCTGGTCGTCGGGGACGATGCCGGCGGCGCCCTGGTCGAGCGGTTGCGCCGCGTCCGGCGGCTCAGGCGCGACGGCGTCGGTGTGGAAATCACGGGAAGGTTCTGCCTGTCGGCCTGCACGCTGTATCTCGGCCTGCCGCAAACCTGCATTTCTCCGCGCACACGTTTCGGGTTTCATGGCCCGGCCACGCGCTTTGCCGGCGTCGCGCTACCGCCGGAAAAGTTTGAACGCTGGTCGCGCGAAATGGCCGCGTTCTATCCCGAACCCCTGCGCGGCTGGTTCATGCAAACTGCCCGCCACCGCATCGTTGGTTTCTATTCGCTCAGCGGTGACGCGTTGATCGCCATGGGCGT
>JAJRUE010000128.1 GCA_024277955.1 Alphaproteobacteria bacterium | reverse complement strand
TTCTCGGATAGGGGGCCAACACATGTCTGGAATTCCGCACGATAAATACGAACCCAAGACCGGGTTCGAAAAGTGGCTGGACGTTCGCCTGCCGATCGTCCGCCTGCTGTATGACACGATCATGATCCCGACGCCGAAGAACCTGAACTGGTGGTGGATCTGGGGGATCGTGCTGGCCTTTGCGCTGGTGCTGCAGATCGTCACCGGCATCGTGCTGGCGATGCACTACACGCCGCACGTGGAAATGGCCTTTGCCTCGATCGAGCATATCATGCGCAACGTCAACGGCGGCGCGGTGCTGCGCTACACCCACATGAACGGCGCATCGCTGTTCTTCCTGGCGGTCTACATCCACATGTTCCGCGGGCTTTTCTACGGTTCCTACAAGGCGCCGCGCGAAGTGACCTGGATCATCGGCATGCTGATCTACCTGGCGATGATGGCCACCGGCTTCATGGGCTACGTGCTGCCCTGGGGGCAGATGTCGTTCTGGGGCGCCACCGTGATCACCGGCCTGTTCGGCGCCATCCCGTTTGTCGGCGACGCGCTGCAGACCTGGCTGCTGGGCGGCCCGGCGGTGGACAACGCCACGCTCAACCGCTTCTTCTCACTGCACTACCTGCTGCCGTTCATCATCGCGGCGCTCGTCATCGTGCATATCTGGGCCTTCCACACCACCGGCAACAACAACCCCAGCGGGGTCGAGGTGCGCCGCGGTTCGAAAGCCGAGGTCAAGAAAGACACCCTGCCGTTCTGGCCCTATTTCGTGATCAAGGACCTGTTCGCGCTGGCGGTGATCCTGGTGGTCTTCTTCGCGGTGGTCGGCTTCATGCCCAACTACCTGGGCGCGCCCGAAAACTATATCGAGGCGAACCCGCTCGCGACCCCGGCCGAAATCGTCCCCGAATGGTACTTTCTGCCGTTCTACGCGATCTTGCGGTCGTTTACCTCGGATGTCTGGGTGGTGCAGATCGCCAGCTTCGTCACCGGCGGTATCGTCGATGCCAAGTTCTTTGGCGTGCTGGCGATGTTCGGCGCGATCATAGTGATGGCGCTGGTGCCCTGGCTTGACACCTCGCGCGTCCGCTCGGGCAAGTACCGGCCGATGTTCCGCTGGTGGTTCTACCTGTTGATCATCGACTTCATCGTCCTGATGTGGGCCGGCGCCCGCCCGGCGCAACCGCCCTATTCGACGATCTCGCTGATCGGGTCGACCTACTGGTTCGCCTACTTCCTGGTGATCCTGCCGCTTCTGGGCATCATCGAGAAGCCCGCCAAGATGCCCGAGACCATCGAGGAAGACTTCAACAACCACTACCCGTCTGCCAAGACGCCGGCTGAATGAGAAAGGATCACATCAGATGATCAAGAAACTTACCCTTTCCGCCCTGTCGGCCCTGATGCTCACGGCAGGCGCGGCGGCGGCCAACGAAGAGATCGAGATCGAAGATGTAGCCTTCAGTTTCGAAGGGCCCTTCGGTGTCTATGACCAGGCGCAGCTGCAACGGGGCCTTCAGGTCTATACCGAGGTCTGTTCCGCCTGCCACGGTCTGAAATACGTGCCGCTGCGCACGCTCACCGACCTGGGCTATACCGATGCCGAAGTGCGCGCCTATGCCAGCCAGTACGACATCTACGACCCGGAACTGGACGACACCCGGCCGCGCATCCCGACCGATCCCTTCCCGTCGTCCAGCCTGGACAACGCCCCCGACCTCAGCGTGATGGCCAAGGCCCGCGCCGGGTTCAAGGGGCCCTACGGCACCGGCATCAGCCAGATGTTCCGCGGCATCGGCGGGCCGGAACATATCGTCGCCATCCTGACCAGCTTTACCGGCGAAGAAAAGGAACAGGCCGGCACGACGCTGTATGAAAACACGGCGTTTCCGTCGGGCTTCATGGCGATGAGCCCACCGCTGGCCGGCGAAGACGTGGAATACGCCGACGGCAGCCCGAACGACCTGAAAAGCGAAGCCGAAGACGTTGCCGCCTTCCTGATGTGGACCGCCGAGCCCAAGCTGATGGTGCGCAAGCGCGTCGGTTTCCTGGCGGTGTTCTTCCTGTCGGTTCTGTCGGTGCTGCTGTATCTGACCAACAAGCGCATCTGGCGCCCGATCAAGCACCCGAACGAAAGCTGATCTGGCCAGAACCGGTGAATTCAGACGCGCCCCCGGCCCCGGGGGCGCGTTTTTTCATGGCCACGCGCGCCCCGCGCGCGCAAGGATTTTGCAAAATCCTTGCAAGGCGCTTGCAAGCGCCTTGGCCCCGGCCCGAACCGGCCACCCACTACCCAAGGTAGTCGCGCAGCCCCTCTGGCGGCGCCGAAAACAGCGCCTCGGTCACCACCGGCGGATGGACAATGCCGGCCTCGACGAACATGGTTTCCCCGGCGATCCGCCGCGCATCCGCCGGGTCGTGGGTCACCATCAGCACCCGCGTGTCGCTGCTGCGTGCCAGCACCGCCACCAGATCCAGCATCTCGGCCCGCAGCGCCGGGCCCAGCGCCGCAAAGGGTTCGTCCAGCAGCAGCAGCGGACGCGCCCGCACCAGCACCCGCGCTAGCGCCACCCGGCTTTGCTGCCCCCCCGACAGCACCCCCGGCTTGCGCCCGGCAAACCCCGCCATGCCGACCTGTGACAGAGCCTCGTCCAGACGGGCCTGTTGCGCCGCGCTCAGCCGCAAGGACGGGCGCAGCCCCAGCCCCACGTTCTGCGCCACGTCAAGATGGGCAAACAGGTTGTTGTCCTGAAACAGGATCGACAGCGGCCGCTCGCCCGGGGGCAGGACACCGATATCGCGCCCGTCCCACAGCACCCGCCCGGCGGTCAGCGGCACAAAACCGGCGATCGCGTTCAACAGCGTCGACTTCCCCCCGCCCGAAGGCCCGATCACCGCTGTAATGCGCGCCGCGCCGACGCTCAGATCGGCGCTCAGCCGGAACCCGTCCTGCTCGGTTCGCAGGTTTTCAAGCGTCAGCATCCACCCGCCCCCCTCGGGCGAACAGCCAGAACAGCGCCAGCGCCAGCCCCAGCAACAACAGCGCTGCCGCCGCCGCCTGATCCATCCGGTAGGCCGCCATCAGCCGATACAGCTGCAACGGCAAGGTCGCGCGTTCGCCGTCGGAAAACAAGGCGATCACCCCCAGATCCCCCATCGACAACGCCGCCGCCAACCCCGCGGCGAACCCCAGTGGGCGGCGCAACCGCACCAGGTGCAACAGCCGCAACCTCTGCCAGCCCACCAAGCCCAGGCTGTCGGCCAGGCGGCCATACTGCGCCTCGATCTCGGCCACCGCGGGGATCAGCACCCGCAGCATGAACGGCAGCGCCATGGCCGCGTTGACCACTGCCGTCAACGGCAGCGCGAGGCCGGAAGGGTCGGCCCAGGGGTAGACCAGAATGAACAGCCCCAGCCCCATCACCAGGGGCGACGCCGAGATCACCAGATAGCCCGCGCCCTCGACCAGCCCGCGCCACAGCCTGCGCCCCGCCAGCGCCTGCACCCCAAAGGCCATTGGCAAGGCCAGCCCCAGCGCCACCGCCACCGACCCGCCGGCCACCAGCAGGGACCGCCCCGCCGCCAGCCACACCACCCCAGGCAAGCCCGCCAGCCCGGCCGCACCGCGCGCCACCACCGGCGCCAGCGGCAACAGCAGCAGCGCCGCCGCCAGCGCGATCCACGCCGCATCCAGCGCGCGCGCCAACGCGCCGCGCCCATCAAACCGCGCCACCACCCGGTCCAGCCCGCCCGCCGCCGGCGCCGGCACATGCACCGCCAGCAGGGCCAACGCCGCCGCGCCGGCCAGCGCCACCTGCATCAGCGCCAGAACCGCCGCCTTGCCCAGGTCGAAATCGAACCGGACCGCCTGGTAGATCGCCAGCTCGACCGTGGTGGCGCGCGGCCCGCCGCCCAGCGCCAGCACCACCGCGAAACTTGTGACGCAGACCAGAAAGATCACCACCAGCGCGCCCGGCAAGACCCGGCGCAGCAGCGGCGCTTCCACATGGCGCCACATCGCCCAGGCCCCGAACCCCAGCGAAGCCGCCAGCTGGAACCGTTCGGCCGGCACCCCCTGCCAGCCCTGCAGCAACAGCCTTACCGCCAGCGGCAGGTTGAAAAACACATGCGCCAGCACCACCCCGCGCAACCCGTATATGTTCAGCCGAGGCCACCCCGCCAACGCCAAAGCGTCACTAATCCAGCCGTTTCGCCCGAAAACTACCAGCAATCCCAGCACCGCCACGATCACCGGCAGGATAAACGGCGCCCCCATCAGCGCCACCAGAAACCGCCGCCCGACGAAGCGCCGCCGGGCAAGCGCGCGTGCCACCGGCACCGCCAGCGCCACGCTAAGCCCCGCCGACAGCGCCGCCTGCATCACCGTGAATCGCAGCGCCGCCCAGTCGGCGGGGCCCAGTTGCGCCGCCGATTCAGCCCGCCAGAACACCGCCGCCAGCGTGCCCAGCACCAGCGCCAGCACCAGGCCCGCCGCGGCGCTGCCGGCCCAGGCCGCGAGGCCCGCGCGGCGCGCTATTGCGTCGCCACGCTCAGCCATTCATCCACCGCCCCCTGGCGCAGATCGCGCGCCTCTTGCGGCGTGTAGATCAGGGCCTTTTCCGGCTGGATCAGGGTCTGGTACCCGTCCGGCAGACCGCCATCGGGCAGCACCGCCGGATACATCCAGTTGGTCGTCGGGATCAGCGCCTGGAACCGGTCCGAAACCACGAATTGCAAGAAGGCATCCGCAAGTTCGGGCTGGTCGGACGACGCCAGCTTGCCCGCCACCTCGACCTGCATGTAGTGGCCGTCGTCAAAGGCCGCCGCCGCCTTGGTGTCGTCGCCCTCGGCGATCAGGTGATAGGCGGGCGATGTGGTGTAGGACAGCACCATGTCGGCTTCGCCTTCAAGGAACATGCCATAGGCTTCGCTCCAACCCTTGGTCACGGTCACCACATGACGGTTGAGCCCGACCCAGGCCTCGGGCGCATGGCCGCCGAACACCTTTTTCACCCACAAGAGCAACCCCAGACCGGGTGTGGACGACCGGGGATCCTCGATCACGATCGACAGGTCCGACGCGATCAGCTCGGCAAAGCTGCTGGGCGGGTTGGCGACCCGGGTCTTGTCATAGACAAAGGCGAAATAGCCCCAGTCGAAGGGCACGAACAGCGGATCGTCCCAAGTGATCGGCAGATCGTAACTGGCGCTGACGCCGTGCGGCGCGAACAGTCCGGTTTCGGCGGCCTGCGCCGTCAGGTTGGTGTCGAGCCCCAGCACCACATCGGCCTTGCTGCGCGCCCCTTCGAGCCGCAACCGCGCCAGCAGCGCAGCACCATCGCCCACGCCGACGAACTGCAGATCGCAGCCGCAGGTTTCTTCAAAGGCCGCTTCCACCTTGGGCCCCGGTCCCCAGTCGGAAACGAAACTGTCGTAGGTGTAGACGGTAAGCACGGGTTTTTCCTGGGCCAATGCGCTGGTCGCCAGTGCCATCAGTCCCGCAATCAAGATCGGTTGCTTCATGCAATCCTCCATGTCTTGGCGGGAGGGTGCGGATAGAATGGAAATTCCAACCTTCCCTCCGCCGGTTCTAACCGGTTCAGGTTCAACGGGTTTGCGTCATTGCATCTCAGCCCATGGCGGGCACCCCGAGGTGGCAACCGCTATACGCCCAACCCGGCGGTGTCGCAAGTGGGGAGCGCGGGATGCCTCCGGCGGGGATATTTGGGAAAAGAAGAAGTTGACGGCGGGGCGCCGGGACATTGAGCTTTGCGCTGCCATCGCCTAGAGATTGCGCCACGAGGAGAGGCGCCCATGAGCTTGAACACATTTGGACATCTGTTTCGCATCACCACCTGGGGCGAAAGCCACGGCCCGGCGATCGGTGCGACGGTGGATGGTTGCCCGCCGGGGGTGACGCTGGAGGCGGCGATGCTTCAGCAGTGGCTGGACAGGCGCAAGCCCGGCACCTCGAAGTTTACCACCCAGCGGCGCGAGGCGGACGCGGTGGAAATCCTGTCGGGGGTTTATGAAGGCCAGACCACCGGCACGCCGATCCAGATGATGATCCGCAACACCGACCAGCGGTCCAAGGACTATGGCGAGATCGCCGAAAAGTTCCGCCCCGGCCATGCCGACATCACTTATCACCTGAAATATGGGATTCGCGATCCGCGCGGCGGCGGGCGCTCTTCGGCGCGCGAAACCGCCAGCCGGGTGGCTGCCGGCGGGGTGGCGCGCGAGGTGCTCAAGACGCTGGCGCCGGGGCTGTCGATCACTGGCTACATGGTGCAGATGGGTCCGCATGCGATCAACCGGGCGCGCTTCGACTGGGACCAGATCGACCGCAACCCGTTCTGGACCCCGGATGCCGCCGCCGCCGACCTTTGGGCGCAGTATCTCGACGATCTGCGCAAGTCCGGCAGCTCGGTCGGCGCGGTGGTCGAGGTGGTGGTTCGCGGCGCGCCGGCCGGGCTTGGCGCGCCGGTTTACGGCAAGCTGGATACCGATCTTGCCGCCGCGATGATGTCGATCAACGCGGTGAAGGGCGTCGAGATCGGCGAAGGGATGGCCGCGGCGGCCCTGACCGGCGAAGCCAACGCCGACGAGATCCGCATGGGGCCGAACGGGCCCGAATACAGTTCAAACCACGCGGGCGGCATCCTTGGCGGGATATCGACCGGGCAGGACATCGTGGTCCGGTTCGCGGTAAAGCCGACCTCTTCGATCCTGACGCCGCGCAAAACAGTCACTAAATCGGGCGAAAACACCGAAATCGTCACCAAGGGGCGCCACGACCCCTGCGTCGGCATCCGCGCCGTGCCGGTGGGCGAAGCGATGGCCGCCTGCGTGATCCTCGACCATTTGCTGCTGCACCGCGCCCAGGTCGGCGACGGTCCGCGCGGCGTGATCGGCTGATCAGCGCGCCACTTTCGACAGCTGAACCGCCAGGATCCCCGCGCCGATCACCAGCGCGCCCAGAATATCCGCCCCGCGCACCGATTCGCCCAGAACCGCCGCCGCGATGGCCACGCCGAAAAACGGGTTCAGAAAGTGGAAAGCCGCGGCCTTGACGGCGCCGACGCGGCGCACCAGCGCGAACCAGACCCAGGTCGCCAGCAGCCCCGGCGTCAGCGTGGTATAGGCAAAGGCCCACACAAGCCTTGGGCTGAGACGCAGCTCATGTGTCTCTAATGCGGCGGAAAGCGCGGCCAGAACCACCGCGCCGATCAGCATCTGCAGCCCGACGATCATCATCAGATTGCCGCCGCCGGTGGCGGTGCGCACCGACAACGTCGCCGCGGTCAGCGCCAGCGCCCCGAGCCCGGCCAGCGCCACCCCGCCCAGGTCCACCCCGGCGTTGATCCGCGCGCCCATGATCAGCATCGCCCCCGCCAGCCCCGCCACCAGCCCGGCCCAGGCCGCCAGCCGCAGCCGTTCGCCCAGAAAGACAAAGGCCGCCAGCGCCACCAGCAGCGGCATGGTGGAGGCAATGATCGCCGCCAGCGACGCCTCGATCCGCTGCATCGCCACAAAGTTCAGCCCCAGATACAGCACGTTCTGGCTGATCCCGAACACCAGCGTCGCGCGCCATTGCGCCCGGTCCAGCCGCCAGCTCTGGCCCATCGCCCGCGCCAGCCCGACGCCGATCAGCCCCGATATCGCAAAGCGCAGCGCCAGCGCCGCCAACGGAGGCGCATCCGCCACGATGATGCGCGCCGAAGAAAAGGCCGAAGACCAGATCAGCGCAAACAGCACCCCCATCCCGATTGCGCGAAAATCCATACCTGTCCTGACCAAATGAAAAGGGCCGCCTGCCGGCGACCCTTCCCGAATTCCTGTGGCGGCGCAAGCCTAGCCGTTAACGCTGTCCTTGAGCGCCTTGGCGATGGTCATCTTCACCACCTTGTCGGCGTCCTTGTGAATCTGTTCGCCGGTGGCCGGGTTGCGGACCATGCGCTCGGGGCGCTCGCGGCAATAGATCTTGCCGACGCCCGGAAGGGTCACGGCACCGCCGCCCGACACTTCGCGGGTGATGACGGCAACGATCGCGTCCAGCGCGGCGCTTGCGGATTTCTTGTCGGTGCCCATCTCGTCAGCCAGCGCGGCGACAAGCTGGGTCTTGGTCAGCGGTTTTGCCATGTAAAATCTCCTCGTTTCGCCCCATTCCTTGGGGTTTGTGCGCCGAATCTAGCGGAATATTGGGGGGGTGCACAACGATTAGTGGCACCCACCGGCGGTTTTTCGTGCATTTTGTGCGAAAAAACGACCCTTTTACAGAAAGGCTGTCTCTTCAAAGCTGCGCAGCTTGCGCGAATGGATGCGTTCCAGCGGCATCTCGCGCAGCGCCTCCATCGCCCGCACCCCGATCAAAAGGTGGCGCGACACCTGCGATGTGTAGAATTCGCTGGCCATGCCGGGCAGCTTCAGCTCGCCATGCAGCGGCTTGTCGGAAACGCACAGAAGCGTGCCATAGGGCACCCGGAACCGAAAGCCGTTGGCGGCGATGGTGGCGCTTTCCATGTCCAGCGCGATGGCGCGGCTCTGGGACAGGCGCTGCACCGGACCGGTCTGGTCGCGCAGCTCCCAGTTGCGGTTATCGAGACTCGCCACCGTGCCGGTGCGCATGATCCGCTTGAGCTCGTATCCTTCCAGTTCGGTCACCTGCGCCACCGCCTGTTCCAGCGCGATCTGGATTTCCGCCAGCGGAGGCACCGGCACCCAAACCGGCAGATCGTCATCCAGCACCTTGTCTTCGCGCAGATAGGCGTGCGCCAGCACGAAATCCCCCAGCCGCTGGCTGTTGCGCAGCCCGGCGCAGTGGCCGACCATCAGCCAGGCATGCGGGCGCAGCACGGCGATATGGTCGGTGGCGGTCTTTGCGTTGGACGGCCCGACCCCGATATTGACCAGGGTGATCCCCGACTGGTCCTTGCGCTTCAGGTGATAGGTCGGCATCTGCGGCAGTTTCGCGGGCTGCGGGCATTCACCGCCGGGATCGGTGATCACCACATTGCCCGGCCCGACGAATTCGGTATAGCCGCTGTCGGGGTCGCCCAGAACCTGGCGGGCATAGGCTTCGAATTCCTGTACGTAGAACTGGTAGTTGGTGAACAGCACGTGGTTCTGGAAATGCTCGGCCTCGGTGGCGGTGTAATGGGCCAGCCGGGCCAGCGAATAATCTACCCGCTGCGCCGTGAAAGGCGCCAGCGCGCGCGAGCCGTCCGCCGCCGGTTCATCGACACCGTTGACGATGTCGTCATTGGTGGTGGCCAGGTCCGGCACGTCGAAATAGTCGCGCAGGGTGAACCCCGCCGCGCCCTCTTGAGGGACCGTAACGCCGCCCTTTTGCGCCACCGCGAAATGCACCGGCATCGGCGTGTCCGACACTCCGATCGTCACCGGCACCCCGTGGTTGGCCATCACCAGGCCGATCTGCTGTTCCAGATAATTGGCGAACAGATCGGGCCGGGTCACGGTGGTCGCATAGGTGCCCGGTTCCGACACGTGACCAAAGCTCAGCCGACTGTCGGCCTTGGCGAAACTGGTCGTGGTGATGCGAATTTCCGGGTAATAGGCCCTGAATCGCGCCGGCGGCATGCCGCGCGCCATCGCCTTGGTGAACCGGTCGCACAGAAACTCGACCGCTTCGTCATACAGCGCCCTGAGCCGCGCGACCGCCTCGGCCGGGTCGGAAAACTCCTGGCGCGCCGGGGCCGGCGGGGTTTCCGTCGGGATGGCGTTGCCGGTCATGTGTTTTCCTCGAACAGGTCGGTCACTTCGAATTTCGTCACGTCCACCAGCCCAAGATCAGAGATTCGCAACTCTGGTATGACGACCAGTGCCAAAAGACTGTGCTGCATGTAGGCGTTGTTCAGGCTGCAGCCGCATTCCTCCATCGCCGCCACCATGCGGTCGGCCTTCGCTGCCACCTCGCGCGCCGGCGCGTCGGAAATCAGCCCGGCAATCGGCAGCTCCACCAGCGCCAGCTCGCGGCCATCCTTGAACACGGTGATCCCGCCGCCCACCTCGCCCAGCCGGTTCGCGGCCAGCGCCATATCCTCGCGGCTGGTGCCCACGACGATCATGTGGTGGCTGTCATGCGCCACCGTGCTGGCCATCGCCATCCGCCCCTTGTAGCCGAAACCCGACACGAAGCCGTTCACCACATGCCCGGTCGCCCGGTGGCGCTCCACCAGCGCGATCTGGCACAC
>JAJRUE010000127.1 GCA_024277955.1 Alphaproteobacteria bacterium | reverse complement strand
GGCGCTGATCCTCAAGGACGCGGATTGCATCCCGGTGGTTTCGCGCTGAATGGGGCAGGGCGCCCACATTCTGGGCTGCGCCTCGACGCGGCTGTCGCCCGCCGAACGTGACTTTTTCGCCGAGGCCCAGCCCTGTGGCTTCATCCTGTTCGCCCGCAATATCGACACCCCCGCCCAGCTGTGCCGCCTTTGCGCCGAACTGCGCGACGCGGTGGGCCGGGACGCGCCGATCCTGGTGGATCAGGAAGGCGGGCGGGTTCAGCGCCTGGGCGCGCCGCACTGGCGGCAATGGCCGGCAGCGCTGGAACAGGCCCGGGCGGCGGGCCAGGATGCGGCCCGGCTGTTCTGGCTGCGCTACCGGCTGATCGCGGCCGAGCTGCGCGCGGTGGGGATCGACGTGAACTGCGCGCCGGTCGCCGACATCGCGCGCCCCGAAACCCACCCGGTGCTGCGCAACCGCTGCTACGGCGGCGATGCCGAACAGGTGGCGGCGCTGGCGCGCGCGGTGGCCGACGGGCTGCTGGCGGGCGGGGTGTTGCCGGTGCTCAAGCACATACCCGGCCACGGGCGCGCGCGTCTGGACAGCCACCACGACCTGCCCGAGGTCGCGACTTCGCGCGCCGCGCTGGCGGCCAGCGACTTTGTGCCGTTTACCAGGCTTGCCGACCTGCCCTTGGCGATGACCGCCCATATACGCTACACCGGGATCGACAGCGCGGCGGCGACGGTTTCGCCGCGCGTGGTGGCAATGATCCGCGACGATCTGGGGTTTGACGGCGTGCTGATGAGCGATGACATTTCCATGCAGGCCCTTGGCGGCGCCCTGCCGGAGCGCTGCCGGGCGGCGCTGGCGGCGGGCTGCGATCTGGTGCTGCATTGCAACGGCGAGCTTGACGAAATGATCGCGGTCGCCGAAGCCTGCGGTTCGCTTGCGGGGCCGGCGGCGGCCAGGGCCGGGCGGGCAATGTCGCGCCGCCGGCCCGCTCCGGACGATGACATCGCGGCGCTGGCGGCGCAATACGACGTGCTGGCGGCGCAAGCGCCCCGGGCCGCGCAGGGGCAGGGGGCCGGGCGATGAGCGACGCGCAATTCGAAATGGACACCACCCCGGTGCAGCGGCGTCTGGCCGCCGAAGCGCTGATCGTCGATGTGGACGGGTTCGAAGGCCCGCTGGACCTGCTGCTGATGCTGTCGCGCACCCAAAAGGTGGATCTGCGCAAGATCTCGATCCTCGATCTGGCGGTGCAATACCTGGGCTTTGTCGAACGGGCCAAGGCACTGCGCATCGAACTGGCGGCGGATTATCTGGTGATGGCGGCCTGGCTGGCGTTTCTGAAATCGCGGCTGCTGTTGCCGCCCGATCCGCGCGACGAAGGCCCCAGCGGAGAGGAGCTGGCCGCGCATCTGGCGTTTCAGCTCGAACGGCTGCAGGCGATGCGCGAAGCCGCCGCCCGGCTGATGGGCCGCGACCAGAAGGGGCGCGACTTTTTCGTGCGCGGGGTGCCTGAAAACGTCGCCCGGGTGCGCCGGGTGACCTATACGGCGACGCTTCTGGACCTGATGCAGGCCTATGCGCGGCTGCGCACCCGCGACGAATTTCGACCCTATGTGATGGACCGCGACCACATCCTGACCATGGAACAGGCGCTGGACCGGATGCGCGCGCTGATCGGCTATGCCGGCGACTGGACCGACCTTGCCAGCTACCTGCCCGAGGGCTGGGAAGCGGACCCGGCGCGCCGCCGCTCGGCCACCGCCGCGACCTTTGCCGCCTCGCTCGAACTGGTCAAGGCCGGGGCGATCGAACTGCGCCAGGGCGACATCTTCGCACCGATAGAAATACGGAAGAAAACTGATGGCTGAACCGTCGCACGATGTCGAGGAAAGCCTGTTCGAAGCCCCCCCGGCGGCCGAACAGGAACGCATGGTCGAAGCGATCCTGTTCGCATCCGCCGAGCCGGTCAGCGTCGCCGAACTGAACGCGCGCATGCCCCATGGCGCCGATGGCGCGGCGGCGGTGGAAGCGCTGCGCCGCCGCTACGAGGGGCGCGGGGTGCGGGTGGTGCGCGTGGGCGACGGCTGGGCGATGCGCACGGCCCCGGACCTCGGGTTCCTGATGCAGAAGGAAACCGTCGAGATCCGCAAGCTGTCGCGCGCCGCGATCGAGACGCTGGCGATCATCGCCTACCACCAGCCGGTGACCCGCGCCGAGATCGAGGAAATTCGCGGCGTCTCGGTCAGCCGGGGCACGGTGGACCAGCTGCTCGAACTGGAGTGGATCCGCTTCGGGCGGCGGCGGATGACGCCGGGCCGGCCGGTGACCTTTGTGGTGACCCAGGGCTTTCTGGACCATTTCGGGCTGGAAAGCGCGCGCGATCTGCCGGGGCTCAAGGAATTGCGCGCCGCCGGGCTGCTGGAAAACCGGCCCAACCCGGCGCTGGCGGGCGAAGACGACGCAAACCCCGAAGACGCGGACGAGCAAAGCGAATTGTTCGGGGAAACCGAGGCGGGCGAGGACTGACGCGCCACAGCCGAAACAAAAAGGGCAGGCAGATGAATATCAACCAGATCATCAACATGTTCATGCGATTGTTCATGCGCAAGATCATGAGCCGGGGGATCGATGCGGGCATCGACATGGCGGCGCGGCGGGGCAGGCGGCGGCCCGGCGGCGAGGCCGGCGCCGACCCCGAGACTGGCGACGCGATGACGCCCGAGGAAAAGAAGCGCGCCCGCGAGGCGAAAGCCATGGCCCGCAAGGCCCGCCAGAGCGCCCGCGCGATCCGCCGGATCAGCCGGTTCTGACGCCGCGCCGGCGCCGGCGCGGGTCTCGGGGCGGCGGGGGCCAAGGTTTTTGAAAAAACCTTGGCCAAGGCGCTTGCAAGCGCCTTGGCGCGGGGCGGACCCGGCGCGCCCGGACCGGCGCTCAGAACCGCACGCGCGCGCTGCTGGCGGAGCTTTCCACCTGCAACTGCCGCCCGGTGTCCTGGGCGCAGTGACCGGCCAGTGCGAAATGCACATGCCCCGCGTCCAGCGGTCCTTCGGTTTCCGGGTCGATCAGCATATGCCACAGATCCTGATCAAAACGTATCTGGTCGCATTCCCCGAACAGCGCCCAGCTGTCGCCCACGACGCTGACGCTGACCCGCCCGCCGCGCGGCATGGCGCTTTCGAAACATTGCAGCACCAGAAACGCCAGCTTGACCTGCGGGCGCGGCAGATCCTGGTCCGGCTGCCAGTCGATCACCATCCGCCCGCCGCGCGACATGTCGCGCAGGATGCCGGTGATCTCGTTGCGGCCGATGCGCTGTTCGGGCGAAGCGACCCCGAAGGCGATGCGGAAAAACCGGATGCGCGCGTTGGCGCTGTCGATGCTTTCGGCGATCAGGGTCATTTCCGGCCCCGAAAGATCGCCGCTCATCGAGATCAGCTCGACCCCGTTGCTGATCGCGCCGATCGGGCTGATCAGGTCGTGGCAGATGCGCGAGCCCAAAAGATCGGGCAAGTTCCGGATGGCTCTTGTCATGGGCGAAACCTCTGCGATGATGGGGGCATGAACGACGTGAACGCAACCTTGGAACCGGGCATGCTGGTGCGCAATCCGGCCCGGCCCGACTGGGGCACCGGCCAGGTGCAGTCGGCGATCCCCGGCCGCGTCACGGTGATGTTCGAAAACGCCGGAAAAGTGGCGATCGACGCCCGGACGGTGCCGCTTGAGGTCGTATTCGACATGGTGAACTCTCTTAAGACGACTTAACCATTGGTATACTACAACTTAAACGTGTGTCAAATGAGGCGTCGCCCGCCGACAGCCGCCTGCCCGGACCGGCGCCGGGGCGTGGGTGTGACCGGGTGTGTGACCGGGTGTGTGACCGGGTGTATGACCGGGGGCGGGACGGCCTGCGTGCGTCGCCTGATCCCGGCAAATCCGCGGTTCGGGCGATGATTGTCGTGGACAACGATCTGGCGATCCGGTTGGCGCGCAGCGAAGCCGATCTGATCGGCGCGCAACGGCTGCGCTACCGGGTGTTCGTCGAGGAACTCGGCGGCGACGGAGACCTCGTGGACCACGCGCGCCGGCTCGAACGCGACGCGCTGGATCCGTTTTTCGAACATCTCGTGCTGGTCGACCGCCGCCGGGACGAAGCCGCGCTGGATCACGTGGTCGGGGCCTACCGGCTGCTGACGGGCGCGGCGGCGGCGCGCGCCGGGCGGTTCTATTCGCAGACCGAATTCGACCTCGCCCCGCTGCGCGCGCAAAAGCGCGAGATGCTCGAACTGGGGCGGTCGTGCATCGATGCCGCCTATCGCGGCGGGCTGGGCCTGTTCCTGCTCTGGAACGGGGTCGCGGAATACGTCCAGCGCCACGGCATCGACCTGCTGTTCGGGGTGGCCAGTTTTCACGGCACCGATCCGGCCCCGCTGGCGCCGGCGCTGTCGTTCCTGCACCACCGCCACCTGGCCCCGCCGCAGATGCGCCCGCGCGCGCTTGGGCCGCATTTTCAGACCATGGACCTGGTGGCGGCGCGCGATCTCGACCGCCGGGCGGCGCTGGCGGCCATTCCGCCGCTGATCAAGGCCTACCTGCGGATCGGCGGTGTTGTCGGCGAAGGCGCCTTTGTGGATCGCGATTTCAACACCACCGATGTCTGCCTGGTGCTCGACACCCGGCGGATGACACCGCGCCAGCGGGCGCTCTACAGCCAGGAGACGCCGCACGCATGAGGTCGGCCTGGGATCCGGATATCCTGCCCGAGATGCCGCCGATCACCGCGGCGGGCTGGCTGCGCGCCGGGCTGCGGGTGGCGGCGCTGAGCCCGGTGATATTCGGCGGGCTGGCGCTGCTCTTGCTGGTGCGGCTGGTCGAGCGGCCGGTCTGGGGGCTGCACCGGCCCTGGACGCCGTTCATCACCCAGGCGGTCTGCCGCGCCACCCTGCGCATCATCGGCCTGCGCCACGCCGCCCGGGGCGACTTGATGCACCAGCCGGGCGGGGTGGTGGCGAATCATTCCTCGTGGCTGGATATTTTCGTGCTGAACGCCCACGACCGGGTGTATTTCGTGTCCAAGGCCGAGGTGTCGCGCTGGCCGCTGATCGGCTGGCTGGCGCGGGCCACCGGCACGGTGTTCATCCGCCGCGACCCGCGCGACGCCCGGCTGCAGAAACGGATATTCGAGGATCGCCTGCGAACCGGCCACAAGCTGTTGTTCTTTCCGGAAGGCACCTCGACCGATTCGACCACGATTTTGCCCTTCAAATCAACGCTTTTCGCGGCGTTCTTCAGCGACGAGATGCAACCAATCGCCTGGATTCAGCCGGTCAGCGTCACCTATCGCGCGCCCGCCGGCGTCGACCGGCGGTTCTATGGCTGGTGGGGCGACATGGACTTTGCCGGGCATTTTCTGGCGGTGCTGGCGGCGCCCAGGCAGGGCTCGGTCGAGGTGGTGCACCACGCGCCGCTGAAGGTGGCCGATTTCGCCGACCGCAAGGCCCTGGCCGCCGCCTGCGAAGCAGCCGTGCGCAGCGCCACCGCCGAACGCGACGCGCAAACCGGCGTCGCGGCGGGGGGCGATGGCGGGCGCGATTCGCAGGATGGCGCGGGCGAGTGAAACCGGCGGCAAGGGCGCGGCCAGGGATCCGGGCGAGCGGCGGTCCTGACGGGGCCGCCTAGCCGATCGCGTCGATCAGGGCGCGCAGCCGGGCGACCGGGTCTTCGTGGGACCAGATTTCGTCGCCGAAACCCAGAAAATCGGTTATTCCGGAAAGGGTTGCGACCGAACCTTCATCCAGGTTGCCTTCCGCCACCACCGGCACTTCGATCATTTCCGACCACCAGGCGAACAGCTCGGGCTCGGCGCGCGCGCCGTCGCCCAGCGCGGTTTCGCCCACCGGGCCGAAGGACACGTAATCGGCCCCCGCTTCGCCGGCGTTCATGCCGTCGTGGCGCGAGGCGCCGCAAAATGCCCCCACGATCGCATCGCGCCCCAGCGCCTTGCGCATCTTGCGCACCAGGCGCGCGCCATCCGCCAGGTGCACCCCGTCCAGCCCGAGCCGTTCGACCATCAGCCCGTGTTCCTGGATCACCAGCGCCACGTCGCGCGCATGCGCCACCTCGCGCAGCGCATCGGCGATGCGTGCGATGCGGTCTTCGTCGCGGCTGGCCGGCGCCATGCGCAGGCAGGCGATCTCGGTGCTGTCGAGCACCCGGCCAAGCTGGTCGGGGAAGGTTTCCAGGTCGATCTCGGCCGGGGTGATCAGGTAGATCTGCGGGCGCTCGGTGTCGGCCATGACGGGCTCCATCTGCTGGTGTTGCGCCCCTATAGCCCGGTTTTGCCGGGTTGGCTACGGGGTGACGGTGCGCGCGGCAGGCGGTCGGTTGGCGGGTCGTGGCCCGGTGGTCCGGTGGCGACCCGGCGGTCGGCAGGCGGTCCGGCCGCGCGCTTGCGCCGGGGGCGGGGCTTGCGTATCACCGCGCCAGGGCCGCGTGCGGCGCGATGGCGAAGGTGAGTGATGAGCGATGACAGCGCCCCCGGCGGGCTGATGCCGGCATTTGTCCTGGTGCGCCCGCAGATGGGTGAAAACATCGGCGCGGCGGCGCGCGCGATGCTGAACTTCGGGCTTGAGCACATGCGCATCGTCGCGCCGCGCGATGGCTGGCCGAACCCGCGCGCGGTGGCGATGGCCAGCGGCGCCGGGCGGGTGCTGGACGCGGCCCAGGTGGCGCCCGATCTGAACGGCGCGATTGCCGATTGCGCCCATGTCTTTGCCACCACGGCGCGGCTGCGCGGGCTGACCAAGCCGGTTCTCGCCCCGCAAGAGGCGATGGCCCGGGCCCATGCCCTGTGCGCCTCGGGGCAAAAGGTGGCCATTGTGTTCGGCCCCGAACGCGCCGGGCTGGAAAACGAAGACGTGGCGCTGGCCGATGCGATCGTGTCGGTGCCGGTCAACCCGGCGTTCGCCAGCCTGAACCTGGCCCAGTCGGTGCTGCTGATGGCCTATGAATGGGGCCGGCAGGCGGGGGCCGCGCCGGTGGCGGCGGTGGGGCAGGCGCCGGTGGCGCTGGCCAGCAAGCTCGAGATCGAAAAGCTGGGCGATCACTACGAAGAACGGCTGGCCGAAGCGGGGTTCTTTTTCCCCGCCGACAAGGCCCCGGGGATGAAGCTGAACCTGCGCAACATGTGGGCGCGCCTGGGGCTGACCTCGGCGGATGTGAAGATGCTGCACGGGATCCTGCGCCAGATGGTGCGCTGGAAGGACCGCGGCGGCGCGGGGTGATCGGCCCCGGTCCCGGGCGGGATGGAACCGGAAAGCTTGTCACCGGAAACGCCGTGCGAATGCGGGATTCGCGCCCGGCCCCGAGGATGGGCGCGCCCCGAGGTCGGGCAGTGGTATCCGCCTGGGCGACGTTGTAACACCTTGAAATACCGCGATAATGCGCGCCCTTGATCACGCCGGGCGGGGGGCGCGCGCAAACCGGATCGCCAGCGATCCGGGGGCAGGGTTTCACTGGGTGCGAGCCTCGGCTTCGAGCGATGCCGCCCCCGGGCGCGCGCCGGTGCCCGGGGACCGCGGCTCAGGTTCCGGCGGTCGGGGCCGCAGCGGCCAGGTGGTGGGCGCAGCCGATCAGCGCGGCCCAGTCGTTTTCGATCACCGACAGGGAAAACTGGTCCATGTATTCGGCGAACCGGCCCTTTTCGCGAAACGCCGCGGCAAACCCGTAGCGGTTCAGGTAGGGGGCAAAGGCGCGCGCGACCCCGCCGGCCAGGTAGATGCCGCCAAAGGGCAGGTGGATCAGCGCCAGGTTGCCGGCAACATTGCCAAGCGTGCGGGCGAACTGCGCGGCGGTGCGCTCGGCGACCGCGTCGCAGCCCTGGCCGATCAGCAGCATCACCGCCGCCGCATCCGGGCGGCGCGCGTCCCCGGCGCGCCCGGCGTGCCAGGCGAACAGGCGTTCCAGCCCGCGCCCCGACAGCACGTCCTCGATCGAGGCGAACCCGCGCCGGTCGCGCAGCTCGGCAAACAGCTCCTGGTCTTCGCCATCGTGCACCGGCAGCGCCGAATGGCCGGTTTCCGACGGCGGCACCAGGCGTTCGCCGCCGCAGTCGTAGGCCACCGCCAGGTTGAAGCCGGTGCCGATGCCGATCACCAGCCGGGTGCTGCCCTGGGGCCGGGCCCGGGGACCGTCCAGCAGCCGGGTCAGCGACGCCGGGTCGAGATGGCCCAGCGCATGGCCCTGGGCCTGCAGATCGTTGACGATGGCGACATGGCCGGCGCCGGTGGCGCGCGCCAGCGTGTCCAGGTCGATGGTCCAGTCCAGGTTGGTCAGCTCGCCCACCCCGTCGTGCACCGGCCCGGCCACGGCGATGCACGCCCCCGCGCAGGCGACCCCGCCCTGGCCCCGGATATAGCCGCGGATCAGCGACGGCAGGTCGCCGTGGTCGCGGTTGGCGCATTTCGCGATTGTTTCGGGCAGCAGCTCGGTGCCGCGCGCAAGCGCCAGCCGGGTGTTGGTGCCGCCGATGTCGGCGACCAGGCTCAGGCGGGGGGCTGTGGCAGGGGTGGTCATGGTCGGCTGGTCATGGCGGTGTCGTCCGGTTCCTCGATCAGGCCAGGGCCTGGCGCAGCAGGTGGTAGCTTTGCTTTGGTGTGCGTTTTTGACTGGTGAAGTCCACATGCACAAGCCCGAAGCGCTTTTCATGGCCAAAAGCCCATTCGAAATTGTCCAGCAGCGACCAGGCGAAATAGGCGCCCACGTTGACGCCGTCGCCGATCGCGCGCAGCACCTGGCGCAGGTGGCCGGCGAAAAAGGCGCAGCGTGCGCTGTCCGCCACACCGCCGTCCTGCACACGGTCGTCAAAGGCGGCGCCGTTTTCGGTGATGCGCAGCGGCAGGTCGGCGATGTAGTCGCGCTTGAGCCGCATCAGCACCTCGTGCAGCCCTTCGGGGTAGATTTCCCAGCCCATCGCGGTTTTCGCCAGCGGCCCGTCGGCCAGGCGCAGCCCCGGCCAGGGCTGGTCCGGCGCGGCGGCGACGCGGGCGCGCGTGTAGTAGTTCACCCCCAGCCAGTCGAGCGGGGCGGCGATGCGCGCCATGTCGTCCTGCCAGCGCTCGGGCAGATCCCCGCCCAGCCCGGCGAGCGCCGGGGCGGGGTAGCGCGCTTTGGTGATGGCCTCGACATACCAGCGGTTCATGATCGCGTCGCGCCGGGTGGCGGCGTCGTGGTCGGCGTCGCTGTCCGAGACCGCCGCGATAGCTTCGAAGTTCAGCACGATCCCCAGGTCGCGCTGGCCCAGCGCGCGCAGCCGTTCCAGCGCTTCGGCATGGCCCAGCAATATGTGATGCATCGCGCGCGCCGCCGCCGCGCGGCTTTGCAGCCCCGGGGCGTGGCTGCCTTCGAAATGGCCGATCCAGGCCACGCAGGCCGGTTCGTTCACGGTGGCGACCGAGGTCATCCGGTCGCCGATCCGGCGCATGATCATCTCGGCGAAGTCGCCAAAACGCGCGGCGGTGTCGCGGTTTTGCCAGCCGCCGGTTTCGGCCAACGCCTGCGGCAGTTCCCAGTGATACAGCGTCAGGTGCGGCTGCAGGTCGCGCTGCAGGATCGCGTCGCTCAGCCGGTCGTAGAAATCCAGGCCCTCGGGGTTGGCGGCGCCGCGGCCCTCGGGCTGGATGCGGGCCCAGTTGACCGAAAAGCGGTAGGCGTCGAAAGCGGCGGCCAGGTCCAGATCCCGGGCGTAGCGGTGGTAGTGGTCGCAGGCGATGGCGCCGTCGGTTGCGTCGGCGATGGCCCCGGCACGGCGAGCAAAGGCATCCCAATGGGTGGGGCCGGCGCCGCCGAAGGACTGGCCTTCGATCTGGTAGGCCGAGGTGGCGGTGCCGAACACGAACCCGTCGGGGAACTCGGCCCGCCGGGGCAGGGCGGCGGGGCGGGGGCGCGCGCTCATGCGCCGCCCGCCACCGGGCCCGAGGACTGGCCGATCACCAGTTCGCTTTCCAGCAGCCGGTGGCGCGGCGCCTGGCCGGGGTTGCGGATGATGTCCAGCAGCATCTCGGCGCAGATCTGCCCGGCCAGATGCACCGAGGAACGCGCGGCGGTGAAAATCGGGATGTCGCCGCCGTTTCGCAGGTAGGACAGCACGTCGTCGTGGATCACCACCGACACGTCGCGCCCGATCCGCAGCCCGGCGTCGCCGATGGCGCGGCGCACGCCGATGGCGGTCAGCATCGAGCTGACCAGAAAGGCCGTGGGCGGCGCCGGCGCGCCCAGCATGTCGCGCGCGGCGCGGTAGCCGTAGTCTTCGGTCATCTCGTCCGAACGCATCATCGCCGGGTCCGGGCGCAGATCGCGCGCAGCCAGCGCGGCCTCGTAGCCCTGGCGCCGACGGTGGGCGAAGTCCATGTCTTCAAGCCCGTTGATCAGCGCGATCCGGCGGTGGCCCAGGTCCAGCAGAAATTCGGTGGCGCGCAGGAACGACCGGCGGTTGTTCACATCGACCCAGCTGTAGCTGTCTTCCTGTTCGCCGGCGCGCCCGTGCACCACAAACGGCAGCCCGAGGTCGCGCAACAGCGCGATGCGCGGGTCATCGGCGCGCGGCCCGTGCACGATGATCCCGTCCACCGAACCGCGCGCCGCAAGTTCGCGGTAGGCGCGTTCTTCGTCCACGTCGGGCACCACCGACAGCAGCATGTCGTGGTTGTTGCGCGAATAGACTTCGCCCGCCCCGGCGATGAAATCGGCGAAGATCGGGTTGACGATCTCGTGCTGGGTGGAAATCGGAATCACATGGCCGATCGCCATCGACCGCCCCGTCGCCAGCCCCTTGGCGCGGGTGTTGGGGCTGTAGTTGTTGGCCGCGGCGGCCGCCTTGACCCGCTGGCGGGTGGCTTCGCTGACCTCGGGGTAGTCGTTCAGCGCCCGGCTTACGGTGGTCTGCGACAGGCCCAGCAGGGCCGAGAGTTCCTTGAGGTTCATGCTTCAAAGCGCTTTCAATTTGTTGCCGCGATGTTATGGCGACTTCCCAGCCGCGTCAAAGCCAGTTTTTCGAAAACGCAACCGAAAATTTGAATATGAACAGCAAATCCGGGGGAAAATATAAGTTTGAATTGACAGAGCGGGCAGAATGACAGACCCTGCGCGCATCCAAAGCGCTTTGGGAATGAGTCCGAAGCCGTTTGGTTTTTCTGTCAGCGCCGGCAACGGGCGCTTTTTGGGAGGATATTCGATGAAACATCAATTGTTCGCGGGGGTTGCCGTTCTGGCGCTGACCGGCGGAATGGCCGTGGCCGAACAGGTCACGGTGTTCGGACCCTGGCTGGGGCCGGACCAGGAAAACGTCGAGGCGGTGCTGGCCGAGTTCGCCAGGCAGACCGGCAACGATGTGCGCTATGTCGGCTCGGACAGTTTCGAGCAGCAGATCATGGTCGATGCCGAAGCCGGCTCGGCGGCCAATATCTCGGTCTTTCCGCAGCCGGGCCTGGCCGCCGACATGGCGGCGCGCGGCTTCCTTTCACCGCTGCCCGACGGCACCGCCGACTGGGTGCGCGAAAACTACGCCGCCGGCCAGTCCTGGGTCGATCTGGGCACCTACAAGGGCCCCGACGGCAAGGACAGCCTGTATGGCTTCTTCTACAAGGTCGACGTGAAGTCGCTGGTCTGGTATGTGCCGGAAAACTTCGCCGACGCCGGCTATGAGATCCCGCAGACCATGGAAGAGCTCAAGGCGCTCACCAAGCAGATCGTCGCCGATGGCGGCACGCCTTGGTGCATCGGGCTCGGGTCCGGCGGGGCGACCGGCTGGCCGGCCACCGACTGGGTGGAAGACCTGATGCTGCGCACCCAGCCGCCCGAAGTCTACGATCAATGGGTCAAGAACGAGATCCCCTTCACCGATGAGCGCGTGGTTGCCGCGATCGACGAGTTCGGCTGGTTCGCCCGCAACGACGACTATGTTGCCGGGGGCGCCGGGGCCGTGGCCTCGACCGACTTCCGCGACAGTCCCAAGGGGCTCTTCAGCAGCCCGCCGCAGTGCTACATGCATCGCCAGGCCAGCTTTATCCCGGCGTTCTTCCCCGAAGGCACGGTTGTCGGCGAGGATGCCGATTTCTTCTACTTCCCGGCCTATGCGGGCAAGGATCTGGGCAAGCCGGTTCTTGGCGCCGGCACGCTTTGGGCGATCACCAACGACAGCCCCGGCGCGCGCGAGCTGATCAAGTTCCTGGAAACCCCGAAGGCGCACGAGATCTGGATGGCGCGCAAGGGCTTTCTGACCCCGCTCAAGGGGGTGAACCCGGATGCGTTCGGCGATCCGACGCTCAAGAAGATGAACGAGATCCTGCTGAACGCCACCACCTTCCGGTTTGACGGCTCCGACCTGATGCCGGGCGCGGTAGGCGCGGGATCGTTCTGGACCGGCATGGTCGATTACGCCGGCGGCAAGCCGGCGGTCGATGTGGCCGCGGAAATCCAGGCATCCTGGGACGCGATCAAGTAAGGTCGTCTGCAAGACAGGGGAATCCGGCGCCAACGCGCCGGGTTTTTCCACCCGCGAAACGGCGCCCCGCGGCGCCCGACCAGGAGAGTTGACGATGAACCCGGCGCTTCAGGGCCTTATCACCATCATCCTCGGGGTCGGGGGCTGCGTCGGCTATTTCTGGTCCTCGAATCAGCTGCTGGACAAGG
>JAJRUE010000126.1 GCA_024277955.1 Alphaproteobacteria bacterium | reverse complement strand
GCGGTGATCGCCCCGGCCCGCCACGCCGCCCCCGAAACCGGGGCGCTGGCCAAGACCGCTTCGGGCGCGCTGGAACGCCAGCCTTATCTGCGGGTGCGCAACCTGGCCGATGCGATGACGCGGCTGCAGGCCATGGGCTATGTGGTGCTGGGGCTGGATGGCGAGGCCGACACCACGCTTGAGGCCGAGGTGACGCGGGTTTCGGACCGGCCACTGGCGCTGGTGCTGGGCGCCGAAGGGCCGGGGCTGCGCCAGAAGACCCGCGACACCTGCGACCGGCTGGTCAGGATCGCCGCCGCCGGCGCCTTTGGGTCGCTCAACGTGTCGAACGCGGCGGCGGTGGCGCTTTACGGCGCGCGCCGGGCGCAGGGGCGGCAATGACGCGGGTGTGACTGACGAACCGGTAACATCCGGGTCACCTTTTCGCGAAGTGGGTTTCAAGGCGCCTGCCGGGCCGCCACACTGGCCGGTAGCAACGATCGCCTTCAACCTGCGGAGCAACCACATGACCAGCAGACGACAGTTCCTGGCCCTTGCCGCCGGCCTGCCCGCCATCGGGGTCCTGGCCCGCCCGGCGCTGGCCGCTTCGCCCGAGATCTTCAACACCGACGGCATCGCCGTGCATGGCTATGACGTGGTCGGCTATTTTACCGACGGCAAGGCCGTGGACGGAAACGACGCCTATATGACCAAGTGGCGCGGCGCCATGTGGCGCTTTGCGTCCGCCGAGAACCTCGAATCCTTCGAGATGAACCCGCGCGCCTATGCGCCCGCCTATGGCGGCTACTGTGCCTACGCGATGGCCAAGGGCTATGTGGCGACCTCGGTGCCCGAGGCCTGGACGATCTACGAAAACCGCCTGTATCTGAACTTTTCCAAGGGCGTCCGGCGGCGCTGGCGCAAGGATATTCCCGGCTATGTCGCGGCGGCGGACGCCAACTGGCCGGCGGCGCTGCAGGGCTGATCCAGCATGGCCGGTGCGGGCCATCCCTTCGGGCCAATCGGGGCGGGCCGTCCGGCTGTGGCGGCGGTCGCGGCGGGCGGTGATCGCGCCTGTCGGTGCCGCCCGGGGGATGGCCATCGGAGATGGCCCCGCGAGGGCGTCCGGGCGGCATCAGGACGGGATCTGGCGACGCCTGCGCGCGACGGCCGGTTAACGCCATCTTCACAACTTGCTTACATGATCTTCAATGCGGGCGATTTCGCCCTACCTGTTTCATCAGGGGTCAGGCACGGAACACCTGGTCCCTACTTCACTGTCCCTCGTTCCGTGACTGGCGCCCGGGTCGTTTGGCTCGGGCGCTTTTTTCTTGCCGCAAGACTTGCTATAGGCCCGCGCAAAAGGCCTGTTCGCACGCGTATGGGCTTTGGGCTGAATAACGACTGGCAAAAGGGGCGTGGGGCGAAAATGGACTATTCGGACGAGTTGCTCAGGGACATTCTGAACCGCACCAAGGTGATTGCCAGCGTTGGCGTGTCCACCAATCCGGTGCGGCCCAGCTATTTCGTGGCGCGCTATCTGGGGCTGAAGGGGTTTCGGGTGATCCCGGTCAACCCGGGCCACGCCGGCGAGCGGCTGTTCGGCGAAGAAATCTACGCATCGCTTTCGGATATCCCGAAGGATGCGCATGTGGACATGGTGGACATTTTCCGCCGCTCTGACGCGGTGCCGGGGATCGTGGACGAAGCGCTGTCGGCACTGCCGGATCTGCGCACCATCTGGATGCAGATCGGCGTCGAACACCCCGAAGCCGCCGCCAAGGCTGAAGCCGCGGGGCTGACGGTGATCCAGAACCGCTGCCCCAAGATCGAGTATCAGCGCCTGTTCGGCGAGTTGCGGATGGGCGGGTTCAACACCGGGGTGATCAGTTCGAAACTGTGAACGCGCAGGGGCGTTCGAGGGGGCGCTGCCCCCGCCGCGGCTGGCGCCACGGCCCCCCGGGATATTTTTCGACAGAAGAAGATCAGGGGGTGCGTGCCGCCTTTTCGGCGATGCCCGAGGTGCCGGCGCGCCGGTCGAGTTCGGCCAGCACCTCGGCCAGGGTCACCTCGCGCGCGGTGAGCATCACCAGCAGGTGATAAAGCACGTCGGCGGCTTCGCGCGTCAGCGCGGCGCGGTCGCCCTTGACCGCTTCGATGATCGCTTCCACCGCTTCTTCGCCGAATTTTTCCGCCGCTTTTTCAGGTCCTTGCGCCAGCAGACGGGCGGTCCAGCTGCTGTCGGGATCGGCGGATTTGCGCGCTTCGATGGTGTGGGCGAGGGTTTCGAGCGTGTTCATGTCAGCCTCACGGGGATGCCGGCGGCGGCCATGTGTTGCTTGACCTCGCCGATGGTGAAGGTGCCGAAGTGAAAGACCGAGGCCGCCAGCACCGCGCTGGCGTGGCCTTGCGCGATGCCTTCGACGAAGTGATCGAGCGTGCCGACCCCGCCCGAGGCGATCACCGGCACGCCCACCGCATCGGCAATGGCGCGGGTCAGCGGCAGGTTGAAGCCCGCCTTGGTGCCGTCGCGGTCCATGCTGGTCAGCAGGATCTCGCCCGCGCCCCTGGCCACCACGGTGCGGGCGAAATCCACCGCGTCGATGCCGGTTGCGCGCCGGCCGCCGTGGGTGAAGATTTCCCATCTTCCCGGCGCCACGGTCTTGGCGTCGATGGCCACCACGATGCACTGGCTGCCAAAACGGTCGGCGGCCTCGGCCACCACATCGGGGTTGGCGACGGCGGCGGAGTTGAAGCTGACCTTGTCGGCGCCCGCCAGCAACAGCGCGCGCACGTCTTCGTGGCTGCGCACGCCGCCGCCGACGGTGAGCGGCATGAAGCACTGTTCGGCGGTGCGGGTGACCAGGTCGAACATGGTGGCGCGGTTTTCCTCGGTGGCCATGATGTCGAGAAAGCACAGTTCGTCGGCGCCGGCGGCGTCATAGGCCTTGGCGGCTTCCACCGGGTCGCCGGCGTCCACCAGGTCGACGAAATTCACGCCCTTGACCACGCGGCCCTCGGCCACATCCAGGCAGGGGATGATGCGGGTTTTCAGCATCTCAGCCCTCCAGCACGGCGAGCGCTTCGGCAAGCTCGATGGCGCCGTCGTAGAGCGCGCGCCCCGAGATCGCGCCATCGAGCGGCGCGCCGCAGTTCTTCAGCGCCCG
>JAJRUE010000125.1 GCA_024277955.1 Alphaproteobacteria bacterium | reverse complement strand
CGGCAACGACGACGCGGCGCGGGCGATTTCGCTTTACTGCGACCTGGCGGCGCGCGCAGCGCTTGACGGGATGACCGCGCAGATGGGCGCGGCTGGCGTCGATCTGGGGGAAATGGAAGTGGCCCCGGTGGAAGAGGTGATCGCCGAAGAGGCGCCCGCCGAAACGGAAGCCGACGCGAAAGCCGAAGACGGCAAGGCCGAGGCCGCCGCCGAAGACGCCAGCAAGGAAGCCGCCGGCGCCTGATGCGCCCCGCGGCACGACGACAACAGCCCGGGCGCGAAATTCCTTCGCCCCCGGGAATTGGCAATTTCAGACCAGGAGAAGCTACATGGCAATCACAGCTGCTATGGTGAAGGAACTGCGCGACGCCACCGGCGCCGGCATGATGGACGCGAAAAAGGCACTGACCGAGACCGGTGGCGACATGGAAGCCGCGGTGGACTGGCTGCGCACCAAGGGCCTGGCGAAGGCCGCCAAGAAATCCGGGCGCACCGCCGCCGAAGGCCTGGTCGGCGTCGCCGTCGACGGGGGCAGGGGGGTCGCCGTCGAGCTGAACTCGGAAACCGACTTTGTCGCCAAGAACGAGGATTTCCAGGCGATGGTCTCCAGCATCGCCAAGGCGGCGCTGGGGGTTGACGATCTCGCAGCGCTCAAGGCCGCCGAGATCGGCGGCAAGACCGTCGAGGAAACCGTGACCGAAGCCATCGCCCGCATCGGCGAGAACATGACCCTGCGCCGGATGGCCAGCGTCCAGGGCGACGTGGTTGCGTCCTATGTGCACAATGCCGCGGCCCCCGACATGGGCCAGATCGGCGTGCTGGTGGCGCTCAAGGGTGCCGACAACGGCATCGGCCGGCAGATCGCCATGCATGTGGCTGCCGCCAACCCGGCGTCGCTGTCCGAAGCCGACCTGGACCCGGCGATGCTGGAACGCGAACGTGCGGTGCTGACCGAACAGGCGCGCGAAAGCGGCAAGCCGGAACAGGTGATCGAAAAGATGATCACCGGTCGGATGAAGAAATTCCTGTCGGAAGTGACGCTGCTGGGCCAGTCCTTTGTGATCAACCCGGACCAGACCGTCGCGCAGGCCGCCGCCGAAGCCGGTGTCGAGGTCGTCGGCTTTGTTCGTCTGGCCGTGGGCGAGGGCGTCGAGAAGAAGGAAGAAGACTTTGCCGCCGAGGTCGCCAAGGTGGCCCAGGGCTGATCAGCCCGGCAGGTTCTGCTTTAACTTTCCAGGACAAGCATCTGGAAAGCAAACAAAAAAACGGTGCAGCACGAACACGCTGCACCGTTTCCTTTTTGTCCACGTCGTCCAAAACTTGGGGATGAGGACGAGACGCGAGCCAAACAAGCCAGGTCCCTCCAACAAACAAGGGTATGTCTGGCGTAGATCGCGGGTCGGTCGAATCTGTAATCGCAGCCAACCAGACCCGCGTGTTCCCTGGCTAATGCCACCACTCACGGAACGATCACAGTGTGGCGATTTACGCAACGTAAGGAAAGTCTGGTTTTCCCTACCCCGGGGCTGACGAAAAATTGATCCGGTGCGGCCCCGGACCCCGCCTCCGCGCAGGCCCGCTCAGTCGTTCAGCACGAAGATCTGGTTCTGAAACGACGCCTTGAGCACCGCCTGGGCGGTGGTTTCCACATCCAGCGCATCGCGCGCCAGCCGCAGGTGCTTTTCCACCGTTGCCGGGGTCAGCCCCATGATCGTGGCGATGTCCTGGGTGGTCTTGCCGTCGCCGACCCATTCGAGCACCTCGCGCTGGCGCGGCGTCAGCGGCCGGCGCAGCGTGTTGTAGGGCAGGCTGGTCATTTTCAGATGCGCCACGTTGTTCATCTGCAGGATGGTGCGCCCGTGGCGTTCCCAGGTTTCGTCGACCTTTTCCTGCGGCGTGCCCGCCGGCGCCACCAGCCCGATGCCGCCCTTGGCCCGGCTGGAAATGTCCTTGAAACTGATCGAATAGCCCGCCGTCACCCCCATGGAACGGTTGTAGTTCACCACGTCCTGTTCGGCCGGCGTAAGGTGGTCATAGTTCTCGACCATCCATTTCCACGAACAGGCGCCGACGTTTTCCGAGGCCCATTTCACCATCGGCGCGTTGAAATACATGCCGCCATCCATGAAACTGCGCAGATATTCCGGGTCGTGGTTGGACAGCAGCAGCACGTCGTCGCGATCGCCGTAGGACGTGCCGGTGCGAAACCTCGTAAACCGTAAAGCAGCCGGTCGAAGCCAAAGACATTCATCTGTTCGATCAGCAGCGACCAGGTTTCGTCGATGGATCGTGCGTCGTTCAGCCGTTCAAGAAAATCGAGGATCATGGTTTCGTCAGAGATCATGATGGCATCTGGTCCAGATACGCCAGCGCCGCCTCGATCGCCAGCCGGTAGCCGTCGGCGCCAAAGCCGCAGATCTGGCCGACCGCGACCGGCGCGATGTAGGACTTGTGGCGAAAAGGCTCGCGCGCGTGGATGTTCGAAAGGTGCAGTTCGATGGTCGGGGTGCCAGTGGACTTGATGGCGTCCATGATCGCGATCGAAGTATGGGTGTAGGCGCCGGCGTTCATCACGATGGCGTCGTGCACGCCGCGCGCGGCGTGGATGGCTTCGACCAGTTCGCCTTCGTGGTTGGATTGCAGGCAGGTGACCGATGCGCCGTGGATTGCGCCGGCCATGTCGCAGATGGCCTCGATCTCGGCAAGCGTGGTCGAACCGTAGATTTCAGGCTGACGGGTGCCCAAAAGATTCAGGTTCGGACCGTTCAATACGAGTATGGACGTCATGAATTTCCCCAGGTTCGTCTCAATTTAGGATCGAAGCGCCCGATTTGTCGAGACATCGCGCGACCTGGCGGTGCGTTTTGTTGGCACACTGTCTAATCTGCGACAGGCGCTTGCGGTGGCGGGGTGTTGGTTTCTGGTGGGATTTTATCGTGATGCGCAGCTAAGTATTTGGCATCGCACCTATATCTGTATTTCACATAATACCGATTATAGGCGTAACGACATATCCGCTACCGGCGCGCCATTTGCGCCGCCAGCGCCAATATACCCCCCCTAGCGGCCGTCCGATCCCATTGGGGCGTAATTCGCCGGGTCCACGCGGCTCGGACGGCCTGCGAGCGCCAGTTCGCTGACCTGCCGGTCGCTGCGCGCAATCACCTTGCCGGCGCGCACCACCGCCAGGCGCGCCGGGCGCAGACGGATCGCCTCGATCGGGTCGCGGGCCTGCAGCAGCACCATGTTCGCCGCACAGCCCTTGTCCAGCCCATAGCCGTCAAGCCCGATGATCGCCGCCGAATTCGCCGTCACCGCGTCAAAGCACCAGCCCATGTCCTGGCGCGACGAAAGCTGGCCGGCGTGCAGCGCCATGTGGGCCACGTCCAGCATGTCGGCGCGGCCCAGCGAATACCACGGATCCATCACGCAGTCGGCGCCAAAGCCGACGGTGATGCCGGCGTCGCGCAATTCGCGCACCCGGGTCTGGCCGCGCCGTTTCGGATAGGTGTCGTGGCGGCCCTGCAGCATGATGTTGATCAGCGGGTTCGGGATCGCGTGGACCTGGGCCTCGACCATCAGCGGGATCAGTTTGGAGACATAGTAATTGTCCATCGAATGCATCGAGGTCAGGTGCGACCCCGTCACCCTGCCCTGCAGCCCCAGGCGCTGGGTTTCAAAGGCCAGGGTTTCGATATGGCGGCTGAGCGGATCGTCGGTTTCGTCGCAATGCATGTCGACCATCAGGCCCCGCTTTTCGGCGATCTCGCACAGCAGGCGGACGCTTTCGGCGCCGGCCCGCATGGTGCGTTCGAAATGCGGGATGCCGCCGACCACATCGACGCCCATGTCCAGCGCCCGGGTCAGGTTTTCCAGCGCCGCGGGATCGCGCAGCACCCCGTCCTGGGGAAAGGCCACAAGCTGCAGGTCCAGGTAGCCCTTCACCTGCCGGCGCACCTCGAGCAGCGCCTGCACCCCCTTCAGTTCGTCATCGCAGACGTCCACATGGCTGCGGATGGCGCCGATCCCCTGTGCTACCGCCAGGTCGCAATAGCGCAGGGCGCGTTCGACGATTTCGTCGATGCTTTGCAGCGGCTTCAGCTCTCCCCAAAGCGCGATCCCTTCCAGCAGCGTGCCGGAAACGTTCAGGCGCGGATTTCCCAGCGAAAGGGTTGCGTCCATGTGGAAATGCGGGTCCACAAAGGGCGGGCTGACCAGAAGGCCGCCGGCATCGATCACCTCGGCGGCCTCTGCGGTGACGCCCGGCTCGACGGCGGCGATCTTGCCGCCTGCGCAGGCGATATCGACGCCGGTTCGCCCGTCGGGCAGCGTGGCGTTTTTCACGATCAGGTCGAACATTGGTGTCTCCAACATACACAAGTTGCCATCAAGGGCAGCGCCCGGTCGCCGGGTGGGCGCATGCCCGGGCCGCAAAGCGCCCCGGGCGGGGCATGGCCAAACGGCGCGCCATACTCCTACCGCTGCCCCTTGAACCACGGTTTCAACAGCGCCCGCGGATATTCGGCGCGCCGGGCGGCGATCACCAGCGCGAAAATCGACAGGATGTAGGGCGCCATCAGGAACACCTGCCCCGGCACCAGCGCCCCGACCTGGGTCTGCAGCCGCACCTGCAGCGCGTCGAACGCCCCAAACAGCAGCGCCCCGAGCAAGGCCTTGCCCGGTCGCCAGCTGGCGAAGATCACCAGCGCGATGCAGATCCAGCCGCGCCCGTTCACCATGCCGAAAAAGAACGCATCAAAGGCCGACATGGTCAAAAACGCGCCCCCCAGCGCCATCAGCGCGCTGCCGGCCACCACCGCCCCGATCCGCAGGCCATGGACCGAAAGCCCCTGCGCATCGACGCTGTCCGGGTTGTCGCCCACCGCCTTGATCGCGACGCCAAGGGGCGTTCGCTCCAGCACATACCAGACCACCGCCACCAGGATCAGCGCGAGCCAGGTCAGCGCGGTCTGCTGGAACAGCACCGGTCCGACAAACGGCAGGTCGGAAAGCACCGGGATGTCCAGCGCCCGGAACGGCTCGATCCGCGGCGGCGAGGAAACGTTCGGCAAGGCGGTGCGATAGGCGAAATAGCTGACCGAGGTGGCAAACAGCGTCACCCCCAGCCCCGACACATGCTGCGACAGCCCCAGCGGCACCGTCAGCACTGCGTGGATCAGCCCGAAGAACGCGCCCGTGAGCGCCGCCACGACCACCCCGCCCCACAGGCCCAGCCCCAGCCAGACCGCCATCCAGCCGGCCATCGCTCCGGCGACGAAGATGCCTTCGATCCCGAGGTTCAGCACCCCGGATTTTTCGCAGAGCAAGGCGCCGAGCACGCCGAAGATCAGCGGCGTCGCAATGCGCAGGCTGGCGGCCCAGAAGCTTTCCGACAGCAGGATCTGAAGGATGTCAGCCATGCGCCCGCCCCTGTCCGAAACGCAGCCGGTAGCGCGCGAAAAAGCCACCCACCAGCACGCATAACAGCGAGGTCGAGACCACCAGGTCCGCCAGGTAGGACGACACCCCCATCGCCCGGCTCATGCTGTCGGCGCCCACGAAAACGGATGCGATGAACAGCGCCGCCACAACCACGCCCGCCGGCGACAGCCCCGCCAGCATCGCCACCACGATGCCGGTATAGCCGAAGCCCGGGCTGAGATCGGCGGTCAGATAGCCCTTCAGCCCGGCGACCTCGCTCACCCCGGCAAGGCCCGCCAGACCGCCCGACACGATCGCGACGCTCAGCATGGTGCGGTTGACGCCGATCCCGGCGTGGCGCGCGGCGGCGGGGTTTTCGCCGACCGCGCGCAGGCGGAACCCCCAGACCGAACGCGCCAGCATGAACTGCGCCACGGCCGCCAGAACCAGCGCCAGGATCAGCCCCGAATGGATGCGCATGCGCGGGATCAGCTGCGGCAACATGCCTTGATCTAGGATCGGCGCGGACTGCGGCCAGCCCAGCCCCATCGGGTCTTTCAGCGCCCCCTCCAGCATCATCTGCAGAAAGATCAGGATGATGAAATTGAGCAGCAGCGTGGTCACCACTTCGTCGGCGCCAAAGCGGGTCTTGAGCACCGCCGGCACCACCATGCCCGCCGCGCCTGCCGCCGCCCCCAGCACCACGATCAGCGGCATCAGCACATAGCCCGGCACGTCCAGCGCCCCGGCCCCGACCGCCACCGCCGCCATCGCCCCCAGATACAGCTGCCCCTCGGCGCCGATGTTCCAGAGCTTGGCGCGAAACGCCAGCGCCGCCGCCAGCCCGGTAAAGATCAGCGGGGTCGCGCGGGTCAGCATCTCGGAAAAGGCAAAGAGCGAGCCGAAAACGCCGCGCCCCATCTCGGCATAGGCGGCCAGGACCGGCGCGCCCGCCAGCATCAGCGGGATCGCCGCCAGCCACAGCGCCACCAGCGCCGAAAGCACCGGCACCCCCAGCGTCAGCAGCCGGCCCGGGGCCTCGCGTGGTTCGATGCGCATCATGCTGCCTCTCCTGCCATCATCAGGCCGATCGCGGCGCGGTCGCGGCTGCCGGCTTCGTGCAATTCGCCGTCGTGGATCACCAGGATCCGGTCGGCAAGGCCAAGGACTTCGTCCAGGTCTTCGCTGATCAGCAGCACCCCTGCCCCGCGGGCGCGCGCGTCCAGCAGCCGGCGCGCGACCTCGGCCGCGGCCCCCATGTCCAGCCCGCGGGTCGGCTGGTTGGCCAGGATCAGCCTGGGGCCCTGTTCGAACACGCGCGCCAGGATCAGCTTCTGGATATTGCCCCCCGACAGCAGCCGCGCCGGGGCCTCGACGCCGGGGCCGCGCACGTCATGGGCGCGCGCGAGCTCTTCGGCATGGGCGCGGATATAGCCCTTTTGCAGCAGCCCGCGGCTCGCCACCTCGGGCGCGTCCAGCCGCTCGATCACCATGTTTTCGGCAACGCTCATGGCGCCGACGATGCCGTCGCGGTGGCGGTCTTCGGGGATGCGCCCGACGCCTGCGCGGATCATCGCCAGCGGGTCCGGGCGCGCGATCGGCGCGCCGTCGATCAGGATTTGTCCGCGATCCGGGCGGCGCAGGCCGTAAACCACCTCGGCCAGCGCGCCCTGGCCGTTTCCCGACACCCCGGCGACGCCGACGATTTCATGGGCGCGCACCACGAGGCTGAGGTCCGCCAGGCTGTCGCGCTGCGAACGCCCGCGCAGGCTTGCCCCGGCAAGTTCGAGCACCGTCTCGCCCGGCTCCAGCGGTTCGCGCGCCACCGCGGGGGTGTCGGCCCCGACCATCATGCGCGCGATCGCGCGTTCGTCGGCGTCCGAGGTGGCGATCTCGCCCACCTTGCGGCCGTGGCGCAGCACCGCGATGCGCTGCGAAAAGGCCAGCACTTCGCGCAGTTTGTGGGAAATGAAGATCACCGACAGCCCGTCGCGGGTCATCGCGCCGATGTTTTCAAACAGCGCGTCGGCTTCCTGCGGGGTGAGCACCGCGGTGGGTTCGTCCAGCACCAGGATGCGCGCGTCGCGGTAGAGCGCTTTCAGGATCTCGACGCGCTGGCGTTCACCCACCGACAACCGCCCCACCGGCACGTCCAGCGGCGCCACCAGACCCGAACGCTGCATGATCCCGTCAACCTTGCGCCGCGCCGCCGCCCGCCCCCGCCGCAGCGCGCGCAAGCGTTCCGAGCCCAGCACGATATTGTCCAGCGCGTTCAGGTTCTCGGCCAGCGTGAAATGCTGGTGCACCATGCCGATGCCCGCCGCCAGCGCCGCCTGCGGATGGCCCAGCGGCAAGGGGCGCAGCACGCCGTCTTCGCCCGCCACCCGGACGCGGCCCGCATCCGGCATGTAATGGCCAAAGAGCATGTTCATCAGCGTGGTCTTGCCGGCGCCGTTTTCCCCGAGCAGCGCCAGCACTTCGCCGCGCCTCAGCTCAAGATCCACCGCGTCATTGGCAAGCACCGTGCCGAACCGCTTGGTCAGTCCGTCAAGCGCAAGAACCGTATCAGATGTCATGTTTTCCAGGCCGGAATGTTTGCTGGGCGGGCCGGAGGAACGCCCCCCCCCGGCCCTGCCCGTATGCATGTCGGTTACTTGTCGGAAACCGGCGCGGCGTCGTTCACGTTGACGCGGAACAGCCCGTCCTTGATTTCCTGTTCGCGCTCGCGAACCCTGGCCAGCACATCCGCCGGCACCAGGTTTTCATCGACCACGATCGAACCGCCGCCATAGGCCATGAAGGAATACTGCCCATAGTCGGCCGCTTCCCAGGTGCCCTTGGCGACATTGGCGATGGCGCGGTCGATGGTCGGCTCCATATGCCAGAGCGCCGAGGCCAGGATGGTGTTCGGATAGTCGGCCGAAGTGTCGATCACGTTGCCGATCGCCTTGACCCCGCGTTCCACGGCGGCATCGGAAACCCCGAAGCGTTCGGCATACATGATGTCGGCGCCCGCATCCATCATCGCGAACGCACTTTCCTTGGCTTTCGGCGGGTCATACCAGCTGTCGATGAAGTTCACGAGGAATTTCACATCCGGGTTCACCTCGCGCGCGCCATCCATGAAGGCGTTCATCAGCCGGTTCACCTCGGGGATGGCGTAGCCGCCGACCATGCCGATCACGTTGCTTTCGGTCATCGCGCCGGCGATCATGCCGGTCAGGTAGCTGGGTTCGTGGATCCAGTTGTCGAAGACCGAGAAATTCGGCGCCACCGGCCCAAAGGAAGAGCCCATCAGGAAGGCGGTTTCGGGATAGTCCCTGGCCACCTTGCGCGCGGCGCGTTCCAGCCCGAAGACCTCGCCCACGATCAGGTTGACGCCGCTTTCGGCATATTCGCGCATCACCCGTTCGTAATCGGTGTTGGCGACGTTTTCCGACCAGACATATTCGATGTCTCCGCGTTCGTCGGCGGCCTTGAGCGCCTTGTGAATGCGGCTGATCCACTGCTGTTCCACCGGCAGCGTCCAGATCCCGGCGACCTTGACGGATTGCGCCAGCGCCGCCCCCGCCGATAGCAGCAAGCCCGCCGAGGCAACCGCCCCAAACAGCGCTCTGCGCGTGAAAAACGGTTTGAATCCCATGTGTTTTTCCCCCTGTCATATGAAAGCCGGTGAAAGATCCCGGCCATTGCGGGGGATATTGGACAAATTTTACCAACCGATCAAGAAATATCGCGCGCCTGGGCGCAATCGGCCGCGAAACACTCAGCCCGACGGGATCGCCAGCCGGATCGCCCAGGCCACGATCGTCAGCGCCGAAACGCTGGCCAGCCACAGGGCCACGAACCAGCCGATCCGGCGCAGTTTTCGTGCGAAAGCCATCAGTGATACCCCCCGTGCGGGTCCACCTTGCCGCGGAACACCCAATAGGCATAGGCGGTATAGCCAAGGATCAGCGGGATCAGCACCACCGTGCCGGCCAGAACGAAGCTCAGGCTTTCGTCGGGCGCGGCGGCCTGCCAGATGGTCAGCGACGGCGGCACGATATGCGGGTAGAAACTGACGCCCACGCCCATGAAGCTCAGCACGAACAGACCAAGGGCGGCCAGAAACGGCCTGGCTTCGGCGCGCTCCTTCAGACCCATGAACAGCGACCAGGCGCTGAACGCGACGGCGCCGGGCACGATCACCGAAAAGATGCTGCCGGGCAGGTTGAACCAGCGGTGGAAATAGACCGGATCCTGAAAGGGCGTCAGCACCGACACCAGCCCGATCGCCGCCAGCGTGCCCATGCCCAGCCAGCGGGCGTGGCCGCGCATGCGTTCCTGCAACGCACCTTCGGGCTGGCGGCCGACCTCGGTGGTGATCCAGCCCGCCAGCACCGAGACAAAGCCGCTCGGCCCCATCAGCGCCGAGGCGCGGTGCAGCCAGCGCGCCTCGTAAAGCGTGCCGCGCCAGCGCCGCCACAGGCTCCAGCCGCCGATGCCCAGCATGGCAAAGCCCAGCCCGACCATGATCCGGAACGACCAGAACACCACCGCCACCGGCGGCTCTTCGTCATCGGGCACGGTGTCGAGCCCGGCCAGCGGCGCGTCCAGCGAATGTTTCAGGATCAGGCTGGAGGCTTTCGGGATCTGGATCGCGTAGTCAATGCGCTTTTCGCGCGGGTTGGGGATGCCGAACAGGATCAGCGGCGCGCCGTCCGGGTGGCTGTCGTAATGGCCCTCCATCGCCATGATCTAGGTCGGCTGGTATTCCAGCGTGTTCAGCCCGTGGGCGTCGCCGACGAAGATCTGGATCGGCGTCACCAGCGCCGCCATCCACATCGCCATGGAAAACATCCGCCGGGTGTGGCCGTTGGAGGCGTCGCGCAGCAGGTGCCAGCCGGCGACCCCGGCGACCACGAAAGAGGTGGTCAGGAACGCCGCCAGCACCATGTGGGTCAGCCGGTAGGGAAAGGACGGGTTGAAGACGATGGCCCGCCAGTCTTCGGGCACGAACTGGCCGGCCTCGTTGATGGCGTAGCCCGCCGGGGTCTGCATCCACGAGTTCGCCGACAGAATCCATGTCGCCGACATCAGCGTGCCCACCGCAACCATGGCGGTCGCGAACATGTGCAACCCCGGCCCCACCCTTT
>JAJRUE010000124.1 GCA_024277955.1 Alphaproteobacteria bacterium | reverse complement strand
ACCTGGAAGTGCGCTTCAGCCTGAACATGAACGTGCTGATCGACGGGCTGACGCCCAAGGTGTGCAGCCTGAAAGAGGTGCTGCGCGCCTTTCTCGACCACCGGCGCGACGTGCTGCTGCGCCGCTCGCGCCACCGGCTGGCGAAGATCGACCACCGGCTGGAGGTGCTCGAAGGCTTCATCGTCGCCTTTCTCAACCTTGACCGGGTGATCGACATCATCCGCTATGACGACGACCCCAAGCGGGCCCTGATGCGTGAAAACTGGGGCAAGACCCATGTGCGCGCCGCCTCCGAGGCCGATTACGTTTCGCCGCCGCCGGGCGAGGGCGAGCTTAGCGAAACCCAGGTGGATGCGATCCTGAACATGCGTCTGCGCTCCCTGCGCCGGCTGGAAGAGCTGGAACTGGTGCGCGAGCGGGACGATCTGATGATCGAACGCGCCGAGATCGAAGACCTGCTGGACAGCGACGCCCTGCAATGGGCGCGCATCGCCGAGCAGTTGCGCGAAACCCGCAAGCTGTTCGGCAAGGACCACCCCGGCGGCGCCCGGCGCACCCGCTTTGCCGAAGCGGAGGAAGTCGAAGAGGTGCCGCTGGAAGCGATGATCGAACGCGAACCGATCACCGTGGTCTGTTCCAGGATGGGCTGGATCCGGGCGATGAAGGGCCATATCGATCTGGGCCAGGCGCTCAAGTTCAAGGACGGCGACGAAGGGCGCTTCATCTTTCACGCCGAAACCACCGACAGGCTGCTGCTGTTTGCTTCGAACGGGCGGTTCTACACGATCCCGGCGTCCAACCTGCCCGGCGGGCGCGGCATGGGCGATCCGGTGCGCCTGATGGTCGATCTGCCCAACGAAGCGGACATTGTCACCCTGTTCATCCACCGCCCCGGCGGCAAGCTGCTGCTGGCCTCGAGCGCCGGCGACGGGTTCGTGGTGGGCGAAGACGACGTGCTGGCCCAGACCCGCAGCGGCAAGCAGGTTCTGAACCTTCGCGGCGGCGCGGTGGCGCGGGTCTGCCGCCCGGTCGAGGGCGATCACGTCGCCTGTGTCGGGGAAAACCGCAAGGTGCTGATCTTTCCGCTGGCCGAGCTGCCCGAGATGGGCCGCGGCAAGGGGGTGCGGCTGCAGAAATACAAGGACGGCGGGCTGTCGGACGCGCGCGCCTTCGTGCTGGCCGAGGGCCTCAGCTGGCGTGACCCCGCCGGGCGCACCCGCACCGAAACCGACCTGGCCGAATGGCTGGGCAAACGGGCAAGCGCCGGGCGCATGGCGCCGCGCGGCTTCCCGCGGGACAACCGGTTCACCTGATGGCGGTCGGGACGCTGCAGATCGCCTACGCCGGGCGGCGCGGGCCGCTGTTCCGGCTGGCGTTGGTCAGCAGCCTGCTGACGGTGCTGACGCTGGGCATCTACCGGTTCTGGATGAAGACCCGCCTGCGCCGTTTCTACTGGTCGGCGATCCGCCCCGGCGGGGTGCCGCTGGAATATGTCGGCCTGCCGCTGGAAAAGCTGCTGGGGTTTTTGATCGCGGTGGTGTTCCTGGCGTTTTACATCGGCATCGTGAACCTGGTCCTGATGTATTTTTCCTTTTCACTGGCCAGCAGCAATCTGTGGGCCTACGCGATATCCTTTGTCGGCGTCCTGCCGCTGCTGTTTTATGCCCGCTACCGGGCGCGGCGCTACATTCTGGCGCGCACCCGCTGGCGCGGCATCCGCTTCGGGATGGAGCCGGGCGCCTGGGGCTATGTCTGGCGGGCGCTGGCGCATTGGCTGGTGACCATCCTCAGCCTTGGGCTGTTGTGGCCGCGCATGACCTTCTGGCTGGAAAAATACCGCGCCGACCACACCTGGTTCGGGGATCAGGCGGTGGTGCAGGGCGGGCGCTGGCAGATGCTCTACAAACCCTTCCTGCCGATCCTGGTCGCGGTCGCCCTGGCGGTCGCGAGCACTGTCGCCATCGGCATGAACAACCTCTCTGCCGGGGTGTTGCTGATCGGCCTGGCGGTGGTGCTGGCCGGGTTCGGGCTGGTGCACTACCGGGTCCACAGCTTCCGGCTGCTGACCAATACGAAAAGGATCGGCGGCATGGGGTTCGTGTCGCGCCCGCGCACCCTGCGCATGGTGGCGATCTACCTGTTCGGCTACGGGCTGGTGGCGACATGCAGCCTGCTGACGGTGCTGGTTCTGTTTGCGGCGTTCGTGGCGCTCGCCGCCGGCCTGTTCGGGGTGGATTTCAACAGCCAGGACGCGGTCGAGGCGGCCAAGGCGGTGCCGCTGTGGCTGTCGGCGGCCTTTGGCGTCGCCAGCTATTTCCTGCTGTTCATGCTGTGGGGCGTGCTGCGCCAGGTGTTCGTGACCATGCCGCAGCTGCGCCACTACGCCGAAACGCTGGAAATCACCGGCGCGCCGTCGCTTGGGGCGATCCGGCAGCGCCACCGCGATGAAATGCACCACGCCGAAGGCTTTGCCGAAGCGCTGGACGTGGGGGCGGCGATATGAGCGGCACGATCATCCGCGTCGGCGGCGCAGCCCCCGGCTTTCGGGCCTTTGCCAATTTTCTGGACGGGGAAACCGCCGCCCTGCAACGGGCCGAGATCTCGATCTGCGAAGAGGGGGGCGGCACGCTGGTCATCCAGCCCCCCGAACGCGACCCGGTGTGCTGGTCGCTGGACGAGATCCGGCAGCGCCCCGATCAGGCGGCGACGGACGTGATGATTCTCAGCCGGGCCGGGGGCGATCCGGCGCGCCTGCTGGTGGACGATCCGGATGCGGCGGCGATCCTTCGGGCCCGCTGCGCCAGGCTGACCAGGCGCGAACCGACGCCGTTGCGCGGCCGGCTGCTGGGCTGGGCCGCGGGGGCTGTGGCGTCGGTCGCGCTGATCATATTCGTGCTGGTTCCCGCGATTGCCGACCGGCTGGCGTTGCTGCTGCCGCCCGAGGGCGAAGTTGCGCTGGGGGACGCGACCTTTGAACAGATCCGCAACGCGATTTCCGACAGGCCGGCCCAGCCGCTGGCGATCTGCGACAGCGCCGGCGGCGCGGCGGCGCTGGGCGCGATGCAGGCGCGGCTGACCGGCGGGCTGGACCTGCCCTACCCGGTTCAGGCGGTGGTTCTGGACCACAAGACGGTGAACGCCTTTGCGCTGCCAGGCGGGCGGGTGGTGATCTTTCGCGGCTTGCTCGATGCCGCCGGCGGCCCGGACGAGGTGGCCGCGGTTTTCGCCCATGAAATCGGCCATGTGGTCAACCGCGACCCGGCGCGCGAAGCCCTGCGTTCGGCGGGGTCGATCGGGGTTCTGGGGTTGATCTTTGGCGATTTCGCCGGCGGCACGGTGGCGCTTTTCCTGCTGAACCGGCTGATCGATGCGAATTACAGCCAGGGGGCGGAAGCCAAGGCCGACCAGTT
>JAJRUE010000123.1 GCA_024277955.1 Alphaproteobacteria bacterium | reverse complement strand
AGCCGCAGGCCCCCCCGACATGCTGATCAACGCCGGCCAGTGCGAACGCTTCCACGACCTTGCCCGGCTCGACTTCGGCGCCCAGGGCCATCCCGGCATCTCGATCTTCCGGGCCAATCCGCGCTGCCTGCCCTACCGGCTGGACCTGCTCGAACGCCACCCGGACGGCTCGCAAGCCTTCATCCCGATGAGCGAACACCCCTTCCTGGTGATCGTCGCGCCCGACGAAAACGGCATCCCCGGCAAGCCGCGCGCCTTTCTCAGCGCCCCGCACCAGGGCATCAACTTTCACCGCGGGACATGGCACGGCGTGCTGACCCCGCTGCATCGCCCCGGTCTGTTCGCGGTCGTCGACCGCATCGGACAGACCCCCAACCTCGAGGAGTATCGCCTGACGAAGAAATACACGATCGACATGTGACGCGACGGCCCCGTCAAAGAGGGCCGCGCCGGACAACAACTGACAGTCGAACAGGAGAGACAGTTATGACAGACGTTACAATCACCGACACTTCCATCGGGACGCCGGAGCAACTGCGCGACCCCGATTACATGCCCGCGCTGGGCAAGGCGGTGCCGCTTGGCCTGCAACACGTTCTGGCGATGTTCGCCTCGAACGTGACCCCGGCGATCATCGTCGCGGGCGCGGCCGGCATCGGCTTTGGCTCGGACCAGGGGGCGCTCGGCTTCCCGGACATGACCTACATGATCCAGATGTCGATGTTCTTCGCCGGCGTGGCGACGCTTTTCCAGACCGTCGGCATGGGGCCGGTGGGCGGGCGGCTGCCGATCGTGCAGGGCACCAGCTTTGCCTTCCTGCCGGTGATGATCCCGGCAGTTGCCGGCATGGGCGTCGGCGGGCTCGGAGGGCTGATGACCGGGGTGATGATCGGGGGGCTGTTCCATTTCAGCCTCGGCTTCTTCATCGGCCGGTTCCGCTTTGCCCTGCCACCGCTGGTCACCGGGCTGATCGTGCTGATGATCGGTCTGGCGCTGGTCAAGGTGGGCATCCAGTATGCCGCCGGAGGGGTGCCCAAGATCGGCAAGCCGGAATTCGGCACGCTGGCGATGTGGTTCCCGGCACTGGTGGTGATAGCGGTCACCCTGGGGTTCAAGTTCTTCACCAAGGGGTTTCTATCGGTCTCGGCGGTGCTGATCGGGCTGATCGCCGGCTATATCGTCGCCTATTTCATGGGCCAGGTCAGCTTTGGCAACGTCGGGCGCGCCGCCGGCTTCGCCCTGCCCACCCCGTTCGAATACGGGTTTTCGCTGAACTGGGCGATCATCATCGGCATGTGCCTGATGGCGGTGGTCTCGGCGATCGAGACCGTGGGCGACGTGTCGGGCATCACCAAGGGCGGCGCCGGACGCGAGGCCACCGACCGCGAAATCCAGGGCGCGACCTTCGCCGACGGCCTGGGCACCGCGATCGCGGGGGTGTTCGGCGGCCTGCCCAACACGTCGTTCAGCCAGAACGTCGGACTGGTGGCGATGACCGGGGTGATGAGCCGCCATGTGGTGACCATCGGCGCGCTCTTCCTGATCGCGGCGGGGCTGGTGCCCAAGGTCGGCGCGGTCATCAACACGATCCCGATCAACGTGCTCGGAGGCGGCGTGATCATCATGTTCGGCATGGTGGCCGCGGCGGGCGTGAACATGCTGTCCGACGTCACCTGGGACAAGCGCAACATGGTGATCTTCGCCACGGCGCTGTCGGTGGGCCTCGGGCTGCAACTGGTGCCCGAAGCGCTGCAGCACACCGGCAAGACGGTGCAGATCCTGCTGACCTCGGGCCTGCTGCCGGCGGCGTTCATCGCCATCGTGCTGAACCTGGCCCTGCCCGAGCACCTGGATGACTGACGCGCCCCGCGCACCCTCACGAAAACACCAACGCCGGCCCCCACCAGGGCCGGCGTTTTTCGCACCGCTTTCCCAGACCGCCCCGCCCGCGCAGCGCGACCCTCGTCGCCCCTGCATTCATTTTGCCCAAAACACTCCCCCCGCGAGCCCCCTGGCGCGGCACAGCCCGCACCCGCCCCGATTTCCCGCCGCGAAAACACCCGATCGCCCTCGCGGCGCAGCCCCTGCCCCGTTTCTTCTTTGCCCAAATACTCCCGCCGGAGGCACCGGCGCCGGCGCCAGCCGCGCCTACCCCGGCACGCCCCAACCGCCACCGCCGGGTGTCAGGATCTCGAACAGCGCCCCCGCCGGCAGGTCGATCTCGTCATTGCCGCCCAACGCCACCCGCGCGCCATCGGGCAACACCGCCGCGTTCACCCCCACAGCGCCAGCCTCGCCCCCGTCCACGCCAAAGGGCGGCACCACCCGGTGCGAACACAGCGTCGTGACCTTGACCGGCACCAGGAACCGCAGCCGCCGCACCGCGCCGTTGCCGCCGCGCCAGCGCCCGGCCCCGCCCGAGCCGCGCCGGATGGTGAATTCCTCCAGCCGCACCGGAAAGCGCTTTTCCAGCACCTCCGGGTCGGTCATCCGGGTGTTGGTCATGTGGCTCTGCACCGCGTCGCAGCCGTCAAAGCCCGGCCCCGCCCCGGTGCCGCCGGCGATGGTCTCGTAATTCTGGAAATCGTCGTTGCCCCAGACGAAATTGTTCATCGTCGCCTGGCTGCACGCCATCACATGCAGCGCCCCGTAAAGCGCGTTGCACATGGCCTGGCTGACCTCGGTATTGCCCGCAATCACCGCCGCCCCGGGCCGCGGGTTCAGCATCGAGCCTTCCGGCACGACGATCCTGAGCGGCTTCAGACAGCCCTCGTTCAGCGGAATATCCGCCCCCACCAGCGTGCGGAAAACATACAGCACCACCGCCCGGCAGATCGCCAAGGGCGCGTTGTAATTGCCCGGATCCTGCGCCGAGGTGCCGGTGAAATCCACCACCGCCTCGCGCGCCGCCTCGTCGACGCGCACCTTGACCCTTATCTGCGCGCCACTGTCCATCGGATAGCTGAATTCGCTGTTCTTCAGCCGCCCGATCACCCGGCGCACGCTTTCCTCGGCATTGTCCTGCACATGGCCCATATAGGCCAGCACCACCTCCAGCCCGTAGGCGTCGATCACCTTGAGCAATTCGCGCCGCCCAGTCTCGTTCGCCGCCACCTGCGCCTTCAGATCGGCCATGTTCTGGCTGACGTTCCGGCACGGGTATGGCCCCGAGAGCAAGAGCGCCTCGGCCTCGGCCTCGCGCAGCCGGCCCCTGTCCACCAGGCGGAAATTGTCGATCACCACGCCTTCCTCGTCCAGCCGCGTGCTGTCGGGCGGGCACGACCCCGGCGTGCGCCCGCCGATATCGGCATGGTGCCCGCGCGAGCCCAGCCAGAACACCACCTCGCCGCCCACGAACACCGGGGTGACCACGGTCACATCCGGCAGATGCGTGCCGCCGTTGAAGGGCGAGTTCAGCATGAAGGCATCGCCCTCGTGAATGTCGCCGGCGTTTTCGCGGATCACCGTGCGGATGCTGTCGGCCATCGAGCCCAGATGCACCGGCATATGCGGCGCATTGGCCACCAGGTCGCCCGAGCGGTCGAAGATCGCGCAGGAAAAATCCAGCCGCTCCTTGATGTTCACCGACCAGGACGTGTT
>JAJRUE010000014.1 GCA_024277955.1 Alphaproteobacteria bacterium | reverse complement strand
TGCCGCGACCTTTGAGCGGATTGACATCGCCCTTGAGCGCGGTGATCTGGACCAGGCCGAAGCTGACGAGTTGCGGTTGGCCACACATCTGCACAACGCAAAAGAGTCCTCGGACGTTGATTTTCTGACGAATTTCTTTGCCAACCAGATCGGTGCCGAGGCGCTGGCCGGCAATGGCCGCGACACGCGCCGTGCGATTGTCGAGCGACTGCTGTCCTTGGACCTGCCCGAAACTGCCTTGTCGCTCTATGGGCCAACGCGCGATGAGTTCGAAGAACCTGATCGTCTATTGGTCGCACGTGCCGACCTGGCAACCGGTCGCGCCGCCGAAGCACAAGTGGCCCTGCAGGGTCTGGAGGGCCCAGAAGCCGAGATGCTGACGGCCAAGGCGCTCGAAATGCAGCGCGACTTCGAGGGTGCGGCCAGAATATTTTCAAAGCTCGACCTGGTGCCGGATGCGGCGAGCGCAGCCTGGCGCGCGGGCGACTTCGCACGGGCTGCCGCAAGCGGTCCGAGCGGGTTTCAGACTGCTGCGGCCTTGGCGCTCGACGCTGGTGGAACCCCTGCAGACCCGGCTGCCTTGGCCATGTCCGAAAACCCTGCAAAAGCCGCGGCCAAGGGGATGATCGCACGGGGCCGGGCGCTTTTGGACAAAAGTGCGACCACGCGGCAGATTATTCAGGATCTCCTTGTTTCCAATTGATTTTCGGGCTGACGCTTACGCTTCCTAAACCAATTCCCAGCTAGTGTTTTGGCAACGTTTACATCGGGACGAACCAGAATGGTTGCCGACCTCCCTTCCGCCGCCGGCGCCCGGCGCAGCCACGACCGAACTGCGGCCCGTTTTGCGGGTGCTCTGCTTGTCTTGGTGCTCGCGGCGTTTCCTGCAGCACGCGGTTGGGCTTCTGTTGACGTGTCCGCGATTTGCGAGCGCGCCGCACGTATCGGCGCGCAACGAACCGGCGTTCCGTTGTCTGTTCTTCGAACGATCAGCCTGGCGGAAACCGGGCGGAAATCCGGGGGGGCGTTTCGGCCCTGGCCCTGGACCGTCAATATGGAAGGGCGCGGCGTCTGGTTCGATACGCGACAAGAGGCGCTTGATTTCGTGCGGCAGAATTTCCGCCGAGGCGCACGCAGCTTTGACGTTGGCTGTTTCCAGTTGAACTATCGCTGGCACGGCCAGGCCTTTGGCTCGGTCGAACAGATGTTCGACCCGGCAGCCGGGGCAATCTACGCCGCCAATTTCCTGAAGCAATTGTTCGCGGAAAAGGGCAATTGGGTGGACGCCGCGGGCGCCTACCATTCGCGCACGCCCGAGTTTGCAAACCGCTACAAGGCCCGGTTTGCCAGATTGCTGGCGAAAAATGGCAATCAGGACGGTGCGGTTCCCGCAGTTCTGGCTATGGGCGCCTCCGCCGAGCCTGTTCCAGCCGTGCCGCCCGCGCGCATCCGGCTGAACAATTTTCCATTGCTTCGCGGCGCAACATCCGGCCCGGCCAGCCTGGGTTCCCTGATGCCCGCGACTGCTGGCGCCGGCGCACGACGGTTCATCGGGGGCGGATGATGGAGAAAAAGACCATGTCCATTCGCGACCTGTTCCAACCAACGATCCTGCTGGCCCTCGCCCTGATGGCAGTCATCGTGATGATGATCCTGCCGATGCCGGCGTGGGTTCTCGATATCGGGCTGGCGGTGTCGTTCGGCCTGGCCATCCTGATGTTCACGGTCACGCTGTTCATCCAGCGCCCACTGGATTTTTCGGCTTTTCCGACGATCTTGCTGGCGTCACTGATGCTGCGCCTGTCGCTTAACGTGTCTTCAACCAAGTTGATTATCGGACAGGGGCACACCGGCACCCAGGCCGCCGGCGAAGTGATCGAAGGCTTCGCCATGTTCGTCATGGGTGGCAGCGTGTTCATGGGGCTGGTGGTTTTCGGCGTCCTCTTGATCGTGAACTTCATCGTGATCACCAAGGGCGCGGCGCGGATGGCCGAGGTCGGCGCACGGTTTGCCCTCGATGGGATGCCGGGCAAGCAGTTGGCGATCGACAGCGACATGTCGGCCGGCGCCATCGACCACGCCGAAGCCAAGGCCCGCCGCGAACGCGACCAGGCCGAAACCACGTTTTTCGGGTCGCTGGATGGGGCGTCGAAATTCGTCAAGGGCGATGCGGTGGCGGGCCTGCTGATCACCCTTTTGAACCTTGTCATGGGCCTGACGATGGGGGTGGCTGTACACGGTATGCCGATAGGCCAAGCACTTGAAACATATGCGATTCTTACAGTGGGTGATGGCCTTGTATCGCAAATTCCGGCGGTCATAATCTCGATCGCGTCAGCCTTGCTCCTGGCCCGCGGCGGCACGACCGGATCGACCGATGTGGCCTTTTTCGAACAGCTGGGGCGGTATCCGTCAGCGCTGTTCACGGTGGCCTTCCTGATGGCGCTTTTCGCGCTGGTCCCGGGCCTGCCGTTCACCCCGTTCCTGGCGGGCGCCCTGGTGCTTGCCGGGGCGGCATGGGCAGTGGTCGCCGCCGAAAAGAAGCGACAGGAAAACGCACAGCAGCCGGCCCAGGAAATCAAGGTGGAAGAAACCAAGCGGATCGGCGATATCCTTGATCTGGATGAGATCCATGTTGAGTTCGCGCCGGACCTTGTGCCGATGGTGCTGGATCCGAGCACGGGGCTCGAGGCCAGGATCGACAATATCAGGCGGCATGTGGCTGCCGTTTTCGGTATCATCCTGCCCGAAATCCGCCTGACCGACGACGCCACCCTGAGCACCGGAAGCTATGTCATCAAGATCCAGGGCGTCGAACAGGCCCGCGACCGGCTTGAGGCGGACAGCGCGCTGGCGTTGATTTCCGACGACCTGACCGACTTGCCAAACGGCCGGGACGTGCGCGAACCGGTGTATGGTGCGCCGGCCCGCTGGATTTCGCCGGGCGACCAGGAACAGGCCGCATCCGTCGGGGCGACCCTGGTCGAGCCGGCCGAGGTGCTTGCAACCCATCTGCTGGAGATCATCAAGAAGAACTTGTCGCGGCTGTTGAACCTGCGCTCTCTCAGGCGGCTTCTCGATGAAATGACAAACCTCAGCGAACAGTCGCGGTCGGATTCCAACCGGCAGATTTTCGATGAGCTGATCCCCGACAAGGTGCCGATGGATGTGCTGCTGGCGACCTTGCGCCTGCTTTTGGAAGAACGGGTATCGATCCGGAACCTGCCGCTCATCCTGGAGGCAATCGCCGAAGCGCGATCCGTCCACAACACACCCGAAGCGATCTGCGAACACGTGCGCCAAAGGCTGGGGTTTCAGCTGGTCGCCGAACTGCGCCGCCAGGACGGAACCCTGCCGCTGATTCAACTGGCCCCGGAATGGGAAGAAAAATTCGCGGAATTCCAGCTCGATGGGGATCGCGGATCGGACGTGGCGCTGCCGCCGGATGAATTCAACCGTCTGGCGTCGCTGATATCGGATCGCGTTGCCAAGGCCGCCGAAGCCGGAACCCAGCCCGCGTTGGTGACCAGCACGAAACGCCGCCGGTTCCTGCGCACCGTGGTCAATGTAAAGGGCCTGAACAACGCGGTCCTGTCCTATGATGAAATCGGCGTCGACGCCAAGCCGGCGCTGGTCGGCATGGTCCCGGCATGACGGTTTCCCTGCCCGAGATCATCGGTCTGTCGCAGCGTCAACTGCTGGTCTTCTTCCTGGTTTTCCTGCGCGTTGGCGCGGCTCTTGCGCTGTTGCCGGTTCTGGGGGAACGTTCGGTCCCGGTGCGGGTCCGGCTGGGGCTTGCCCTGGTCTTGACCGTGATCGTGACCCCGGCGGTGACAACCCATTTCGAAAACCTTGACGCTTCTGCCAAATCACTGATTTGGCTTCTGTTTTCCGAAGCCGTCTTCGGGCTTGCCATTGGGTTCTCACTACGGTTGTTCGTTCTTGCCCTACAGGTTGCCGGCGCGATCGCGGCACAGTCGACATCGCTTTCCCAGGTGTTCGCGGGGGCCAGCATCGATCCGCAAGCGGCCTTTGGAAACGTGCTGGTCATCGGCGGGCTGGCATTGGCGGTAACGATCGGGCTGCATGTGCGCGCCGCGGAATACCTGATCTACTCCTACGACGTGTTCGATCCGGGCCAGCCCGGGTTGCTGCCGGATATCGCTTCGTGGAGCCTGACAAACGTCGCGCGCGCGTTCGGCCTGGCCTTTTCCCTGGCGGCGCCATTTGTGGTGGCGTCGCTGGTTTACAATATTGCGCTTGGCGCGATCAACAAGGCCATGCCGCAACTGCTGGTGTCCTTCGTCGGCGCGCCCGCGATCACGGCGGGCGGGCTTGTTCTGCTGTTGATCACCGCGCCCCTGATGTTTTCGGTCTGGCGCGACGCAATCGGCGCCTTCCTGGCCAACCCATTCGCGGGTGGATCATGAGCGGGGAAGAAGACGAAGGCGACAAGCAGTTTGATCCGTCGCAAAAAAAACTGGATGACGCACGCAAAAAGGGCGAAGTCCCGCGTTCGGGGGACTTGAATACAGCCGCTTCCTATGGCGGATTTCTTCTGGTCGCCTCGGCTTTGGGCATGTTCGTGATGACCGGCCTGGGAACCGAGCTGGCCCAGATCTTGGCGACCTCACCGCGTTTGGCCGAAGATTTCTTTAACGGCGGCGCAACCGCGCGCATGGGCGGCATCCTGTTATCGGTCGCCGGCTGGGTTTCGCCGTGGTTTGCGGTGCCCGCGGTCACGGCGCTGCTTGCCGTCATCGCGCAGAAATCTTTTGTCGTGGCGCCTTCCAAGCTTGAACCCAAACTCAGCCGCATTTCAATTTTGTCGAATGCAAAAAACAAGTTCGGCCGACAGGGGCTTTTCGAATTTGCAAAAAGCTTTGTCAAACTTCTGATCTACTCGGTCGTGCTTGGGGTTTTCCTGGCCAAACGCATGCCCGAGATCGTCATGGCGATTTACCTGGAACCCAACCTTGTGGTGTCGCTGATGGTGCGCACGGCGGTTTCTTTTGTCGTCATCGTGCTGTTTGTCGCAACCTCGATCGGGGCGATCGATTTTTTCTGGCAGCATGCCGAACATTTCCGCAAACACCGCATGTCGCGAAAGGAAATGACCGACGAGGCCAAGCAAGCCGAAGGCGACCCGCACATGAAACAGCAGCGGCGTCAACGCGGGCAGGAAATCGCCATGAACCAGATGCTGGCCGATGTGCCGGACGCCGATGTGGTCATCGTGAACCCTCGGCACTATGCGGTCGCGCTCAAATGGAGCCGGGCGCCCGGATCGGCGCCGGTCTGTGTTGCCAAGGGGGTCGATGAAATCGCCGCGCGCATTCGCGAAACGGCGATGGCCAGCGGGGTGCCGATCCACCGCGATCCCCCCACAGCGCGCGCGGTCTTTGCGGCGGTGGACATCGGTCAGCAAATCCGGCCGGAACATTTCCGCGCGGTCGCCGTTGCCATCAGGTTTGCCGAAGAAATGGCCCGCAAATCGAGAAGGTCGAGGAAAAAGCAGTGAACCAGCAGGAAAAACGGCTGGATCACCTTTTGAATGCCGTCAAGGAAATGGAAATGGCGCGGCTGCAAGATATCGCGAACGAGCGCAACGCAGTGGAAGAGCATCGCCGCGACCTGACCCGGGCACGCCGGGAAAAGCTGGCGTTTCCAACCGGTCCGGTGCAGGCGACGGCGCTGTCGAACGCCGAACGATGGGCGAAATGGGCGGATCGTGAAGCGCTTGATCTGGGGGCCAGGCTGGCCCGTCTGGCAGCGCTTCAGGAAGAGCAAAAGCTTTTGGCGCGCCGGGCGCTGGGCCGGGTCGACGCATTTCGCCGACTGCTTGAAAAGAAAGAAGCCGCCCGACGCGGCAAGTGAGTTCAGGTATCCTGACGCACCACGTCGACGATCAGTACATCGGTGACCGAGGTTCCCAGAACCTTCTGGGCGGCTTCCAGCAAGGCGCTGCGCAACAGCTGCATGTTGCGGCCCGATGTGAAGTTCCCGCCAAATCCGCCGGTGTTGGCGTGATCGAAAAGCACTTGCAGGAAGGCGTCGCGCAGCTTCGGTTCGCGCTGGTAGACCAGCTCCGGCCCGCCGGACGCAAGCTCGAGGCTGAGCGCCAGCACCACCAGGGCTGCGACTGATCCGTCCTGGATGACCGGCACGACGAACTGGTTGTTCAGCTTCACATAGTCCGGCGCGGTCGCCGTTTGGGGATCGCTTGGCGCGGGTTCGCTTGGCGTTGCTTCCCCCGCCGGGGGGGATTCGGCAGTTTGGGCCGGGTCTACGGGTTCGGGCGCGGGGCGCATGGCCAGACCGGCGCCGACGCCGGCGCCCAATCCGACAAGGGCCAGGATGATTGGAAGTATTTTTCCCATGCCCGGCCTCAGAACGGCAAGATCTTGTCGACAAGCCGCTGCCCGCCGCGGGGTTGCTGCGCGTCCGATATGAGCCCGCGACCCCCGTAGGAAATCCGGGCCGAAGCGATCTTGTCATAGGTGATTTCGTTCTGCCGCGAGATGTCTTCAGGCCGGATATACCCGGTCACCAGCAGTTCGCGGATCTCGTAGTTGACCCGCACTTCCTGCGAGCCGGCGATCTGCAGGACACCGTTGGGCAGCACGTCCGTGATCGTGGCGGCAACACGCAGGGTCAGTTTTTCCTTGCGGCGAACCGAACCGTCGCCCGACGATGTGCTGGTCGAGGATGTCGATACCGCGGGGTCCAGCGACGCCCCCGTGGGCATGATTACCGCAGCGCGTTCGGGGATCCCGAGAAGCGCCCCGATCGACAGTTTTTCGGACCCCTTGCGATTGCGCGACGTGGAATTCGAGATCTCGGCCTTGTCGTCGATTTCGATGACCACGGTCAGGATGTCGCCGCGCAGGACTGCCCGCCGGTCGCCCAGCAAGGATTGGCGGCTGGCATCCCAGAGCGATGCGTTATCCATGACCGAGCGACGTTCGACCTGGCCGAAATCTCCCGGCGACCGCATCGCCTGGTATTCGGCGCCGCCGTCGGATGGCGAAAGCCGCGGCGG
>JAJRUE010000122.1 GCA_024277955.1 Alphaproteobacteria bacterium | reverse complement strand
CAGGTCGCGTTCCATGGCGGCCAGCGTATCGGCGCGGATCTCGGGCGCCATCGGAATGCGGCTGTGATACAGCGCCACCCCGTCCAGCGCCGTGATCCGCGCCAACTCCGGGTCGAGCGTTTCATCCGCCTGCAGCACCACCACCCCAAGCCTTGCCCGCCGGCCGATCCCGGCATCGGTGTCGAACGCCAGCTTCATGGGCCAGACCCCGCAATCACCGGAAGATCCGGCGGGGTGCGGTCGCTCAGCAGCTGCGCCCCGTTTGCGCGCACCACGATGTTTTCTTCGTGAACCATCATGCGGCCCTGCCCATAGGCCATCGAAGGTTCCAGCGTCAGCACCATGTTTTCCTCAAGCACGGTTTCATCGAACCCGGCCAGCGAAGGCCATTCGGTCAGCTGCATGCCCAGCCCGTGGCCCATCCGCCCGACATCACCGGTCGCCGTATCCGCCTGGCCGATCACCCGGCGCATCACATCGAACAGGTCGCGGCAGGTGACGCCGGGGCGCGCGGCGGCGATCCCCGCCTCGGTCGCCCGCCAGAGCACGTCATGGGCGCGGCGCGATGCATCGTCAGCCCGCGCAATTGCGAAGTTCCGGTCAAAATCGCAGTAGTATCCATCCCAAGTGGCGCCGGTATCCAGCATCACCACATCGCCCGGACGCAGCGGCCACGCACCGGGCGGGGAAATCACATCGCGGTAGCCGCCCTCACCTGCCCCGCCCACCAGATAGGGCACCTCGTCTGCCCCCTGCGCCAGCAACTCGCGGCGGAACGCGCGAAACAGCGCCTCTTGCGGCAGGCCCTCGTGCGCCAGTTCCGGCAGCCGGGCGAAAGCCCGCGATCCGATGGCGCAGACATGGGCGAGCTTTTCGATCTCGGCCGACGACTTGACCATGCGCAGCGCGCGCACGATCCCGGTTGCGTCGGCAAAGCGCAGCCCCGCAAGCCCCGCAACCAGTTTCTCGTGATCCGCAAGCGGCATGCCCAGCCGGGTTTCGTGGCCTTTCAGAATGCCGACCCGGGCCTTGCGGCGCGCCAGCGGCAGCAGCAGATCGTGCAGCAGACCCAGGCCGTCGTCCGAGGGCCGGGGCGCGGGCCAGCTGCGGATATCATCGACCCAGCCCGCCCGCATGAGCGGCACGCCGATGTCCGGGATGATCGCGACCGGCTTGCCACGGTCCGGCACGAACAGGAACCACGGGCGCGTCGGGCTTTGCCAGAACGGGGTCTGAAAGCCGCTGAAATAGCGCAGTTCGGCTTCGCTGCTCAGCAGAAGCCCGGCCAGGCCGCGCCGGGCCATCAGGCGCTGGGCGCGTTCGGTGCGCGCGGCGTATTCCGCCTCGCCAAAGCCTCTGACCGGGGGGTCAGCCATGGTCGCGCCCGGCCATGATCGCGGCGAAAATCGCCGGATCGGTGACCCCTTCGGAACCGATCAGCAGCACACGCGCCCTGTCGCCAAGCCCCAGCTTGCGCCAGAGTTCGGGCTGGCCCCGCGCGGCGATCAGCGCCGCCAGCCCGGCAACCGCGCTTTCGCCCGCCTTGATCGGCGGATCACAGCCGGGCGGCGCGGCCAGCAGCCGGATCGCCGGGCCGACCAGCCGGTCCGGGATGGTCACAAAGTCCGAAGCCTCGGCCGCCAGGATTTCCCAGGCCATCGGCGACGGTTCCCCACAGGAAAGCCCCGCCATGACCGTTTCGCGCGTTATCTCGACACAGCTCAGGCGCCCGGCGCGCGCGCTTTCGAACAGGCAGGCGGCGCGATCGGGTTCGACCACCACCACCCGCGGCGCCCGCGCTCCAAGCTGTTGGCGCAGCACCGCCGCCACCGCGCCCGCCAGCCCGCCCACGCCGCCCTGCAGGAACACATGCGTGGGCGGCTGTTCGAGGGCCGCGCAGATCTCGCGCGCCATCACCCCGTAGCCGGCCATCACGTCGCGGGGGGCGGCGCTGTAGCCGGGCCAGGAAGTGTCCGACACCACGAACCAGCCGTTCGTCTCGGCCTCTTGGCGGGCCACCGCCACCGAGGCATCATAGTCGCCGGCGATGCGCACCACCTCGGCCCCCAGGTCGCGCATCGCCTGGACGCGCGCCGGCGACACCTTGGCATGGACATAGATGCGGCACCGCGCCCCGAACCGCCGGCACCCCCAGGCCAGCGACCGCCCGTGGTTGCCGTCGGTAGCGGTGACCAGGGTGATCCCGGCGCAGGCATCCCGGCATTTCCCGTCCCGGATCTCGCCGATCGCCGGTGCGGCGCCACCCGGCCCGGCCAGTTCCCGCTGCAACAGGCGCAGCGCGGCATAGGCCCCGCCAAGCGCCTTGAAGCTGCCCAGCCCAAAGCGCGGACCCTCATCCTTGTAGTCTATCCGCTCGACCCCAAGGCGCGCCGCAAGGTCGCGCAGCGCCACCAGCGGTGTAGGTGCATAGCCGTCCCATGCCGAGATCTCGGCCTGCGCCGCATCGACATCCCGGGCCGGCAAGACCGATCCCGCGCGCGCCTCGACTGGTGGCGTCCACGCCCTGTGCCCAAGGCGGACAGATGCAAAGTCTTCCAGTTGTTCCAGCATGTCGTTCCCCCGGCAATCCACGGCGCCAGCCCGAGCCCACATCCGCCCCTGCCATGCACGTTACCCGCCTTGCGCCGCCACGGCCAGAAAACACTGCCATTGGAGCAGTGGCGGAGCCACACGAAACCGCCCGTCCGCCCTTCGCTGGCGAAACCATTTCGGCACTGGATTTCATGGGGTGTCGGTGGATGCAACGCGCGACGCCTTGATCCTTGCACCACAGCGTCAAGACCGTTTCCACCTGCCGCATTGGGCCGTCATTCAGAACGAAAGCCGGCGGGT
>JAJRUE010000121.1 GCA_024277955.1 Alphaproteobacteria bacterium | reverse complement strand
CTGATGCGCGTTGGGCTCGAGGCCGGCTATGCGGCGGTGGCCTGGGAAGGGGGCGCCGGCGGCCATGTGACCCACGCGGCGATGGTCTACCTGCTGAACCAGGTGGAGCCGGGGGTGTGCTGCCCGATGACGATGACCTACGCCGGCCACCCGACGCTGGCCGCCGATCCCGAGATTGCAGCGCTGTGGCAGCCGCGGCTGGCGGCGCGCGGCTATGACCCGTCGCCGCGCCCGGTGGTCGAAAAGAGCGCGGCGACGCTGGGCATGGCGATGACCGAAAAGCAGGGCGGGTCGGACCTGCGCGCCAACGCCACCCGGGCCGACCCGGCGGACGGGCACTACCGGCTGGTCGGGCACAAGTGGTTCTGTTCGGCGCCGATGTCGGACGGGTTCCTGACGCTGGCGCAGGCGCCCGGCGGGCTGACCTGCTTTCTGGTGCCGCGCTGGCTGGAAGGGGCGCGCAACGCGATCCAGATCATGCGGTTGAAGGACAAGCTGGGCAACCGGGCGAACGCGTCTTCGGAAATCGAATACGCCGGGGCGCGGGCCTTTCGGCTAGGCGATGAAGGGCGCGGCGTGCGCACCATCATCGAGATGGTGCATCACACCCGGCTGGACACGGCGATGGCGCCGGCGGGGCTGATGCGCGCGGCGCTGGCCGAGGCCAAGCGCTGGTGCGAGGGGCGGGTGGCGTTCCAGAAGAAGCTGATCGATCAGCCCTTGATGCGTGCGGTTCTGGCCGACCTGGCGCTGGACTGGGAAGGGGCGCTGGCGCTGGGGATGCGGGTGGCGCGGGCCTTTGACGGGGACAGCGCCGAAGACCGGGCGTTTGCCCGGATCTCGGTGGCGCTGGCCAAGTTCCTGTCGAACAAGCGCTGCCCGGTGGTGGTTTACGAGGCGATGGAGGTGCTGGGCGGCATGGGCTATGTCGAGGACACGCCGATGCCGATGCTGTTTCGCGAAAGCCCGCTGAACTCGATCTGGGAAGGTTCCGGCAACGTGATCTGCCTGGATGTGCTGCGCACGCTGGCGCGCGAACCGCTGGCGGGCGAGATGCTGCGGGCCGAACTGGACGCCGCGCGCGGCGCGGACCGGCGCTACGACGCGGCGCTGAGCGCCCATTTCGAGCGCTGGCCCGCCCTGCCGGACGAGGCGGAAGCGCGCTGGTTCACCGAACGCCTGGCGGTGCTGCTGACCGCCTCGGTCCTGATCAAGCACATGCCGGGGGCGGTGGCCGACGGCTATGTGGCCAGCCGGGTCGCGGGCGCCCACGGCCAGGTGACCGGGGCGGTGTCGGGGCTGGATACAGCGGCGCTGATCGCGCGGATCTGACCCGGGCCGCGCCGAAATCCTTCAAGGATTTCGGACCGTTTTCTTTCAAAGAAAACGGCTGCGCCCGGTTCAGGCCTTGCCCTTGTAGATGTCCACCAGCTTGCCCAGCATCGCCAGCGCATCCGCCTTGTCCCGCTGGAACGAATTGCGCCCGATGATCGAGCCGTTGCCGCCGCCGTCGCGGATCGCGCGCGCGTCGTCGAACACGCTGTCGGCGCCCTTCTTGGCCCCGCCCGAAAACACCACGATCCGCCGCCCGTTGAAGGCCGCGTCCATGCAGTTCTTCACCCGCGCCGCCTGGCTGGCGATGTCGATGTTCTCCGCCTCGTAGACCTTTTTCGCTTCGCCCAGCGACAGGTGATCGGTGGACAGCTTGATCTTGATGACATGCGCCCCCAGAAGCGCGGCGATCTGGGCGGCGTAGGCGGCGATGTCCACCGCGGTTTCGCCGGCCTTGTCCAGCGCTTCGCCGCGCGGATAGGACCAGATCACCGTCGCCAGCCCCTTGGCGGCGGCTTCGCGGCGGATCTCGGCGATCTCCTCGAACATGCCGTTACCGGCCGACGAACCGGGGTAGATCGTGAACCCGATCGCCGCGCAGCCCAGCCGCAGCGCGTCATCGACGCTGGCGGTCACCGCCTGGTCCTTGGGCGCCTCGGACGGCATCAGCGAATTGGCGCTGTTGGCCTTCAGGATCAGCGGGATCTGCCCGGCATAGGTGTCGGCGCCCGCTTCCAGCAGCCCCAGCGGCGCGGCAAAGGCATTCAGGCCTGCGTCGATCGCCAGCTGGTAGTGGTAATGCGGATCATAGCCCGCCGGGTTGGGCGCGAAAGAGCGCGCCGGCCCGTGTTCAAAGCCCTGGTCCACCGGCAGGATGATCATCTTGCCGGTGCCGCCAAGCTTGCCGTTCATCAGCATCCGGCAGAGGTTCGCCTTGACCCCGGGGGTTTCGCCTTCGTAATTGGCTAGGATCTTCTGGACAACGCGGGTGGCTCTCATGGCTTTCCCTCCTCTGGCGTGAATGACTGCCGCAGGATGTATCAGAGCCGCGCACCCAGGCAATCACGGTTGCGCTAACAGCCGGTTTCGGCGAAAGAAAACCACGCAACCGGTGGCGATTGTTTACCGTTTCGCGCCAGCCCCCCTTCTTCTGTCCGAAAATATCCCCGCCGGAGGCAGCTTTCCGTCCGCCCCCGCGCCGGGCACCGCGCGCGCCCGCCTGCCGGCGACCGATCCCGCCCACGCGGCAATATCGCTCTTTTCCTCGGGGCCAAGTCAGCCTAGGTTGCCGCCAACCCGAAAACACAGGAGCGCCCGCATGGCCGAGATCAATGACCCCGAAAACACCATCCTGATCGAACTGAAAGATGGCACCGTCACCGTCGAACTGCTGCCCGACGTAGCCCCCAAACACGTCGAGCGGATGAAGGAACTGGCCCGCGCCGGCGCCTATGACAACGTGGTGTTTCACCGGGTGATCGACGGCTTCATGGCCCAGACCGGCGATGTGGCCAACGGCAATGCCGAAAAGGACTTCAACATCCGCATGGCCGGCACCGGCGGGTCGGACCTGCCCGACCTGCCAGCCGAGTTCTCCAAGCTGCCCCACGACCGGGGCACCATCGGCGCGGCGCGGTCGCAAAACCCGAACAGCGCCAACAGCCAGTTCTTCATCAACTTTTCCGACAATCACTTCCTGAACGGCCAATATACGGTCTATGGGCGGGTGATCGACGGGATGGAGCATGTCGACGCCATTCAGCGCGGCGAGCCGCCGATGAACCCGGACCGGATGATCAGCGTCAAAGTCGCGGCCGATGTCTAGACAGACGCTCGTCGCCGGGGCGCTGTTTGCGCTCGGGCTGGCCATTCTCGGGGCCTATGCCTATTCGCAGATGCGCCCCGAGGCGCCGGCCGAGCCGATCGTCACCAAGGGCGACCTGCTGGAAATCACCGTCGCCGGCCAGGCCCACGGCAAGATCGTGATCAAGCTGTTCGAGGACATCGCCCCCAGACATGCCGAGCGGCTCAAGACGCTTGCCGCGTCGGGGGCCTATGATGGTGTGGTGTTTCACCGGGTGATCGACGGTTTCATGGTCCAGACGGGCGATGTGCAATACGGCAAGGCGGATGGCGATATTTCGCGCGCCGGGCGCGGGGCGTCCGACCTTCCGGACCTGCCGCTGGAAGCCTCGCAGATCCCGTTCGAACGCGGCATCGTCGGCATGGCGCGTTCGTCGGACCCGAACAGCGGCAACAGCCAGTTCTTCATCATGTTCGCCGCCTCGCCCAACCTGAACGGCCAATATACCGTGGTCGGCCAGGTGATCGAAGGCTTTGACGTGCTTGACGCGATCAAGCGTGGAAAAGGCCCGAACGGCGCGGTTCTGGGCGCGCCGGACGTGATGAAAACCGTGCGCGTGGTCCAGTAGCGTTTTCTCAACCCTGCGTGAGCAGGGCTATCGGCGCGGGCCGTCCTCTGCCAGCCTGTCGGGCAGGAGGATTGCAACATGCGACATATCATGACCGGACTGGCGCTGGCGGCGGGGGTTGCCCTGGGCGCCGGCGCGGCGTTTGGCCAGGCTGCACCCCAGGCTGCACCCGGGGCGCCGCCCAGCTTTTGGGCGAACGAATGGCCGAACACCAACTTCGAAAGAACCTCGGTTGAAAACTGGGGCGATATCCGCGGGGGCGGGCCGCCGCGCGATGGCATCCCGGCGATCGATGCGCCCAAGTTCGTGCCGGTGGCCGAAGATGGCGAGATCACCGACCGCGAACCGGTGGTCACCGTCGAGATCGACGGCGAAACCCCGCGCGCCTATCCGCTGCGCTATCTCGTCTGGCACGAGATCGTCAATGACGAGGCCGGCGGCCAGCCCTACGCCGTGACCTATTGCCCGCTGTGCAACTCGGTCCCGGTTTTCGACCGCCGCCTGGACGGCAAGGTCTACAGTTTCGGGGTGTCGGGCAAGCTGCGCAAATCGAACCTGATCATGTATGACCGCGAAACCGAAAGCTGGTGGCAGCAGGCCACGGGCGAGGCGATCGTCGGCGACATGACCGGGGCCGAGCTGGTGCAGATCGCGTCCTGGCAGGAAAGCTACGCCGAATTCAAGGCCCGCAACCCGCAAGGGCTGGTGATGGCCGAACCGCCTTGGCGGCGGTCCTATGGCACGAACCCCTATGTGGGCTACGACAGCGCCAGCCGGCCGTTTCTGTATAACGGCGAAGACCCGCCCCACGGCATTCCGGCGCTGGCCAGGGTGCTGAAGGTGGGCAACCGCGCCTGGCCGCTGGAACGGCTGCGCAAGGAAAGCGAAATCACCGAGGCCGGGCTGACGATCACCTGGAAGGCCGGGCAGGCGTCGGCGCTGGACACCCGGCGGATATCCAAGGGCCGTGACGTGGGCACGATCCGGGTGCGCGATGCCGCTGGCAACGACGTGCCCCATGACATCGTGTTCGCCTTTGCCTTCGATGCCTTCTGGCCAGAGCCGGAAGGGAAGTGGATGCTGGGCGAATAGAGGCCCGCGCAGAAGGGGAGCGGGCTGGCGCCCGCTTGCCTTCGGCGAGGATATTTTTCGACAGAAGAAGCCCCGGGGGGCGGGCGCGGGATCGGAAATGCCTGAACCCGCCCGGGGCGCGCATAGCGGCCCGGGCATGCGCCCGCCCGCCCCATGGCGGGCGCATTCGCGCCCACCCGGACGGTCGCCTGCCCTCGGTTCGGATCAGGTCAGCGGCCCCCCGACGCTCCGCCGGCCAGCGTCAACGCAGCGTCACCCCAGCGTCACCAGCGCGTGGCGCTTCTTGCCGGCGCTCAGCTTGACCGGCGCGCCAAGTGCCGCGGCGTCCAGCACCAGGCCCGCGTCGCGCAGCGGCTCGTCGTTCAGCCGCGCGCCGCCGTCGGCGATCAGGCGCTTGGCCTCCTTGCCGGATTTCGCCAGCCCCGAGCGCACGAACAGCTGCACCACCGAAATCCCGTCGCCGATATCCGTGGCGCTCAGCGCAAGCGTCGGCAGGTCGTCGCCCACGCCGCCCTGTTCGAACACCTCGCGCGCGGTGGCCTCGGCCGCCGCCGCGGCCTGCGCGCCGTGGCACAGCGTCGTCACCTCGTTCGCCAGCCGGATCTTGGCCTCGTTGATGTCAGAGCCTTCCAGCGCTCCGAGGCGGTCGCATTCCTCGATCGGCAGTTCGGTGTAGAGCTTCAGGAACCGGCCCACGTCGGCGTCGGTGGTGTTGCGCCAGAACTGCCAGAATTCGTAAGGGCTCAGCATTTCGGCGTTCAGCCAGACCGCGCCCGACTGGCTCTTGCCCATTTTCTTGCCGTCCGAGGTGGTCAGCAGCGGCGAGGTCAGGCCGAACACCTCCTGGTCCAGGATGCGCCGGGTCAGGTCGATGCCGTTGACGATATTGCCCCACTGGTCGGAGCCGCCCATCTGCAGCCGGCAGCCATAGCGGCGGTTCAACTCCATGAAGTCGTAGGCCTGCAGGATCATGTAGTTGAATTCGAGGAAGGACAGCGATTGTTCCCGGTCCAGCCGCGACTTCACGCTTTCAAAGGCCAGCATCCGGTTGATCGAAAAATGCCGCCCGATGTCGCGCAGGAACTCGAGGTAATTCAGGTTGTCCAGCCATTCGGCGTTGTTGACCATCAGCGCATCCGTCGCGCCGCCGCCAAAGGTCAGGTACTTGTCGAAGACCTGGCGGATGCCGGCGATATTGGCGTCGATCTGCTCGGGCGCCAGCAGCGGGCGTTCATCGGCGCGAAAGCTGGGGTCGCCCACCTTGGTGGTGCCGCCGCCCATCAGCACGATCGGCCGGTGGCCGCATTTTTGCAGCCAGCGCAGCATCATGATCTGGATCAGGCTGCCCACGTGCAGCGATTTCGCGGTGGCGTCGAACCCGATATACCCCGGCACCACGCCCGCGTTCAGGGCGTCGTCCAGACCCTGATAATCGGTGCAGTCGGCCAGAAAGCCGCGCGTCATCATCACGTCCATGAACTCGGATTTGGGGTGGTAGGTCATTGCGGTTTTGTCCATTCTGCCGGTCTGAAGCCCCTCTATACCGGGGCGCAGGCACGAGGAAAAGCCGCGGGTGCAAGGAAAAGGCGCAGGCACGAGGAAAAGCATGTGTTGAAGGACGGACCGATCTGGGCGCTTGGCGCGATGTCGGGCACCTCGCTGGACGGGGTGGACGCGGCGATGGTGCTGAGCGACGGCGCGCGCATCCTCGCCTTCGGCGACACCGCCTATCGCCCCTACACGCCCGAGGAACGCGCGACCCTGCGCGCGGCGCTGGGCTGCTGGCCGGGCGCGCCCCAGGCCGCCGCCGCCGCCGAGTTGGTCGAAACCGCCCATGCCGAACTGCTGGCGCAGTTTTCGGGCTACGACCTTGTGGGGTTTCACGGCCAGACGCTGGCCCATGACCCGCAGGGGCGCGGCACCCACCAGGCGGGCAATGGCGCGGTGCTGGCCGAGCTTCTGGGCCGCCCGGTGGTCTGGGACTTTCGCAGCGCCGATGTGGCGCTGGGCGGGCAGGGGGCGCCGCTGGCGCCGTTCTTCCACTTTGCCTGCGCGCGCTGGATCGGGGCGCGCGAACCGCTGGCGTTCCTGAACCTTGGCGGGGTCGCGAACCTCACCTGGGTCGACCCGCGCCAGCCAACGCCCGAAGCCCCCGGCGCGCTGCTGGCCTTCGACGCCGGCCCCGCCGGGGCGGTGCTGGACGACTGGATGCGCGCGCGCAGGGCAAGGCCGTTCGACGACGGGGGCAAGCTGGCGGCGGGCGGGACCGTGGCCGAGGGCGTGCTGGAACGCTTCCTGGAGGCGACCTTTTTCCACAAGATTCCCCCCAAGTCACTGGACCGCAACGATTTCGCCGATCTGCTGACCGCGGTCGAACCACTTGCGCCGGCGGATGCAATGGCGACGCTGACGGGCGCCGTGGCCGCCGCGATCAGCCAGGGGGTCGACTATTTCCCGGCGCCGGCAGACCGGCTGCTGGTGGCCGGCGGTGGGCGCAGGAACCGGACGCTGATGACCATGATCGCCGCCGGGATCGGGGCCGAGGTTCAGCCGGTCGATGCCGTGG
>JAJRUE010000120.1 GCA_024277955.1 Alphaproteobacteria bacterium | reverse complement strand
CGAGGGGGGCGATTGCCACGTGACGCTGCGCTGGATCACCAGGGTCGAGCACCCGATCGTCAAGCGGTTCGTGCCGCTGTCGCGCTTCATTCTTGCCCGCAACCATACCTGGGCGACCAACTGGGTGCGCCGGATGATCCAGTCGGAACTGGACCGCCGCCGCGCCGGGGTCGACGAAATCGCCGCGCCACCGCCGACCTTTGGAAGGTTCCTGGCCTGGGCCAGGCCCTTGCACAAGAAGCGCGCCCGGGCGATGGGCTGGTCGGCTGGAAAATTCGACGAAACCCGCGACTGAGCCGGAGGACGGCTCAGCCCTTGCGGTCACGGGCCCTGGCGCGGCGCAGAAACGGGCTGATGCGAAAGCTCGACCCCAGCTCGAACCGGCTTCGGGTGCGCAGGACCGGGGTGTTTTCCGATACCGCCCCGCGGCTTTCGCGAAACACGATATACAGGCCCGACGCAATCACGATGGCCGCGCCCGCCAGCGTGTTCGGGTCCAGGGTTTCGCCAAAGATCCAGGCGCCAAACAGGCTGGCCCAGACGATCTGCGAATACTGCATCGGCGCGACGATGGCCGCTTCGCCGTTCCGGTAGGCGGCGATCAGCAGCAGCCCCGCCGAAAAGCCGAACAGCGATATCAGCCCGACCATCCCCAGGTCGGCGATCGGCATCGGCTTGTAAACGAAGGGCAACGCCACCGCCATCACCGTGAAGTTGGCCACCATCGGGTAGAGCAGCAGCACGACCGGACGTTCCTGCCGGCCGACCTTGCGAATGATGATCGAGGCGAGCGCGCTGCCGCTGGCGCCGGTCAGCGCCGCAAGGTGGCCCAGCTCGAGGTTGACCGAGCCGGGACGCAGCACGATCAGGACGCCCGCCAGCCCGACCACCACCGCGACCCAGCGGTGAATGCCGACCTTTTCCTTCAGGATGGGGATCGAAAACACGGTGATCAGCAGCGGGGTCGCGAACAGCACCGCGTAGGTCTGCGCCAGTGGCAGCACCGAAAAGGCGTAAAACACCGAAGCCCCGGTGACCACCCCGGCGCCGGTTCGCAGCGCGATCCACCAGGGGTGCACCGGGCGCAGATGGCCCGAGGTCGGGTCGCGCATCAGCATCAGCGTCACCAGCGGAAAGGACAAGAGCACGCTGAAAAAGATGATCTGGAACGGCGAATAGGCCCCGCCCAGGAACTTCACCACCACATCATGCACCGCAAATACGCCAAAGGCGGCCAGCGCGAACAATGCCCCCTTGATGCCAGACATACGGTCTTTCCCCCCGGTGCCGGGGCCCCGCTGCGGGGCCCCTTTGGGGTCAGACTCGGCAATTCCGGCGGCATGTCAACGCCCGCCGGTCAATTCCCGTGGCGCGCTTACAGGCTGGCGTCGAGCGCGGCGATCACCGCGTCGCCCATCTGCGAGGTGCTGGCCGGGGTGCCGCCATCGGTCTGCATCAGGTCGGCGGTGCGCACGCCGTCGGCCAGGACCTTTTCCACCGCCGCTTCCAGGCGGTCGGCCTCGGCCCCTTCATCGAAGGAATAGCGCAGCGCCATCGCGAAGCTAAGGATACAGGCCGACGGGTTGGCCTTGCCCTGCCCGGCGATGTCGGGGGCGCTGCCGTGCACCGGTTCGTAAAGCGCCTTGGGCCGGCCGTTTTCCATCGGCGCGCCAAGGCTGGCCGAAGGCAACATGCCCAGGCTGCCGGTCAGCATCGCCGCGACATCGGACAGAAGGTCGCCAAACAGGTTGTCGGTCACGATCACGTCGAACTGTTTGGGGTTGCGCACCAGCTGCATGCCGCCGTTGTCGGCATACATGTGGGAAAGCTCGATATCCGCGTAGTCGGCGTCATGCACCGCCTGCACCACTTCGCGCCACAGGATGCCGCTTTCCATCACATTGGCCTTTTCCATGGAACAGACCCGCCCCGCCCGCTTGCGCGCCAGATCGAAGGCGGCGCGCGCGACCCGGTCGATTTCGCTTTCGGTGTAGCGCTGGGTGTTGATGCCGACCCGTTCGCCGTTTTCTTCGAAAATCCCGCGCGGCTCGCCGAAATAGCTGCCCGAGGTCAGTTCGCGCACGATCATGATGTCCAGCCCGGCGACGACTTCGCGTTTCAGCGACGAAAAATCGGCCAGCGCGTCAAAGCACTGCGCCGGGCGCAGGTTGGCGAACAGGTCCATTTCCTTGCGCAGCCGCAACAGGCCGCGTTCGGGCTTTACCGAGAAATCCAGATCGTCGTATTTCGGCCCGCCCACAGCGCCCAGCAGCACCGCGTCCACCTCTTGCGCGTGGGCCATGGTTTCATCGGCCAGCGGCACCCCGTGCGCATCATAGGCGGCGCCGCCGACCAGATCGTGCGACACGTCGAAGTTCAGCCCGCGATTGGCGCCGAACCAGTCGATGATCTTGCTGACTTCGGCCATGACCTCGGGGCCGATGCCATCGCCGGCCAGGATGAGAAGGGACGGGTTGCTCATTGGAAAATCCTCGTGCTGTGGTTGGCTGACGGGGTAGCGAGCCTGCCGGCAACCGTCAAGCAGGTGGCTGCGCCAGCGCGCGCGCCAGCAAGTCCCAGACCCGGCGGATACGCGCGTTCGAACGCAGCGCATCGGGGGCCGCCAGCCAGACCGGCAGCGGCGGAAGCACCATGTCGGGCAGCACCCGTTCGACCAGCGGGTCGGCGTCCCCGATGGCGGTCTGCATGCCGCCGATGCCGCCGCCCGCGCGCACCAGGTGCCAGTAGGCGGCCTGATCGTCGCAGCGCAGCGGGAAGAATTCGCGGTCCACCTCAAGCCCGCCTTCGCGCATGAAGCGGATGATGATGTCGTTGCGGTCATAGCCGACGAAATCGTGGTTCATGATGTCGGTCGGGGCCTGCAGGCGGCCCCGGCGCGCCAGGTATGTGCGCGCCGCATACAGGCCGATATGCCGGTCGGCGACGTGGCGGGCGATCACGTCGGGCTGGGTCGGGCGATACATGCGCACGGCGATGTCGGCTTCGCGAAACAGCAGGTTTTCGGTGGTGTCCGAAGGCACCAGCTCGATCGAGATTTCGGGGTGGCGGATGCGAATGTCGGCCAGGATCGGCGGCAGGGTAAAATGCGCCATGATCACGCTGGCGGTGATGCGCACGCTGCCTGCCAGATCGTCGGCGCGCCCCTCGGCCACTAGGCGCAGCCGGGCGGCGGCCTGTTTCATCTGCGCGGCATGGGTGTAGATGTCCTGCCCGGCGCGGGTCAGGCGCAGTCCGCGCGGCACCCGGCGAAACAGCTCAAGCCCCAGCGCCTGTTCCAGGGCCTGCACATGCCGCCCGGTGGTCGGCTGGCTTTGCCCCAGCCGCCGCGCCGCCGCCGAAAGCGAACCTTCTTCCGCCACCGCGCAAAAGGACTGGATCAGGGTCCAGTCCACCGTATTCAGATCAGCTG
>JAJRUE010000119.1 GCA_024277955.1 Alphaproteobacteria bacterium | reverse complement strand
TCGAGGTTGATCACGTCGGCGGCGCTGGCGGCCATCTTTTCGAAGATCGCCGGGCGCGAGCCGGGGCCGAACAGCTGGCAACGGTTGGGGCGGGCAGGCGGCGTGGGCTGGAGACGGAAAGACATGGGTGTGGCCTTGTAAGGATGTTTCGTTTTGTCGCCGCGCAGGGGTAGAATATTGCGCGGGCCTGGGCAAGAAGATTTTGCGGCTGCGAAAGGAAATGCTGCGTTTGCATTGTTGCTGGGTGGTACGCGGAATCGTGCGTGGTGAGGTGGTTTGGCTGGAAGATCATTCTGATATATTTGGAAACATCCGAAGAAAATTTTGATATTTTGTCCACACGGAGCAGAAAAAGCGACGATCTTGCCCGAAAAACCCTGGATATTTGCGCAGATCCGAACCCTGGGGACCTGACGATGATCGAAAAACCCTATTTGCTTTTTCTGGGCGATGCGCCCGACCAGCTTGCGGCGAAGGTGGCGCAGGGCATCAACGACTGGCGGCCGGGCCATGCGGTGGGACAGTTCCGCATGCAGGGTTGCGGCGCCGACCTTGGGCTTGCCGACCTGTCGCTGGAAGAGGCGAAATCGGCGGGCGCGAAAACCCTGGTGATCGGGGTGGCGAACCGCGGCGGCGTGATCTCGGACGCGTGGAAAGAGGTGCTGGTGCGGGCGCTGTCGATGGGGTTCGACGTGGCCTCGGGCTTGCACAACCTGCTGCGCGACGAACCCGAGCTGGTGGCGGCGGCGGGCGCACATGGCACGACGCTGCACGATGTGCGCATCCCCGCCGCCGAATACCCGATCGCCAATGGCCGGAAGCGCAGCGGCAAGCGGTGTCTGGCGGTGGGCACCGACTGTTCGGTGGGCAAGATGTATACGGCGCTGGCGATGGATGCGGAAATGGCGCGCCGGGGGCTGAAATCGTCTTTCCGGGCCACCGGGCAGACCGGCATCCTGATCACCGGGTCCGGCGTGCCTCTGGATGCGGTGGTGGCCGATTTCATGGCCGGGGCGGTGGAATACATCACGCCGGACAACGACGACGACCACTGGGACATGATCGAGGGGCAGGGCAGCCTGTTTCACGTTTCCTATTCGGGCGTGACCATGGCGCTGATCCACGGCGGCCAGCCGGATGCGCTGATCCTGTGCCATGAGCCGACGCGCACCCATATGCGGGGGCTGCCGGATCACGGGCTGCCGTCGCTGGAACAGCTGCGCGACCTGGCGCTGCCGATTGCGCGGGTGGCGAACCCTGCCTGCCGGGTGGTGGGGATCTCGGTCAACACCAGGGCGCTGGGCGAGGATGAGGCGTTGGACTATCTTGCCGGTGTCGAGGCGGCGATGGGCCTGCCGGCGGTGGATCCGTTCCGCCACGGGGCCGGGCGGCTGGTGGACGCGCTGGAAGCCGTCTGAAGGGGCGTGCGTGCTGGCAGGGCGGATGCCTCCGGCGGGAGTATTTGGGCAAAGAAGAAGAGGTGGGGCGTGGAGATTTCGGTGACGCGCGATGTGTTCCGGCTGGCCGAGGTGTTCACCATCTCGCGCGGCTCGCGGACCGAGGCGAAGGTGCTGACGGTGCATGTGGTGGATGGTGCGCACCGTGGCCGGGGCGAATGCGTGCCCTATGCGCGTTATGGCGAGAGTTTGGAGAGCGTCGAGGCGCAGATCGCCGGGTTGCCGGGGGATGTGACGCGCGAGGGGCTGGCGGGGATGCTGCCGCCGGGGGCGGCGCGCAATGCGGTGGACTGCGCGCTGTGGGACCTGGAGGCCAGGCGCGCCGGGCGGCGGGTGTGGGAACTGGCCGGGCTGGCGGCGCCGGGGCCGGAAGTGACGGCCTTTACCCTGTCGCTGGCCGCGCCGGAGGAGATGGAGGCGGCGGCGCGCAGGAATGCGCATCGCCCGGTGCTCAAGATCAAGCTGGGCACGCCTGATGACATGGCCCGGCTTGAGGCCGTGCGCCGGGGCGCGCCAAACCCGGTGATCATCGTCGATGCCAACGAGGGCTGGAGCGCAGAGGTCTACGCCGACCTCGCCCCGCATTTGCTGCGTCTCGGCGTGGCGCTGGTCGAACAACCCCTGCCCGCCGGCGAGGACGAGGCCCTGCGCGGCATGGAGCGCCCGGTGCCGGTCTGTGCCGACGAGAGCTGCCATGACCGCGCGTCCCTGCCCGCGCTCAGGGGCAAGTATGACGTGGTGAACATCAAGCTCGACAAGACCGGCGGGCTGACCGAGGCCTTGGCGCTGCGCGAGGCGGCGGTGGCCGAGGGCTACGGCGTCATGGTCGGCTGCATGGTGGGTTCGAGCCTCGCAATGGCGCCGGCCACGCTGGTGGCGCAGGGTGCGGCCTTCACCGACCTTGACGGGCCGCTTCTGTTGGCCGAAGACCGTGACCACGCTTTGACATTCGATGACGCCGGGGTGCACCCGCCAACTGCGGCGCTCTGGGGATAAGGAGACCGAAATGAGCCGCACCGTGTACCTGAATGGTGACTACCTGCCGGAAGACGAGGCCAGGGTCTCGATCTTCGACCGCGCCTTTCTGATGGCCGACGGGGTTTACGAGGTGACCAGCGTGCTGGACGGCAAGCTGATCGATTTCGACGGCCACGCGGCGCGGCTGGAACG
>JAJRUE010000118.1 GCA_024277955.1 Alphaproteobacteria bacterium | reverse complement strand
TAGCGCCCGGTGACCTGCGGCGCGCCGGTGGCCGAGCTGACGAACTGGATCACCCCGGCGCCGCTTTCGCCCGGCCCGACCCCCAGCACCATCTGCTGCACCACCAGGCCCAGCCCCGCGTCCGCCGGGGCGCCCTTGGCCTGGCGCAGGATGCGCGCGGAGGTGCCTTCCCAGGCCCGCGCCATCGACCGCAGCACCGCCGCAAGCTGCGTCGCCGGATCCTGGGGGAAGTATTCTTCGGTCTCGTCTTCGTAGGCATCAAGCGCCGCCTGCAAGGCATCCCGCCCCAGGCCCTTGTCCATTTCGAACATTTCCGGGTCCAGGCGCGCGACGATTATCGAGAAAGATTGCACAAATCGAAGATAAAGCGCGTTTGCGGCCTCTTCCCCAAGGGTTTCGACCAATTCTTCGTGGCGGGCGTCGTTCATGCCGATGTTCAGCATCGCGCCGGGCCCGCCCCAGTCGGAAACCTGCGAACTGGGGCGCACCGAAACCAGCGGGCGGTCGCCGAAAACCCTCAGAAGCGCGGCGATGTCGGGCATGTCGCCCGCCGCGATCCGGTGCACCGTGTCAAAGGACAGGGCGACGGTTTCGGGCACCGGCAGATCAAGCCGGATCAGCCGTTGCAGGCATTTCGCCCGCCCGCCGTGGGTTTCCGTCGAGATCGGCGCCACCCGGCGGATGCGGGTAAAGCCGCTCGTGTCGATCAATTTCTGCACTGCAGCACCTGTTCAGTTGCATATGCAGCATAACGCCGGATCGATTTGGCGCAAGCATGGCGTGGATGTGCAAATCCGATGCCGGGGCGCGCTCAGCCCTCGATCCGGCGCAGATCGGCCACCGACAGGCACAGCTTGCGGATCGTCGAGAGCAGGTTCAACCGGTTGCGGCGCACCACGTCGTTGTCGTCGTTGACCTGCACCTGGTCGAAAAACGCATCGATCGGGCCCCGCAGGGAGGCGAGCGAAGCCATCGCCGACGCGAAATCTTCGGCGTCGATCGCCGAAGAGATCGCCCCCTCTTCGCGAATCAACGCTTCGAACAACGCCTTTTCCGCCGGTTCGCGGGCGAATTTCGCATCCGCCCCGTAGGAATATTCGACGCCGTCGCGCGCTTCGGCCTGGGCCAGGATGTTGTTGGCGCGCTTGAACCCCTGCAAAAGGTTTTCGCCGTCTTCCGTCGCCAGAAAGGCCGAAAGCGCTTCCGCCCGTTTCACCAGCAGTGCCAGGTCGTCATTGCCGGGCATAGCGATGCAGGCGTCGATCACATCGTGGCGCAAGCCGCGGTCGCGCAGGTGCACCTTGAGCCGGTCATGGAAGAAGGACAGCAGGTCGGCGCTGGTGTCGGGAATTTTTTCCTTAATTCTTTCAAGGTGTTCCGGCAGGCTTCCTTCGATCTTTTCCCGGATCGTGTTATAGGCGGTCACGAAAACGCCGTGCTCGGCGATCTCGTTCAGCAAGTCCTGCAACAGGGCTTCGGACTGTGCGTCGGCGTTTTCGCCGTCGGGTTGCCCGGCGATTTCGAAACGCAACAACTGGCGATCGAACACCTGGTCCAGGTGCAGCCGCAGACCGTTTTCCAGGATCAGCCGGATCACCCCCAGCGCCGCCCGGCGCAGGGCGAACGGATCCTTGCTGCCGGTGGGTTTTTCATTGATCGCCCAAAACCCGGTCAGCATGTCGATCTTGTCGGCCAGCGCCACCGCCACCGACACCGGCGCCGTGGGCACATCGTCCGAAGGCCCCAGCGGCGAATAATGGTCCTGTGCCGCGCGGGCGATGTCGTCGCCCATGCCCGCTTCGGCCAGATAATAGCGCCCCATGACCCCTTGCAGTTCCGGAAATTCATAGACCATTTCGCTGGCCAGGTCGGCCTTGGCGAAGCGCGCCGCCTGGATCGCCGTTTCCGGCCTGGCCCCGAGCGCGGGCCCCAGTTCCCCGGCGAGCTGGGCGATGCGCGCGATCCGGGCGCCCTGGCTGCCCAGCTTGCGGTGAAAGGTCACCTGTTCCAGGCTGTCCAGCCAGGCCTGCATGCCCGCGCGCGCCACCCGCAGGTCGTTTTCCCAGAAAAACTTGGCATCCGCCAGCCGCGCGCCCAGCACCTTGCGGTTGCCCGACAGGATCGCCGCGCCGTGATCGGCGGTATCGCGGTTGGCGACAGTCACGAATTTCTCGATCCGGCCGGACTTGGGGTTCTTCACCGAAAAGAATTTCTGGTGTTCGCGCATCGAGGTCTGCAGCATCTCGCCCGGCAGGTCGAGAAAGGCCGCGTCGATGTCGCCCATCAGCACCACCGGCCATTCCACGAGCCCGGCGACTTCGGACAAAAGACCTTTGTCTTCAACAACTTCCAGCCCCTGCGCAAAGGCGGTGTTGGTGGCCTCGTGCCAGATGTGATCGGCGCGCTCTTGCCCGTCCAGCAGCACATGCGCGCGCTTCAGCCGGGCGCGGTAGTCATCGAACGAGGTCACCGAAAACGCATCCGGCGCCATGAAACGGTGGCCGCGGGTGGTGTCGCCCGTCGCGATCCCGTCCAGGCTCAGCGGCACGACCGAGGCGCCGGCTTCGTCGCTCAGGATGCACAGGATCGAATGCAGCGGGCGCACCCATTTCAGCGTTCCCGCCCCCCAGCGCATGGATTTCGGCCAGGGGAAATTGCGGATCGCACCTTCCAGCACCTCGGCGACGATTTCGCCGGCCGGGCGGCCCGGGCGTTCGATCACCGCAAACAGCACATCGCCCTTTTTGGTGGCGCGGGTTTCCAGCTGTTCGCGGGTCAGCCCGGTTGCGCGCAGAAAGCCTTCGATCGCCTTTTCGGGCGCATCGGCGCGCGGACCCTTGCGTTCTTCGCGCGTGGTCGGGCTTTCGCCCAGCAGCCCTTCCACCGACAGCGCCAGGCGGCGCGGCGTGGCAAAGGCGCCGGCGCTGGCATAGGTCAGCCCGGCCTCGACCAGCCCGTCGGTGACCAGCCGCTTCAGATCGTCGGCGGCGCGTTTTTGCATTCTTGCCGGGATTTCCTCGGACAAGAGTTCGATCAGAAGATCGGGCATTCACGGCTTCCTTTCGGGGGGCGGCGGGCAGCCTTCGGGGGCCGGCTGGCCGTCATAGACGACCTCTCCGCAATGGTTGAGCTGGTGCCAGGCATAGGCGCGCCCATCGTCGTAAAGCGCGATGACCCGGTCGATCCCGTAGGTGATGTTTTCCTGGCCCATCAAGGCCACGGCCTTGCCGCTTTCCAGATCGGCGCCGATCGCCTTGGCGTCGAAACAGTCGAACCACCTGGGGCCGATCAGCGGCACCGCGCCGGGATAGGGCGCGTAGGTTTCGCGCGCCGCGGCGGGGTTTTCGTCGAGCTTGAAACAGGCCCGGAAGCGCAGCGGCGAACTGGCGGCGTCGATCCCCTCGAAATCGCTGACCGCGACGGGGGTCGCCTGGCCGCCGGCCAGCGGTGTCAGGGTGATGCGGGTTTCGCCGGGGCCGCTGGGGTTGTCCGAAAGCGTGACCGGTTCGTAATAGGCGTAGACCTGCAGGTAATAGATCGCCCCGCCGGCAAAAATCGCGGAAAACACGGTCAGCAGGACCAGAAACTTGCCCATCACGCAGCCCTCCCGCCGGCGTCGGTTTCGACAAAGGCATCGGCGCAGGCCCTGGCCAGCGCCCGCACCCGGCCGATATAGGCCTGGCGTTCGGTGACCGAGATCACCCCGCGCGCATCCAGCAGGTTGAACAGGTGGCTGGCCTTGATGCACTGGTCATAGGCCGGGTGCACCATGACGATGCGCTTGCCGGTTTTGGGATCCTGCGCCGGCTGGTCGAGGATGCGCAGGCACTCGGCCTCGGCATCTTCGAAATGGCGCAGCAGCACGGCGGTATCGGCCACGTCGAAATTCCAGCGGGAATATTCCTGTTCGGTCTGGCGGAACACGTCGCCATATGTCAGCGGGACCGGCGCGCCGGGGTCGTTGAACGGCATGTCCATCACGTGATCGATCCCCAGCACATACATCGCCAGCCGTTCCAGCCCATAGGTCAGTTCGCCCGAAACCGGGTGGCAATCGTGGCCGCCGACCTGCTGGAAATAGGTGAACTGGCTGACCTCCATGCCGTCGCACCAGACCTCCCAGCCCAGGCCCCAGGCGCCCAGGGTCGGGCTTTCCCAGTCGTCCTCGACGAAACGGATGTCGTGCAGGTCCATGTCGATGCCGATGGCGCGCAGGCTGCCAAGGTAGAGATCCTGCAGATCCGGCGGGCTGGGTTTGAGGATCACCTGGAATTGGTAGTAGTGCTGCAAGCGGTTCGGGTTTTCCCCGTAGCGCCCGTCAGTGGGCCGCCGGCAGGGCTGCACATAGGCCGCCGCCCAGGGGCGCGGGCCCAGCGCGCGCAGCGTGGTCGCCGGGTGAAAGGTGCCGGCGCCGACCTCGACATCATAGGGTTGCAGCACCGCGCACCCCTGCCCGGCCCAGTAGGTCTGGAGCCTCAGGATAATCTCTTGAAAAGAACGCGGAGCCGCGTTGCCGCTGGTCATGGGAACCCCCTGGGTGAAAGCGGGTTCTCAATAGGCAGGCAGACCGCCGGGGTCAATCGGCCATTGGCGTGCGGGGGTGTGCGGGGTCGCGTGGGGCGCGGGCGAAAGACGGGGTGCAAATGGCGCGCGCCCGAGCTAGGGTCGGGGCCGGGAATCAGGTTTTGCAAGTGGGTAGGGTATTTATGCGCCGTTTATTGTTCTGTCTCGCCGTGGCTTTTTCGGCCATGTTCGCCACGTTGTCGCAAGCCCAGACGAATGTCTGGATCCAGATCGAAGCCCAGCCGAGCCTCGGCAAGGCCCAGGAACGCGCCCGCGTCTATGCGGCGCAGCTGCAAGAGGTCAACGGCTTTGCCCTGCGCACCGGCTGGTATGCGATCGCGCTGGGGCCGTTCGATCCGGCGGACGCGCGCGACGCCCTGCTGCAGCTGCGCGTCACCCGGCAGATCCCCAACGACAGCTACATCGTCGACGGCAGCCTGTTTCGCCGCCAGTTCTGGCCGATCGGCGCCGCGGCGGTGATGACGCCGGGCAGCGGCGATGCGGCCGCCGATGACACGGCCCGGCCCGCAACGCCCGCACCGGCCCCCGCCCCTGCCCCCGTGCCGCCCTTGGCCGCCGATGAAACACCGGCCCAGGCGCGGGCTTCGGAACGCGCGCTCAGCCGCGAGCAGCGCGAATTGCTGCAGACCGCGCTGCGCTGGGAAGGCTACTACCGCGCCGCCATCGACGGCGCCTTTGGCCCCGGCACCCGCAAATCCATGGCCGCCTGGCAGCGCGCCGAAGGGTTCGAGCCGACCGGTGTTCTGACCACCGCCCAGCGCCGGATTCTGAGCGACCGCTACCAGCAGGCGCTGGCGGCGCTGCAGCTGACCCCTTACAGCGATCCGGTGGCGGGGATCGACATCGACCTGCCCCTGGGGCTGGTGGAATTCGACCGCTACGAGCCGCCGTTCGCGCATTTCCGGCCCCGCAACGACAGCGGCGTGCGGGTGCTGCTGATCAGCCAGACCGGCGATCAGGCCAGCCTGCGCGGACTGTATGACATCATGCAAACCCTTGAAATCGTGCCGCTTGAGGGGCGCCGCAGCTTTGGCGGGCGCAGCTTTACCCTGACCGGCGAAAACCGGGAAATCGCATCGTATACGCGCGCGGTTCTGAACGGTGGGCAGATCAAGGGCTTTACCCTGGTCTGGCCCGCGGGCGACGAAAAACGCCGCCGCCTGGCGCTTGACGCGATGCTTGCCAGTTTCCGCCTGGTGCCCGATGCGGTGTTGCCCGATGTCTACGGCGATGCGAACGCCGTTCAGTCCGTCGACCTGTTGTCGGGGCTGAACCTGCGCCGGCCGACCCGGTCGCGCTCGGGCTTCTACGTCGATGACACCGGCGCGGTGGTGACCACGGCCCAGGCCGTCGAGGGCTGCGACCGGATCACGCTGGACCAGGACCAGGTGGCGCGCGTCGCGGCGCTCGACGAAACCCTTGCGCTGGCGCTGCTGCGCCCGACCGAGCCGCTGGCGCCGCTGCGGGTGGGCGACCTGCGGCTGGAACCGCCGCGGATCAATGCCGAGATCGCCGCTGCCGGCTATTCCTACGAAGGCGCGCTGGGGGCGCCGACGCTGACCTTCGGCAAGCTCGCCGATCTGCGCGGCCTGAGGGGCGAGCCACAGCTGCGCCGCCTGTCGCTGGACACCACCCCGGCCGATGCCGGCGGGCCGGTGTTCGACGGCTCTGGCGCGATCATCGGGGTTCTGCAGGCCGATGCCTCTGAAGGCGCGCGCAAACTGCCCGAACAGGTGCATTTCGCCGCCGGCAGCGATGCGGTGGCACAGTTCCTGGACACCAACGGCGTCGCCTTCCGGACGGCGGGCAGTGGTGGCCAGATGGCCCCCGAAGACCTGACCCGCGCCGCCAGCGACCTGACCGTGCTGGTGAGCTGCTGGAACTGAGCCGCCCCGGCCCCCACCGCCCGACCCGACCCGGCCCGTCGCGGTTGCCCCGGTCCCGGACGCCGCCTTGACATTTGTGCCGCGCGATGCCGGGCCGGGCGGGCCGCGCCCGCACGCGCGGCCCCGAACATGCGGCCCGAACATGCAAAAAGCCCCGCCGCAGGGCGGGGCCTCGCATGATCTGGATGGCCGGGGCATGCCCGGGAATGGTCGGGGGCCGGGCCTGGCTGGCCGCGGCTGCCCGAACCGAAAGGATCAGGCCGTGGCGGCGGCGGCTTCCTGGGCCTTGGCGATCTCTTTCTTGATCTTCAGCGCGCCGGGCGACAGATCTTCGTCCCTGGCCTTGGCCAGGAAAGCGTCCAGCCCGCCCCGGTGATCGACGGTGCGCAGCGCGGCGGCCGAGATCCGCAGCTTGAAGCTGCGCCCAAGCACATCCGACATCAGCGTGACATCGTTGAGGTTCGGCAGAAAACGGCGGCGGGTGCGGTTCTTGGCGTGGCTGACATTGTTGCCAGTCATCGGGCCTTTCCCGGTCAGTTCACAGCGGCGCGACATCGGTCAGCTCCTTCGTATCCAAAGCAAAGGGGCACGCAACGATCCGTGCGCGCCCGGAAATTCAGATGCGGGATGTACGCTCTGGGCGGGGTTTCGTCAAGCGATTCATTCAGGGTTTTTCAAACCCGCCAGCAGCTCTTGCGCGGCCGCCACCGGCGACAGCCCGCCTTCGGTGACGCGCGCGGCAAGCGCCTGTTTGCGGGCCTGAATTTCCGGCGCGTCGAGCCGGGCCAACAGGCCGAGACGCAGCTCTTCTTCGAACCAGCTGCGCGCCTGGTCGCGCCGGTTTTTCCGCCATAAACTGTTTGATTTCCGCCAGTTGGCAAGTTCCTGCATGGCTTCCCAGGCGGTTTCGCGCCCCTCGCCCGTCAGCGCCGACACCACCAGCGCGCGCGGGAACCCCGGCGCGTCCTGCGGCCTTTGGCGCAACAGCCGCAGCGCCCCGGCGTAATCCGCGCAGGTGCGCATCGCCTGCGCCTTGAGGTCGCCATCGGCCTTGTTGACGAGAATCAGGTCGGCGATCTCCATGATCCCGCGCTTGACCCCCTGCAGTTCGTCGCCCCCCGCCGGCGCCAGCAGCAGGACGAACAGGTCGCTGATCGCCGCGACCATGGTTTCCGACTGCCCCACGCCCACGGTTTCGATCAGCACCACGTCAAAGCCAGCCGCTTCGCAGACCGCGACCGCCTCGCGGCTGCGCCGGGCGACGCCGCCAAGCTGGGTCTGGCTGGGCGACGGCCGGATAAAGGCGTTTTTCTCGCGGCTGAGCCGCTCCATCCGGGTCTTGTCGCCCAGGATCGAGCCGCCCGAGCGCGTCGACGACGGATCGACCGCCAGCACCGCTACTTTCAGCCCCCGCCCGATCAGCATCAACCCGAAGCTTTCGATAAAGGTCGACTTGCCCACGCCGGGCGTCCCCGACAGCCCGATCCGCAGCGCCTCGCGCCCGCTGCTGGCCAGTCTTTCCAGCAAGCGCGCCGCCTGCTCTCGGTGATCGCCGCGCGCGCTTTCCACCAGCGTGATCGCCCGCGCCAGGGCCCGCCGGTCGCCCGCGATCACCCGTTTTGCCAGTTCGTCCGTATCCATGCCGCCTGTTTTGCCCGCAGCCAGCGGCGCTTGTCCAGCGCCAAAGCCGCAGGTCCGCGCGCTTGCCGGTGGAAACGCCGCGCGGCTTGGCGCATAAAGCGCCCATGCGCCTGCCCGACCTGCCCATTTCCGAAGCCCTGCCCGACCTCTTGACCCAGCTGCGCGCGCGGGGTTGCGCGGTGTTGCAGGCCCCGCCGGGCGCGGGCAAGACCACGGTTGTGCCACTGGCAATGCTGGACGCCGGGCTGGTCCAAGGTCGGATCGTCATGCTTGAGCCGCGCCGCCTGGCCGCGCGCGCCAGCGCCGAGCGCATGGCCGAAACCCTGGGCGAAAAACCCGGTGAAACAGTGGGTTACCGCATGCGTGGCCAGTCGCGCATCGGCAAGCGCACCCGTATCGAAGTGGTCACCGAAGGGGTGTTCACCCGGATGATCCAGGCCGACCCGGCGCTCAGCGGCATCGGCGCCGTGATCTTTGACGAATTCCACGAACGCGCGCTGAACGCCGACCTGGGGCTGGCGCTGGCGGTGGAAGCGCGCGCCGCGCTGCGCCCGGACCTGGCGCTGCTGGTGATGTCGGCCACGCTTGACGCCGCGCCGGTGGCCGAGATGCTGGACGCGCCGGTGATCACGTCGGCCGGGCGGGCCTTTCCGGTAGAAACCCGCTGGCTGGACCGGCCGCTGGACAAGTCGCGCCGCTTCGAAGATGCGGTCGCAACGCTGGTGCGCCGGGCGCTGGACGAAGCGTCGGGCGGTGTTCTGGTGTTCCTGCCGGGCCAAGGCGAAATCCGCCGGGTGCAGGGCCTGCTGCGCGACGGCCTGCCGCCGGGCTGCGAGGTGCTGCCGCTCTTCGGAGCGATGGATTTCGCGGCCCAGCGCGCGGCCCTTGCGCCCGGCGGCGCGCGGCGCAAGATTGTGCTGGCGACCTCGATTGCCGAAACCTCGCTCACGATCCCGGATATCGCGGTGGTGGTGGATGGCGGCCGGGCGCGGCGGGCGCGTTTCGACCCGGCCTCGGGCATGTCGCGGCTGGTCACCGAACGGGTCAGCCGCGCCGAGGCCGACCAGCGCCGGGGCCGCGCCGGGCGGGTGGCGGCCGGGCTGTGCTACCGGCTGTGGACCCGCGGCGAAGAAGGCGGGATGGCGTCGCGCCCGCCGGCGGAAATCGAGGCGGGCGACCTTGCGCCACTGGTGCTTGAACTTGCGGCCTGGGGCGCGCGCGGCGCCGAGGGGCTGGCCTTTGTCACGCCGCCGAACCCCGGCGCATTCGCCGGCGCGCAGGCCTTGCTGCGCGATCTCGGGGCGCTGGATGCAGACAATGCGATCACCGCCCATGGCCGCGCCATATCGGCGATGCCGCTGCACCCGCGGCTTGCGCATATGCTGGCGCTCGGCGGGCCCGATGCGCCGCTGCTGGCGGCCCTGCTCGAGGAACGCGACCCGTTGCGCGGCGGCTCTTGCGACCTGGGTTTGCGCCGCGACGCGCTCATGGATCCGGCGCGGTTTCCGGCGGCGCATCGCCCGACGATCGAACGTATCCGCGCCGAGGCCCGCCGCCTGCAACGCCATGCCGGCGACCGCCCGGCCACCGGCTGGGCCAGGCTGGCGGCGCTGGCCTACCCCGACCGGATCGGGTTGCGCCGGCCGGGCGACGCGCCGCGCTGGGTGCTGTCGGGCGGCAAGGGCGCGGCGATGGCCGCGGGCGATCCGCTGGCGGGCGCGCGGCTGATCGTCGCCACCAACCTTGACGGCGACACGACCGAAGCGCGCATCCGACAGGCGATCACGATTTCCGAAGCCGATCTGCGCGCGGTTTTCGCCGACCGCATCCGGTGGGAAAAGGTCTGCGAATGGTCGCGGCGCGACCGCCGTGTGCTGGCGCGCGAACGCGAACGGCTGGGGGCGCTGGTGCTGGCGGAGCGCAACTGGAAATCCGCGCCGGATCAGGCAGTTGTCCGCGCCGCGCTCCAAGGCTTGCGCGACATCGGCCTGCCGTTGTCGCCGGCGGCGCGCCGGTTCATGGCGCGCGTCGAACTGGTGCGCCGCCGGCACCCAGACCTGCCGGCCTTCACCGAAGCGGCGCTGCTGGACAGCCTGCAAGACTGGTTGGCGGGGCATTTGCCCCCGGTCAGGACCGAGGCCGAATTGCGCGCGCTCGACCTGCTGCCGGCGCTGCGGGCGCGGCTCGACTGGGACCAGGCGCAGCTGGTGGATCGGCTGGCCCCGGCCCGGTTCACCACCCCGACCGGACGCCGGATCGCCATCGACTATGCCGGGCAAGCCCCTGAAATTGCTGTGCGTTTGCAGGAAATGTTTGGCACCGGCCAGCATCCGTCGGTAGCCGGCCAGCCGTTGCGCGTCACGCTGCTGTCGCCGGCCAACCGCCCGGTGCAGACGACGATGGACCTGCCGGGGTTCTGGACCAGTACGTATGCGGATGTGCGCAAGGACATGCGCGGGCGCTACCCGAAACACCCCTGGCCGGAAGACCCGCTTGCCGCCGCGCCCACCCGCCGGGCCAAACCGCGAAAGCCCTGAAAACCGGGGGCCGGCGCGCGCCCGTCAGCCCATTGTCCAGGGGCCGTGCTGCCCGGTGGTGCCGTCGTCGAGCCGCGCGAACCCGTGGGCGCCGAAAAAATCGCGCTGCGCCTGGATCAGGTCGGTGGTGCCGCGCGCCCGCGTCATGCTGTCGAAAAACGCCAGCGCCGCGGCGAAGGCCGGGACCGGCAGGCCGTTCAGCGCGCCATGGGCGATCAGCTTGCGCAGGCTGTTCTGGGCCCGGTCCAGATCGTCGCGAAACTCGGGGGCGAAGAACAGGACGCCCTGCGGCAGCCCGGCCCGGATCGCGCGCGCCATGTCGTCGAGCATCGCCGACCGGATGATGCAGCCGGCCCGCCAGATCTCGGCGATGCGCGCAAGATCCAGCGACCAGCCGTATTCGTCGCTTGCCGCCGCCAGCAGCGAAAGCCCCTGCGCATAGGCGATGATCCGCGCCGCCAGCAGCGCGACTTCCAGGTCGGCTTCGTCCAGCGGCGGGGCATCGGAAACCGGGCGCGCGGCGAACAGCTTTTCGCCCAGCGCCCGGGTTTCGCGCACCGCCGACCAGGACCGGGCGGCGACCGCGGCCTCGATCGTGGTGGCCGACTGGCCCAGCGCCAGCGCTTCGATCGCGGTCCAGCGCCCGGTGCCCTTCTGGCCCGCCGCATCGACGATTATTTCGACCATCGGCTTGCCGGTCTTGGGATCCGAACTTGTCAAAACCTTACCTGAAATCTCCATCAGATAGGATTTCAACCGGCCAGAATTCCACTTTTCGAACATCTTGCCGATTTCCGCGGGTTTCTTGCCACGCCCGTCCCGCAGCAGGCCATAGACTTCGGCGATCAGCTGCATGTCGGCGTATTCGATGCCGTTGTGCACGGTTTTCACAAAGTGCCCGGCCCCGTCGGGACCGAGAAGATCGACGCAAGGGTCGCCCTGGTATTTCGCCGCGATGGCGGTCAGGATCGGTTTGAGCCGGTCCCAGCTTTGCGGCGTTCCGCCGAACATCATCGAGGGGCCGAAACGCGCGCCCGCTTCGCCGCCCGACACGCCCAGTCCGACGAAATGCAGCCCCCTGTCGGCAAGCTCGGCGCTGCGCCGCCGGGTATCGTGAAAATTCGCGTTGCCGCCGTCGATGACGGTGTCGCCCTTGTCCAGCAGCGGCACGATCTTTGCGAGCATCGCATCCAGCGGCTTGCCCGAGGGAATCATGAACAGGATCGCGCGCGG
>JAJRUE010000117.1 GCA_024277955.1 Alphaproteobacteria bacterium | reverse complement strand
TCGATTTCTTCGATTTCGATTCTGGTCGGCATGCTGTCCGCCCCCCTGGTTTTCCAAATTCGCTCAACGTCCCCCATCCCGCAGGCGCACCCAGCCCGCACGGGCGCATCCGCGCGCCATGCAGCCCCCGTCCGGCTCAGTAGCCGGCGGCTTTCTGGGCGCAGTCGCGGCAAACCGGCGTGTAGGGCAAGGCGTCCAGCCGGGCGTCGCCAATCGGCTCGCCACATCGGACGCAAATCCCGTATTCGCCCGCGTCCATCCGGACGAAGGCCGCCTGGATCGCCTTGATTTCTTCCTGGCCGGTCAGGCCCAGATCCTCCAGAACCTCGTCGCTTTCACGCTCGGTCGCCAATTCTTCCCAGTCGCGGGAATTATGGGATTCGAGTTCCTCGTCGATCTTTTGCAGCCGTTCGGTCAGCTCGTTCAGCCGGGCCTCCATCGACCTGCGGCGCTCGGTCCAGGATGTCATCTGGCACCTCCTTTCACTCCCGATTATCGCCCATCCCAAAGAGGCGCGCCTTGACCCAAGTCAACGCCCCCGCGCCAGCCCCGGCCCGACGCGCAAGCGCGCCCCCCCGGCTTTCCCTGACCGGGTGCGCCGGCCGCGCGCGCTTCAGGGGCAGGATCCACCGATCCTGCACCGCCGGCGCGAAAGGTGCGAAAATTCAGCGGTTCGGAACGCGCGCGACGGCTGGTTCCCTTTCCAAGCGGCCCGAGACGCTGTGATGAAGCACCTTTCGTGCTGGCCGCGCAGAATTAATTTGCCTGATCCTGCGGCGTCACACCGGGACCGGCGCGGGAACCTGGGTGTCGCCGGCGACCGGCGCATCCGCGACCGCCGGCGGGCCGGGTTGGGCCACATCGCCGGCCCCGGGCACGGGGGGCTGGGGCGGAGCCGTGCCGGACGGCTCGGGCACGGTCGGCTCGGGCGCCTCTTGCGGGGCGGCGGCCAGGGCCTGGGGGGCGGGATCGGGGGCGGCAGAGGCATTGTCGCCCTCGGGCATGCGCAGGCGCAACGCGCGGTGGCCATTGACCTGACCCAGCCTGGACGTCGCCACCTGGCGGCCATCCACGCCTTCGAGCGACACCTGATCGATGGCATCCTGCGGAATCGGCAGGACCAGACCGGGGGCCAGGGCTTCAAGCTCGGCCAGCGGCAAGGTCAGACGGTAGAGCACCGCGCGCAGTTCGACCTTGCTGCCGCGCACCGCCGCCTGCCATTCGCGGCGCCACTGGTCGCCGGCGGCGGCGGGATCCCTGGCGCTGCCCGCCGACGCCCAGGGAAAGATCAGCCGCAGTACGCCGCTGCGCGCGCCCTCGGCAAAGTCGATGGTCAGCCGGTACTGGCGATAGTCCATGTCCGCCAGCATCAGCGCCGCCGCGCGCGCATCCTCGACCACGCCGCGTGCGCGAAACCCGGTCACCGGCGGCTGGTCGTCGGCGGTGCTCATTTCGGCATCAAAGCGCTGCAGGATGCGATCCATCATCCCGCATACCACCGCCGCGTCGGTGCGCGTCGGCACCCGGCGGTCGGGGTCGCGCGGCACCACGCGCCCGGTGATCAGCTGTTCCACCACCGCCGACAGCGCCGCGATGTTCCAGATCGCCAGCCCGATCAGCGCCCCGCCGTTGGACAGTTCGAGCACCAGCGCCGGATCGTCGAGCGTTTGCAGCACCTGTTCCAGCGACAGGCGTTCCTGTTCAAAGCCGGTGAGCGTCGCCACCATCGACGCCCCTTCTTCGGCGGCGCGCGTCACCGCCAGGCGTAACGCCTTGGCAGGGGTCATGCCGGCCAGCGCCAGCGGGTCGGGTGGCACCCCGATCTTGCGGCGCAGCACGTCTGAGGAAGTGTCGTCCGGCATTTCTTGCCCGTTCTCGCAGCACAGCTTGGCCCCGAACATCGCAAGACACGGTTACCAAAGGGTTTACGCCCCCCTGACCAGCCCTCGCCCCGACGCCCGCGGCCCGCGGCCCGCTCACTCGGCGGCGCGCGCATCCGGGGCGCTGATCGGCAGCACCACCCGAAAGGCCGCCCCGCCCTGCCCCGGCAGATAGCTGATCTTGCCGCCAAGCTTCAGCATGATCTCGCGGCAGATCGCCAGCCCCAGCCCGGCGCCCTCGGCGGGCGAAGATTCGGCCAGGCGCGAAAACTTCTCGAAGATCACGTCCTGGCCGCTCTTGCCGATGCCCGAGCCGTTGTCGACGAAGTCCACCTGCACCATGTCGCCGCGCCGCCGGGTGCGGATCGACAGTTCCGGCGCCTCGGCGTCGCAGTATTTCTGGGCGTTCGAGATGATGTTGATGAACACCTGGCGCAGCCGGTCGGTATCGGTATGCACACTGACCGCGTCCCCCGCCTGGTCGCGGCGGATGGCGATCCGGCGCGCCGCCCCCAGCGGTTGCGCCGCCGCCACCGCCCGGTCCAGCACATCGCCCAGGGCCGCGCGCTGGAAGTTGAGCGTCACCTGCCCCGCCTCGAGCACGCTCAGGTCCAGCAGGTCGTCCAGCAGCCGGGTCAGCCGGATGGTTTCGTCATGGATGATGCCCGAATACTTGCGCTGCTCTTCGGCGGGCATGCCGGCGCCTTCCATCAGGATTTCGGAAAACGCCCGGATCGAGGTCATCGGCGTGCGCAGCTCGTGGCTGATCTGGCTGAGAAAGGCGTCCTTTTGCACCGAGAGTTCGGTCAGTTTGGCGTTGGCGTCGCGCAGCTGGCGGGCGGTGCGGGCCAGTTCGCGGGACTTGGCCTCGAGCTGGCTGGAATATTCCAGCATCTGCGCCGTCTCGTCGGCCACCGCCATCAGATCCTGCACCGATACCGCCGAGCCGCCGATGATCTGGGCCAGCATCGCATGCGCCGTCGCCGCCCCCACCGAGCCGGTCAGTTCGCGTTCGAGGCGCTCGATGAAATCGGGGGTCACGTCGGGCAGGTAGCCTTCGCGCCCCTGGGCCCGGCTTTCGTTCTGGAACAGCGCCTGGGCTTCCTGCGCGCCGATGATGCGCTGGGCCATGATCAGCAGATCCTCGGCCTCGGCAGCGCCGCCGTGCCAGCCGCGCGCGGCGGCCGAATGGTCGAAGACATTGACGAACTGCGCGCCCTGCAGACGTTCGAGCGGGCCGGGAAAGCTGGCCAGCGACCCAAGCACAAAGGCGATGGTGTTGAGCGCCATCGACCAGAACACCGCATGCACCAGCGGATCCAGCCCGGTGATGCCGAAAAGCGCCTGCGGGCGCAGCCAGCCGATGCCGAAGGGGCCGTCGGCCAGCACGGATGCGCTCATCAGCGCGCTTTCGCCAAAGCTGGGGATGAACATCGAATAGGCCCAGACCGCAAAGCCGATCACCAACCCCGCCGCCGCCCCCGCCCGGGTCGCCCCGCGCCAGAAGATGCCCCCCACCAGCGCCGGCAGCACCTGCGCCACCCCGGTGAAGGCGATCAGCCCGATCGAGGCCAGCGCTTCCGAGCCGCCGGAGAACCGGTAATACAGGTAGCCCAGCGCCAGGATCGCCCCGATCGAGATGCGCCGCGACAGCAGCACCACATGGCGCACATCGCCCGAAACCATCGCCCCGCGCCCGCCGCGCAGCGCCAGCCAGACCGGCATCACCATGTGGTTCGACACCATCGTCGACAGCGCGATCGCCGCCACGATCACCATCGAGGTGGCCGACGAAAACCCGCCCAGAAAGGACAGCATCGCCAGGCCCTCGGCGTTGAACGACAGCGGCACGGTCAGCACGAAAAGGTCCGGGTTGGCGCCCGCCGGAAGCTCCGACAGGCCGACCACGGCGATCGGCACCACGAACAGGCTGATCAGGAACAGATACAGCGGAAAGGCCCAGCTGGCGGTGGCCAGGTGGCGCTCGTCCGAGTTTTCCACCACCAGCACCTGAAACATCCGCGGCAGGCTGATAAAGGCCACCCCCGACAGGAACAAGAGCGCCACCCAGCGGTCGCCCTGCAAGCGCCAGTCGGCGATCGGCGACGCCTCGATCCGATCGAGGATGTCGGCGGGCCCCGAGGCCACCCCCCAGACCACGAACACCCCCACCGCAAGCAGCGCGGTCAGCTTGACGATGGCCTCCAGCGCGATCGCTGTGACAACCCCGTGGTGGCGTTCGTTGGCGTCCAGGTTGCGGGTGCCGAAAATGATGGTGAACAGCGCCAGCCCGCCGGCGACCCACAGCGCGGTGTAATTCAGATCGGCCAGCGACCAGCTTTGCGGCCGTTCCCCAGCGAAAACCGCGAAAGACAGGGTAACCGACTGAAGTTGCAGCGCAATATAGGGCGTGGTGCCGACCACCGCCATCACCGTGACCAGTACGCCCAGCGCGTTCGACTTGCCGTAGCGCGACGAAATCAGGTCGGCGATCGAGGTGATCCGCTGGGTCCGCCCGACCCGCACCAGCTTGCGCAGGAACCACCACCAGCCAACCATGACCAGGGTCGGCCCCAGGTAGATGGTGACGAATTCCAGCCCGGAACGCGCCGCATATCCGACCGCGCCGTAAAACGTCCAGGCGGTGCAGTAGATCGACAGCGACAGCGTGTAGACCGCGGGCGAGCGCAGCCAGCCCAGCCGGCCTGCCTCGGCGCGTTTCTCGGCCACGAAGGCGACCACGAACAACAGCGCCACGTAAAGCAGGCTGACCGCCAGCAGGATGTTGAAGGACACCATCTCAGCGCTCCGCGTCGCCGCCGGCGTGGTCGTCTGGTTCGGGACGCGCATCGACCCGGCCAAGCGGGCGCGACAGGATCGCCGCGACCACGATCAGCCCCAGCCAGACCGCGAACACGAACAGCACCGCCCTGCGTGTCGCCCCCCCGCCCCACAACAGCGGCAGCATGAACAGGAAGGCCCCGGCCAGCGGCAGCACCCGGGCTGCGTCCATCAGCCGGCGCAGCCGATAGCCGGTCCGGGCCAGGAAAACCGGCGCCGGGGGCTTCATCGCGCTCATGTCCCGGTCAGCTCGCGCACCGAGGCGAGCACGTCGGCATTGGAAAACGGCTTGGTCATAAAGCGGCTGGCGCCGTAGCGTTCGGCCAGTTCGCGGTCGCGCTTCTGGCCGCGCGCGGTCAGCATCAGCACCGGCAGATCGCGCAGCGGCGCTTCGGCGCGCAGGTCGCGCAGGATGTCAAAGCCCGACCGGTTGGGCAGCATCACGTCCAGGATCACCATGTCGGGCGCGCGCGCGCGGATCGCGTCCAGCGCGGTCGAGCCGTCGGCATGGGTGTCCACCGCGAAGCCGTCGCGCGACAGGATGAAGCGGATCGCCTCGGTGATGTTGGGTTCATCCTCGATCAAGAGAATCTTCTTGCCCATGACGCCCCTCCCCGCGGGTCTGCAATGGTCGCTGCGACTATTGCCGGGAAAACCGGCCCTGTCAAAACCAACCGCCCGATCGCCCCGGGCCAGCCGCGCCGCCCCCGGTGGTGCGTGGATCGCGCCCGGCTCGCCCAGCCCCCACGCCCGCGCGCGCCTCAGAACCCGTCGGTCAGGATCGACGGTTCGCGCCGGGCTGCGCAGCCCTGGCGCGGGCAGATCCGGCAACTGACCCCGATCCCAAGCGGCGCGCCGCCGGAACCGCCGCCCGCCTCGCCCCTTTCGCCGCCGCCGGACCCGTCCAGGGCATCGCCCGTCAGCGCGGTTTCGGGCAGGATCAGCATGGTCGCGCCAAAGGTCTGCGGCACCGAAAAATCCGCCCGCGGCAACGGCTGGGCCACCGCATAGGACAGGTATCGCCGGGGCCGGTAGCCGGCCTGTTCCAGCCACATCCGGATCGGCGTCGCCGGGCGCGACAAGGCCTGAAACAGCGGCCATAGCGGGCAGGCGGCGCCAAAGCGCGGGATCGCGAAGCCCTCGATCGGCTTGCGGAAGGTCAACGTGCCCGACCCGTCGCAGCACACCAGCCCGATTTCCGGCATCCCCGGCAGTGCCCCATCCGCCCCCGCCCCACCCGGCAGCGCCGCCAGCCGGCGCAGCACGCAGGCCAGGTCGCAGTCGAACCGCGCCGCCAGGGCCAGCGGGTCGGCCCCGGTTTCCGCCAGCGCCCGGCGCAGCGCCGCCAGCGGCACCCGGCGCGCGTCCGCCAGGTAGCTTTCCAGGTAGTGCAGCGCGAAAACCCGCGTCGTGGGCGAGCGCGACAACGTCTTTTCGTCGGCCAGCAGCGCCTCGGGCGTCAGCGCCGCGTCACCTTCGAGTTCGGCCACATGATAGCCGCGCGCCGCCAGCCAGGCCTCGAGCTCTTCGAGCGGCAGGGCCGGCGCCTGGGCGGCGTCGTCTTCGGCCTGGGCTTCGGCCGCGTCCAGATAGGCGACCAGCGCCTGGGCGCTTTCGGCCAGCCGGCGGCTGTCTTCGTAAAGGTTGCGGTGAAAGCGGGCCTGCCATTCCGGATCGACCCCGGCCTTGTCGGTGAGGATCGCCGAGGTCGACCGGATCGCGGTCACCACCGACAGCACCTCGTGCAGCGAGGCGGCCAGCTGCGGGTCGTGGGTCAGCCGGTCGCTGAGCACGGTGACGGTCTGTTCCAGCGCGCCGTTTCTGCGGTGCAGCGCGCCGATCAGCCCGGCCCAGCCCGGAAACCGGCCGGCGAATTCCTCGATCGCGGGCAGTTCGGCGCCGGCTTCCGGGTGGGCGGCGGCGGCGTCGGACATCGCTTCGAGCAGCGCGACCTGCGCGCCTTCGGCCAGCTGCGCCGCATCGACCCCCAGCTGCGCGGCGATGTCGATCAACAGTTTTCCGCCGATTTTCCGTCGGTTGTGTTCGATCAGGTTCAGATAGGCCGGCGACACGCCGACCCGGCGCGCCAGTTCCGCCTGGCGGATGTCCAGCGCCAGGCGGCGTTCGCGAATGCGGCTGCCGGTCAGGGTTATCCGCGCCATACCGCCGCCCCCGGCCCAACCCCCGGCCCCCGACCTGCCCGGGAACGCCGCCGCAGGCCCGGCCCGCATGGCGCCAAACAGGCCCCCAAAGCGCGTGAAAACACTGGCATTTCAACGGCTTTCTGCAGTTGCGAGAAAATTAATTTACAACTTTCGTTAACATCTTGTGTAAACGTTGACAAATAAATTGTTGCAAAAGCCGCAGTTATTGAGAAATTTTCTGGCCTGCTCCATGATCTGCACAGCCTTGTTAACGGGCTCGTGGTGCGCCGGGAGGTTGGCCGACACCACACACATGACGCAATGGGAGGATATCAATGTCCAAATCTAACTTCACGCGCCGCGGCGTGCTCAAGACCGGGGCCGTAACCGGCGCGGGTCTTGCCCTGCCGACGGTCTTCACCAGCGGGGCCTTCGGCTTCACAAACGAGCCGACCGGCTCGACCGTGAAACTTGGCTTCAACGTGCCCCAGTCCGGCCCCTATGCCGACGAAGGCGCGGACGAGCTGCGCGCCCAGCAGCTGGCGGTCGAACACCTGAACGGGATTGGCGACGGCGGCATGCTGAACACGTTTTCGTCCAAAGCGCTGGACGGCACCGGCATCCTGGGCAAGAAGGTCGAATTCGTCACCGGCGACACCCAGACCAAGTCGGACGCCGCGCGCGCCTCGGCCAAGTCGATGATCGAAAAGGACGGCGTGGTGATGATCAACGGCGGCTCGTCCTCGGGCGTCGCGATCGCGGTTCAGGGCCTGTGCCAGGAAGCGGGCATCATCTTCATGGCCGGTCTGACCCACTCGAACGACACCACCGGCAAGGACAAGAAGGCCAACGGTTTCCGTCACTTCTTCAATGCCTACATGTCGGGCGCCGCGCTGGCGCCGGTGCTCAAGAACGCCTACGGTTCCGACCGTCGCGCCTATCACCTGACCGCCGACTACACCTGGGGCTGGACCCAGGAAGAATCGATCGCCTCGGCGACCGAGGCCGTCGGCTGGGAAACCGTGCAAAAGGTGCGCACCCCGGTCGGCGCGGGCGACTTTTCGTCCTACATCACGCCGGTTCTGAACTCGGGCGCCGACGTGCTGATCCTGAACCACTACGGCCGCGACATGATCAACTCGATCACCCAGGCCGTGCAGTTCGGCCTGCGCGACAAGGTGGTGAACGGCAAGAACTTCGAGATCGTCGTGCCGCTCTATTCCGAGCTGATGGCCGAAGGCGCCGGCGACGCCATCAAGGGCGTCTTTGGCTCGATGAACTGGAACTGGCAGTTGACCAACGCCGGCACCAAGGCCTTCGTCAAGTCCTTCGGTGAAAAGTATGGTCGTCCGCCGTCGAACTCGGCCCAGACCTGCTATGTGCAGACGCTGCTCTATGCGGACGCCGTGACCCGCGCCGGTTCGTTCAACCCCTGCGCCGTGGTCGAAGCCCTCGAAGGCTTCGAGTTCGACGGCATGGGCAACGGCCCGACGCTGTATCGCGCCGCCGACCACCAGTGCTTCAAGGACGTGCTGGTCATGAAGGGGAAAGAAAACCCGAGCAACCAGTACGACATCCTGGAAGTGGTCGAGCTTACCCCGCGTGCGCAGGTCGAATACGCGCCGGATCACCCGATGTTCGCCGGCGGCGACCTGGGGCAGTGCAACCCGGGCGCCTGATCGGCAAGGCTCGAAAGAAACAGGCCGCGCGCTTCTGGCGCGCGGCCGCAAGACTGCCGGCGCGCCCCTGATCGACGAAACGGGGCCCGGCGATATTCCAAAGCGGGTTGGGGAACATGGACGCGATCCTTCTTCAAATATTGAACGGGCTCGACAAGGGGTCGGCCTATGCGCTGATCGCGCTGGGGCTGACACTGATTTTCGGCACGCTGGGGGTTGTGAACTTTGCCCACGGGGCGCTGTTCATGATCGGAGCGTTTTGCGCCGTGACGCTGCAACGCATCCTGTCGCTCAGCTATGTGACCATCGACAACACCCAGACCGACTTTCTGGGCAACCCGCTGAAGGTGCAGACCCCCTATGTCGAAGGCTGGTTCGGCCCCGACATCGGTCAGGCGATCATCGACTGGTCGGTGCCGCTGGCGGTGATCTTCGCGATCCCGGTCATGGTCGCGGTGGGCTTTGCGATGGAACGCGGTCTGATCAAGTATTTCTACAAGCGCCCGCATGCGGACCAGATCCTGGTGACCTTCGGGCTGGCCATCGTGCTGCAGGAAATCGTCAAGTATTTCTACGGCGCAAACCCGATCCCGACCCCGGCACCGCCGCAATTCGCCGGCTCGTTCGACTTTGGGGCGCTGATCGGGCTGACGCCGGGGGCGGTGATCTACCCCTACTGGCGGATGATCTACTTCCTGTTTTCGCTGCTGCTGGTCGGCGGGGTGTTTTCCTTTCTGCGCTTTACCACCTTCGGCATGGTGGTGCGCGCCGGCATGGCCGACCGCGAAACCGTCGGCCTGCTGGGCATCGACATCGACAAGCGCTTTACCATCATGTTCGGCGTGGCCGCCGCGGTGGCGGGGCTGGCCGGCGTGATGTATACGCCGATCAATTCGCCCAACTACCACATGGGCATGGATTTCCTGGTGCTGTCCTTCGTGGTGGTGGTGGTCGGCGGCATGGGGTCGCTCCCCGGCGCGGTGCTGGCCGGCTTCCTGCTGGGGATCCTGGAAAGCTTCGCCTCGATGAACGAGGTCAAGCAGATCCTGCCCGGCATCGACCAGATCATCATCTACCTGGTGGCAATCGTGATCCTGCTGACCCGCCCGCGCGGTCTGATGGGCAAACGCGGCGTGATGGAGGACTGAGCCCATGTTCGGACTGAACAAACGCGACACGCTTTTCATGGTCATCGTGATCGCGATGACCCTGCTGACGCCCTTCCTGATGCAGCCGTTTTCCGAAGGCAGCGCCTGGGCGCAGTTCAACGGCGGCTACCCCGACCTGATGGCCAAGGTGGCGATCTTCGGGATCTTCGCGGTGGGCTTCAACATCCTGTTCGGGCTCACCGGCTATCTGTCCTTTGGCCACGCGGCCTTTCTCGGGGTCGGCAGCTACGCCGCGGTCTGGATGTTCAAGCTGCTGACGCTGAACGTCTTTCCGGCGCTGATCCTGGCGGTCATCGTGTCGGGGCTGTTCGCGCTGGTGATCGGCTATATCAGCCTGCGCCGGTCGGGCATCTATTTTTCGATCCTGACCCTGGCCATGGCCGAGATGAGCTATCGGCTGGCCTATTCGGTGCTGACGCCGCTGACCAACGGCGAAACCGGGCTGCAGGTGCGCCCCAACGATCCGCGCATCCTGGATGGCGAGGGCGCGGCGCAATATCCCAACCTGTTCGGGCTGGAGCTTTCGTCGTCCTACAAGCTCGAGATCTACAACCACGTGTTCACCTTCAACGTCGGCTTCTATTTCTCGGCCGTGATCGCGATCATCGCCTTCTACATCGCGCTGCGCATCTTCCGGTCGCCATTCGGGCTGATGCTGCGGGCGGTGAAATCGAACCAGACGCGGCTGAACTACACCGGGCTGAACACGCGGCCCTACACGCTGACCGCCTTTGTGATTTCCGGCATGTATGCGGGGCTGGCCGGCGGGCTTCTGGCGGTGATGGACCCGCTGGCGGGCGCCGAGCGCATGGTCTGGACCGCATCCGGCGAAGTGGTGATCATGACCATCCTGGGCGGCGCCGGGTCGCTGCTGGGGCCGGTTCTTGGGGCCGGATCGATCAAGTATCTGGAAAACATCTTTTCCAAGATCAACGAAAACGTGCTGCACGACTGGTTCGCCTTTCTGCCGGACGGGCTGGAAAAGGCCGTGGTCTGGTTCCTGTCGCGCTTTACCGGCGAAGGCTGGGCGCTGACGCTGGGGCTGATGTTCATGGCGGTGGTGATCTTCCTGCCCGGCGGGCTGATGGAGGGCGGCGAAAAGATCCGCAGCCTGTTCCGCCGCAAGAAGAAAACCGGCGAAGCCGCCGCCGATACCAACCCGGCCGAGTAGGAGAAGACAGCCATGGGAATCCTCGAGGTCAAGGACGTCAACAAGCGCTTCGGCGGGCTGCAGGCGCTGAGCAACGTCAACCTGTCGGTGCAGGAAAACTCGGTGCATGCGATCATCGGTCCGAACGGTGCGGGCAAGTCGACGCTGCTCAACTGCCTGGTGGGCAAGCTGATGCCCGACAGCGGCTCGGTAATGTTCGACGGCCAGTCGGTGCTGGGGCGAAAGCCGCATGAAATCAACCAGATGGGTATCAGCCGGGTGTTCCAGACGCCGGAAATCTTTGGCGATCTCACGGTGCTGGAAAACGTGCTGATCCCGTGTTTCGCCAAGCGCGACGGGGCGTTCCGCATGCACGCTTTCGAAACCGTCGAAAGCGAGGCCGAGCTGATCGAAACCGCCGAAGCGATCCTGGTGGATGTGAACATGGCCGACAAGCGCCACGTCCATTCGGCGTCGCTGTCGCGCGGCGACAAGCGGCGGCTGGAAATGGCCATGTGCCTGGTGCAGCGCCCCAAGCTGCTGCTGCTGGACGAACCCACCGCCGGCATGGCGCGCGCCAACACCAACCGCACCATCGACCTGCTCCGGGAAATCCACGAACGCCGCGCGATCACCATGGTGATCATCGAACACGACATGCACGTGGTGTTTTCGCTGGCCCAGCGCATCACCGTTCTGGCCCAGGGCACGCCGCTGGTCGAAGACACGCCGGAAAACATCAAGGGCCACCCCAAGGTGCAGGAAGCCTACCTTGGCGAAACGCAGCAGGTCTAGGGGGACACAGCCATGAACGAAAGACCGGACTTCAGCAAGAACGCCAACCACGCGGCCACGGCGCCGGCGTATTTTTCGCTTTGGGACATCCACGCCTACTATGGCGAAAGCTATATCGTGCAAGGCGTCAGCTTCAACGTCCACGAAGGCGAGATCCTCGCGCTTCTGGGGCGCAACGGCGCGGGCAAGACATCGACCCTGCGCACCATCGCGCGGCTTGACAACCCGTCGCTGAAACATGGCGAGATCTGGCTGGATCACGAAGCGATCCACAACATGCCCAGTTTCGAAGCGTCGCGCGCCGGTGTCGGCCTGGTCCCGGAAGACCGGCGCATCATCCAGGGGCTGACGGTGGAAGAAAACCTGCAGCTGGCCCAGATCGCCCCGCCGATCGGCTGGTCGCTGGAGCGCATCTACGACCTGTTCCCGCGGCTCAAGGAACGCCGCCGCCAGGAAGGCACCACGCTTTCGGGCGGCGAACAGCAGATGCTGGCGATCGCACGCGCCCTGGCGCGCGACGTGAAACTGCTGCTTCTGGACGAACCCTACGAGGGCCTCGCGCCGGTGATCGTGGACGAGATCGAAAAGACCCTGAACCTGATCAAGGAACAGGGGATGACCACGATCATCGTCGAACAGAACGCCCTGCGCGCGCTGGCGCTGGCGGACCGTTCGGTGATCCTGGACACAGGCACCGTGGTCTTTGACGGCACCGCGCAGGAAGTGCTGGACAACGAAGAGCTGCGGCACGAATATCTCGCCATTTAGCGCGCCATGGCCGAGGCGCACCCGGCATTACGACCTGAAACTCCTAGCAGAAGACTTCGGACATGACAGACACAAAGCTCTACCCACCCAGCCCGGAATTCGTCGCGCACGCCCATGCGGATCGCGCGAAATACGATGCAATGTATGCGGAATCGGTTTCCGACCCGGATGCGTTCTGGGGCCGCGAAGGCAAGCGGCTGGACTGGATCAAGCCCTATACCAAGGTCAAGAACACCACATTCGCCTACCCGGATGTCTCGATCAAGTGGTTCGAGGACGGGGTGCTGAACGTCGCCGCCAACTGCATCGACCGGCACCTGGCCACGCGCGCCGAACAGACCGCGATCATCTGGGAAAGCGACGACCCCAATGTCGCGCGCCACATTTCCTATGCGGAACTGTCCGAACAGGTGAACAAGCTGGCCAATGTCTACAAGGAACTGGGCGTCGGCAAGGGCGACCGGATCGTGCTCTACATGCCGATGATCCCCGAAGCGGCCTATGCGATGCTGGCGTGTGCGCGCATCGGCGCGGTGCATTCGGTGGTCTTTGCCGGCTTTTCGCCCGAAGCGCTGGCCGCCCGCATCGAGGGTTCGCAGGCCTCGCTGGTGATCACCGCCGACGAAGCCCCGCGCGGCGGGCGCAACACGCCGCTCAAGACCAACGTCGACAAGGCGCTGGAGATCTGCGGCGATACCCGGGTGCTGATGGTCGAACGCACCGGCGCCGATGTGCCGATGAAAGAGGGGCGCGATTTCGCCTATGGCCCGCTGATGGCGCGGGCCAGCGCCGAGTGTGCGCCCGAACCGATGAACGCCGAAGACCCGCTGTTCATCCTCTACACCTCGGGCTCTACCGGCAAGCCCAAGGGCGTGGTGCATTCCACCGGCGGCTACCTGGTCTATGCCTCGATGACGCATCAATACACCTTCGACTACCACGACGGCGACATCTTCTGGTGCACCGCGGACGTGGGCTGGGTGACCGGCCACAGCTATATCGTCTACGGGCCCCTGGCCAACGGCGCCACCACGCTGATGTTCGAAGGCGTCCCCACCTGGCCCGATGCCGGGCGGTTCTGGGCGGTCTGCGAAAAGCACAAGGTGAATCAGTTCTACACCGCCCCCACCGCGATCCGGGCGCTGATGGCGCATGGCGAAGGCCCGGTCGAGGGCTACGACCTGTCCTCGATCAAGGTGCTGGGCACGGTGGGCGAGCCGATCAACCCCGAGGCCTGGGAATGGTACAACCGCGTGGTCGGCAAGGGGCGCGCGCCGATCGTCGACACCTGGTGGCAGACCGAAACCGGCGGTCACATGCTGACCTCGCTGCCCGGCGCGATCGCGGCCAAGCCGGGCTCTGCCACGGTGCCGTTTTTTGGCGTGCAGCCGGTGGTGCTGGAGCCGCAGAGCGGCGCAGAGATCACCGAAACCGAGGCCGAAGGCGTGCTGGCGATCAAGGACAGCTGGCCGGGGCAGATGCGCACGGTCTGGGGCGACCATGACCGCTTCGTCGCCACCTATTTCGCCGACTACAAGGGCTATTACTTTACCGGCGACGGGGTGCGGCGCGACGCGGATGGATATTACTGGATCACCGGCCGGGTGGATGACGTGCTGAACGTGTCGGGTCACCGCATGGGCACGGCGGAAATCGAAAGCGCGCTGGTGGCGCATCCGGCGGTATCGGAAGCGGCGGTCGTCGGGTTCCCCCATGAAATCAAGGGACAAGGCATCTACTGCTATGTCACGCTGATGGACGGCCAGGAATATACCGACGAGCTGAAACAGGAACTGGTGGCCTGGGTGCGCAAGGAAATCGGACCGATCGCCAAGCCCGATCACATCCAGTGGGCGCCGGGCCTGCCGAAAACGCGCTCGGGCAAGATCATGCGCCGCATCCTGCGCAAGATCGCCGAGGATGATTATGGCAACCTGGGCGACACCTCGACGCTCGCCGACCCGAGCGTCGTGGACGATCTGATCGCCAACCGGATGAAGTGACGGCCCGAACAGGCCGGCTTCCGCCGGGTTTTTCCGATGATCCAGGGCCGGTGCGCAGCGCCGGCCCGGTCTGCAACCGCGGGGGCACCGTTTTCTTTCAAAGAAAACGGTCCGAAATCTTTCAAAGATTTCGGCGCCGCGCGGCCCGCAGCGCTCCGCAGGAAAAAGGGCGCGGCCCCCAACGGCACCGCGCCCCGTTTTCCTGCCGGAAAACGCCTTACTTCAAGGCCTTGTCCGTGATCGCATGGGTCCAGGCGCCTTCCGGCTGCTTGGTGATCACCGGATCCGAACCGCCCGCCAGCAGGATATCCACCGTGCGCTGGAAGTCGGCCGGGTCAAGCTCGCCGTTGGAACCGGCCGTCAGCTTGGCAATCTCGCCCATCATCCGCTTCTGGTGCTTTTCGGTCTGAGCGCCGGTTTCGTCGTATTCCAGCACGATCATCGCCGCTTCGTCCGGGTTCTCTTCGGCCCATTTCCAGCCCTTCATGGAGGCCCGCACGAAACGCACCAGCTGGTCCTCGAACGCCGGGTCAGACAGACGATCCTCAAGCACGTAAAGCCCGTCCTCCAGCGTCGCCACGCCCTGATCCTCATAC
>JAJRUE010000116.1 GCA_024277955.1 Alphaproteobacteria bacterium | reverse complement strand
GCGGTTGCGGTTTCGTCGATCAACCGCTGCTGGTATTGTCAGGTGGCGCATGGCGCGGCGGTGCGCGCGCTGTCGGGCAAACCGGAACTGGGCGAAGCGATGGTGATGAACTGGCGCGCCGCCGATCTGGAGCCGCGGCAACACGCCATGCTTGAATTCGCCGAAAAGCTTACCATTTCCAGCGCGACGATCGAAGAAGCCGACCGCCAGGCCCTGCGCGATGCCGGGTTCAGCGACCGGGACATTTTCGACATCGCCAGCGTCACCGGGTTTTTCAACATGACCAACCGGGTGGCTTCGGCGATCGACATGCAACCGAACCCGGAATACCACGCGCAGGCCCGATGAAACTGCGCCTTGCCATAACAGCCGCCCTTGCCGGGCTGATGCTGACGGGCGCCGCCGGCGCCGTGACGCTGAGCTTTCCGGCCGGCGCGGTGCAAAGCGCGCGCCAAACCGCGCCGATGGACAGCTATGCGATCGCCGTCGGGGTGTTCAGCAACGGCCGCGTGCCGACGGTGCCGGCCGAAGGCGCCGTGACCACCGAAGCCTGGAAGATTTCTGGCGGCGCCTATTCGACGCTGCAGATCCTCGACCTGCTGCGCAAGCAACTGATCGACGCCGGGTTCGAGATTTCCTTTACCTGCGAAACCGACGAATGCGGCGGCTTCGACTTTCGCTACCAGCTGGACTTGCTGCCGGAACCGGAAATGCACGTCGATCTGGGCGATTTCCGCTATCTTGCGGCGCAGAAACTTGGCCCCGACCCGCAGTATGTTTCGCTGATCGTCAGCCGTGGCGGCCAGTCGATATTTGCCCAGGTCACCCAGGTTGGCGCCCCCCAGACGGAGCCGCCCGAAATCCTGGCATCTACCAAGTCGCCGGACATGGCGGCGCTCAACATCGATCTTCCCGACGGCGCGTTGGCCGAAAAACTGGTGGCCGTGGGCCGGGTGGCGCTGGAAGATCTGACCTTCGCAACCGGCTCGGCGGAACTGACGGGCACCAGCTTTCGGTCGCTCAGCGAACTGGCCGCCTGGCTCAAGGCGAACCCGGACAAGACCGTGGCCCTGGTCGGCCACACCGACGCGGTGGGCAATCTGGACGCCAACATGGCGCTGTCCAAGCGCCGGGCCGCGGCGGTGATGCGCCGGCTGGTCGACGACTACGGCGTGCCCGCCAAACAACTGGAAAGTTCGGGCGTCGGTTACCTGATGCCGCGCGCCACCAACCTGACCCGGGAAGGCCGCGACAAGAACCGCCGGGTCGAAGCGATCCTGACCTCGACACGCTGATCCTTTCGCCTGCCCAAACGAAAACGGACCGGGGAAACGCCCCCGGCCCGCCGATTGTCAAAACTCGTTACTCGAGAACACCATTACCAGTTGTCGGGCCCTTTATCCGCGAAAGCGTGAACCAGGAAATCGATGAAGGCGCGCACTTTCGGCTGCGTGAACCGGCCCGGAGGATATACCGCATAGATACCTTGCGTCTCGACGGGCAGATCGGGGATGGCTTCTTCAACCAAACCGGATTGCATTGCGTCAGCATACAGGAACGAGGGCAGGTAGGCGATCCCCAGGCCGGAAATGGCAGCATTCAGCAGCGATTGTCCGTCATTGACCGTCAGCCAGCCGGCAGTGCGTACCTGACGTTTTTCACCCGAGGGGGCAGTCAATTTCCAGACGGCGCTGTTGGCCTGGTTCGAATAGTGCAGCAGTTTGTGTTCATTCAGGTCGTCGATCTTGGTCGGCCGGCCGTATTTTTCGAAATAGGCCGGGGATGCGATCATCCGCCTGGTGGTTTCGGTCAGCTTGCGGGCACGTAGCGTGCTGTCCTCAAGCTCTCCGATACGGATGGCCATGTCGAAGCCTTCCGAGATCAGTTCGACATACCGGTTGTTCAGCACCATGTTCACCGTGATGTCGGGAAATTCCTGCAGGAAGTCCCCAAGCACCGGCGACAGGTGATTCACACCGAAGTCCGTCGCAACCGAAATGCGCAGCAGACCCGATGGAGCAGATTGCATCGAAGTCACCAGCGCATCGGCTTCGCCCGCGTCGTTCAGAACGCGGCGTGCACGGTCATAATATGCCAGTCCAATTTCCGTGGGCGACACGCGGCGTGTCGTCCGATTCAGCAGCCTTGCACCCAGTCTCGCCTCCAACGAGCTGACATGCTTCGAGACGGCAGACTTGGAGATCCCCATCTTCTTGGCCGCATCCGTGAAACCGCCTTGATCCACCACCGTGGCGAAGGCTTCCATTTCAGTCAGTCGGTCCATTACGCGTTACCTTAGTCTTGGCCCCTCGACGAACAGGTATCGCGTCCAAATCGGGCGAGATTGCGGTGGCAGGCAGACAATACTTGGGATTTCTCCGTCACAGTCGTCAAAATGGAAACCCATTCCCGCCGATCACGCCATACTGGTTAATAACTCCTTTATTTTCGGCATCTTAAAGGCTCGCCCCCAGGCGGACGCCCTGGTTGATCGCGCGTTTCGCGTCAAGCTCGCCCGCCACATCGGCGCCACCGATCACATGCACCTTGCCATTTTTTGCGCCGAGCGCATCGGCAATACTCCGCTCAGACACCTGACCTGCGCAAAGAATGACGTTTTGCGCCATAATTCTTTCGCGATCCTCCGGTGAATTTCCGCGCAGAACAGTCAGCCCGGTTTCATCGATCTTTTCATAAGTCACACCGCCGATCATTTTCACGCCCTTCATCGCCAGCGTCGCCCGGTGAATCCAGCCGGTCGTCTTGCCCAGGCGACGGCCCAGTTTTTCCGCCTTGCGCTGCAACAGCGTGATCTGCCGGGCAGGCGGCGCCGGGTGCGGGCCGTCGGGGGCAAGACCGCCGCGCGCCTGGGCCGGGTCGGCCACGCCCCATTCTTCCAGCCAAGCCTGCAGGTCTTCGGTGGGGCTGTGGTCCTCGGCCAGGAATTCGGCCACGTCAAAGCCGATCCCGCCGGCCCCCACGATCGCGACCGTATCGCCCACCGGCGCCCCGCCCTGCAGGACATCCACGTAGCTGAGCACGTTCGGACTGTCCTGCCCGGGGATGCCCGGGTCGCGCGGGCGCACGCCGGTGGCGACGACGACCTCGTCATATCCGTCCAGATCGCCGGCCTGCACCTCGGTTGCGAGCCGCAGCGCGACGCCGGTTGATTCGACCATCGTCGCGAACCAGTCGACCAGCCCGGCGAATTCCTCTTTGCCGGGAACGACCTTGGCCATGTTCAACTGCCCCCCGACACACTCGGCCCGGTCGAACAGGGTGACCTTGTGGCCACGCCGCGCCGCGGTGATCGCCGCCGACAGACCGGCAGGCCCGGCGCCGACAACGGCGATGGTTTTCGCAGGCGTGGCCGGCGTGATCGGCAGTTCCGTTTCGTAGCAGGCCAGGGGATTCACCAGACAGGTGGAAATCTTGCCGCTGAAGGTATGATCCAGGCAGGCCTGATTGCAGGCGATGCAGGGGGCGATCTGGGCCGCCCGCCCGTCGGCCGCCTTGGCCACGAAATCGGGGTCGGCCAGAAACGGGCGCGCCATCGAAACCATGTCGGCGCAGCCATCTGCCAGCACCTGTTCGGCGACCTGCGGCGTGTTGATCCGGTTCGAGGTGATCACCGGGATCGACACCTGGCCCATCAGCTTTTTGGTGACCCAGGTAAAGGCCGCGCGCGGCACGCTGGTGGCGATCGTCGGGATGCGCGCTTCGTGCCAGCCGATGCCGGTGTTGATGATGCTGGCGCCCGCCTTCTCGATCGCGTGGGCCAGCGTCACCACTTCGTCCCAGGTGGATCCGTCCGGCACAAGATCGATCATCGAAAGCCGGTAGATCACGATGAAATCGTCCCCCACCGCGGCGCGCACCCGGCGCACCACCTCGACCGGCAGACGCATGCGGTTTTCGTAAGAGCCGCCCCAACGGTCGGTGCGCTTGTTGGTATGGGTGACCAGGAACTGGTTGAGGAAATAGCCTTCCGAGCCCATCACCTCGACCCCGTCATAGCCGGCTTCGCGCGCCCGGGCGGCGGCGGTGGCAATGTCCGAGATCTGTTTTTCGATCCCGGCTTCGTCCAGCTCTTTCGGGACAAAGGGCGAAATCGGCGACTTGATCGCCGAAGGGGCGACGCATTCGGGGCTGTAGGCATAGCGGCCGGCATGCAGGATCTGCATCGCGATCTTGCCGCCCGCCGCATGCACCCGGTCGGTCACCGTGCGATGGTTGGCGATGTCCTGGGCGCTGAACAGACCGGCAGCGCCGGGGAACACGCCGCCTTCGCGGTTGGGCGCCATCCCGCCGGTCACCATCAGCCCGACGCCGCCGCGCGCGCGCGTGGCATAGAATTCGGCCACGCGGTTCCAATTGCCGGTTTCCTCAAGGCCCGTGTGCATGGACCCCATGAGCACACGGTTTTTCAGCCTGGTGAACCCCAGGTCAAGCGGCGCCAGAAGGTGCGGATAGTCGGTCATGTCTTTCCCCAGTTTGCCGCGCGAGTTTCGCAGAGCGCGCGCGCCCTGTCACCCCGAACGCAGCGTCATGCCCGGACGCCGGGCCGCCGAAATCTTTCAAAGATTTCGGTCCGTTTTCCTTGAAGGAAAACGGCGCGGCTAACCGGTTTCCAGGCAGTGGCGCCGAAATGCGCGTTTCAGCATGTCCAGTTCGGCGCGCAACAGATCCACTTCGGCGCGCAGGTCGTCTTCCAGCGGTTCGCCCGCGACAATCGTGAACGCCCCCAGTCGAAGTCCGGTTTCGGCCAAGCTGATGACAAAGGTCTGCACCCCGTCGCCAAGCGTCTCGGGCGGCACCGGGATGCGCAGCGCCCATTTTCCGGGCGCACCGTCCAGCGGAGACAGTTCGTGGGGAACGGTTTTTTCCAGGTGGCGCACCTGCACCGCAGGCGCGTCACCGGCCCCGCTGGCCGCCGAAAGGATGCCTTCCCAGGTGCCGGCGAAAAACCGGGTCTTGACCAGTTCTGGCGCTTCCGCGCCGCCCATTTCCCCATCCGCATTCTTCATAGCTCGGCCCGGGGGCGGCGCGAAAAGGTAATGTCACGCAGCGTGATCTGGTTCATTTGCGGCCCCTCGAAAATCAGGTCCACCCAGGCGCGTTCCACCCGTTTTTCGTTCAGGTTGCTGTAGGCCAGGTCGAATTCCACCATCGACCGCCCGTCAATCACCTGCAGTTCGCGCACCAGCTGTTCGGTATTGGGTCCGTGGCGCACGTTCAGGCGTGCGAATATTTCCAGCGGCTGTTCCAGATCGACAACCGTGGTCATCCGCACGAGATGGCGCTTGCGAAGCCCGTTCACCGCGTCGCTGGGCAGGTCCAGCACCAGTGACAGGAAATTCCCGTCGAAACGGAACACATCCATCCGCAGTCCGAAAGGCGCCAGATCGTCTTCGTGCAGGTTGCGCACCTGGCGCAGCGTCAGTTCCGAGATTTCGCAATCGTGAAACAGCCGCAGTTCATCGCCCAGCCGGGTCTTGCTGCGCGCCGCCGCAACGCCCGGAGGGCTCACCGGCCCGCGCCACAGTTCCGGCCGCCAGGCCCAGTCCGCGTGCAGCGGTTTTTCGATCGCGTTCGAGCCGATCAGCGGCAGCGCCAGCCGGCCCTCGGCCACATGCAGCACCTTGTCGATCTGCCGGCGCAGTTCGCGCGCCCGGGTGCGCAGCTTGCGCAGGTCGAACAGATCCATGGCGTCAGCGCGTTCGCGCGCCCGCCGCCAGCGGCGAATCACGCGCCGGTGCTGCGCCCTGTCGATCAGTTTGTTGAACCCTGCGGCCACCTCAACGCCTGCCCTTGCAATCTGCCCTTGCCGGCCCCCGGTCCGGCGCCGTTGCCGCCAGTATTGCACGAAAACCTTTCGCCCGGGCAAACATCAAAGCGCCCCGGCCTGCCCGGATGCGCCGGCGCCCGCGTCGCGCACCGGGTTTTCGCGCCGCATGCGTTCGACGAAGGCCAGCAAGGTGGCCACCGCCGCATCATCCGACATCGGCTTGTCTTCGAATTCGAGGATCGAAAGCGTCAGCAACCGCCCGTTCAGGTCAAACAACGCCCGCCAGTATTCCGGCGCCAGCCCGGTGGCCGGGTTCGGGCTGTCATCGCGCGCTTTCAAAAGGAAAACACCATCGCCCCGGCGGCTGTCCAGCACCTCGACCGACTTGGCGTTGCCGTCGCGCGCCAGGGCCGCGCGCCCGGCCGTGGTCTTGAAATACCCGGCCAACTGGTCCATCGCGCCCGACACATCGGCCCCGTTCTGCGCCGAAACCGAGGCCGTCAGAACCGCCTCGATCTCCGGCGAAGCCTTGCCCGCGCGCCCGGAGATCGACGCACAGCTGCCCAGCAGGACGAAGGCCGACCCCCCGTCTTCGCGGGTTTCGTCGCGATCGATGCAAAACCCCGGCGGCCCGGCCACGATCACGGCCTTGTCGGCCACCGGCACCTTTTCCGGCGCGCGCCCCACAAAGGCCAGCCCGATGCCGCGTGTCACCTGCGGCAGGCCGGAACAAGCCGCCAGCAACGTCAGCCCGGCGATCGGCAGGAAGCGGCGAACCACGCCCGCCTCACAGATCCATGTAGACATGACGCTCGGCCTTGGCGCCGGGGTGGGTGACCGCCCCCAGCCGGGTCGGGCCGACCAGCTGCGCGTATTTCCACAGCGTGCCGCTGGCATAGATGGTTTCGCGCGGGCCCTTCCAGTCGGCCTTGCGCGCCTCGAGTTCCTCATCGCCGAGCGCCACCGAGATTTCGCCCTTGATCGCGTCAATGGTGATCACGTCGCCGTCCCTGAGCAGGGCAATCGGCCCGCCATGCGCCGCCTCGGGTCCCACATGGCCGACGCAAAACCCGCGCGTCGCGCCGGAAAAGCGGCCATCGGTGATCAGCGCCACCTTCTTGCCCATGCCCTGGCCCGAAAGCGCCGCCGTGGTTGCCAGCATTTCGCGCATCCCCGGCCCGCCTGCGGGGCCTTCGTTGCGGATCACCAGCACTTCGCCTTCTTCGTACTGGCGCGCCTTGACCGCGGCAAAGGCATCTTCTTCGCATTCGAAGACCCGCGCCGGGCCGGTGAACACCTGCTGATCCTTTTCCATGCCGGCGACCTTGACGATGGCGCCGTCGGGGGCAACGTTGCCCTTGAGCCCGACCACGCCGCCGGTTTTTGTGATCGGGTTGTCCACCGGGTAGATCACCTTGCCGTCGGCCTCTTTTTCCACCATGTCCAGTTCTTCGCCCATGGTGCGGCCGGTGGCGGTCATGCAGTCTTCGTGGATCAGCCCGGCCTTGCGCAGTTCCTTCATCACCACCGGCACGCCGCCGGCTTCGTAGAGATCCTTGGCGACATAGGCGCCGCCCGGCTTCAGATCGACGAAATAGGGGGTGTCGCGGAAGATTTCGCACACGTCGTCCAGGTCGAAATCAATCCCCGCCTCATGGGCGATCGCCGGCAGGTGCAGGCCCGCGTTGGTGGACCCGCCGGTGCAGGCCACAACCCGCGCGGCGTTTTCCAGCGACTTGCGGGTGACGATGTCGCGCGCCCGGATGTTCAGTTCCAGCAGCCGCATCACCGCGGTGCCGCTGGCTTCGGCATACTGGTCGCGGCTCTCATAGGGGGCAGGCGCGCCGGACGAGTTGGGCAGCGCCAGCCCGATGGCTTCGGAAACACAGGCCATGGTGTTGGCGGTGAACTGCCCGCCACAGGCCCCGGCCGAAGGGCAGGCGACCAGTTCCAGTTCGCGCAGCGCCTTGTCGGTCATGTTGCCGGCCTGGTGCTGGCCCACGGCTTCGAACACGTC
>JAJRUE010000115.1 GCA_024277955.1 Alphaproteobacteria bacterium | reverse complement strand
GCTGCCCGGGATATGTTCCTCGGCCCAGTGGGCGCGGCCGCTGACGGTGACGTAACGGCCCTGCTCTTCGGACCATTCGGAAAAATTGGTGCCGTCGATCACCACCAGGTCGGGATCGTCCAGGTGGTCCAACAGCCAATCGGTGCTGACCAGCATATCCATCGCGATTGCCTTTCGCTTGCGCCGCCTTCGCGCCAAAGGCTGACGGATCGCCGGGGTCAAGGCAATGCGTCGAAATGCGCGCGCGGGCGCGGTGCCCTGTCAGGCCACCGCCCGGGCCCGCGCCCGGCGCCGGTAGCGCAGCGCCAGCAGCACCACGATGATCAGCAGGTAAAGCAGCGGTTGCGCCTGCCAGCCCTTGCGCAGCATCACGAAATGCACCCCGCCCAGGATCGCCACCAGATAGGTCAGCTTGTGCAGGTTCCGCCAGGTGGCGGCCCCCAGCTTGCGCATCGAGATGTTGTTCGAGGTCAGCGCCAGCGGCAGCATCAGCGCCATGCCCGCCATGCCGATGGTGATATAGGGCCGCTTGACGATGTCCTTCCAGATCAGCGCCCCGTCCTGCACGTCCAGAAACAGCCAGACCGCCAGGTGCACGGCAATGTAGATGAACACCAGCAACCCCAGCGCCCGGCGGAACTTCAGCAGGCTGATGCCGGTGAACTTGCGCAGCGGCGTCACCGCCAGCACCGCGATCAGGATCTTGAGCCCGGTGCGCCCGAGTTCAAGCTCAAGCGCGCGGATCGGTTCGGGCCCCAGGCCGCCGGTCAACCCGAGGTAGAAGAACCAGAAGATCGGCAGCACCCCGACGATATAGACAAGCCACGTCGGCACCCGGCGCAGCTGGCCGTTTATGGTCTGGGAAAGGGTCATCGCAACATCCTTGTGGGCAATATCCTGGGCAATATTCCGGGGCCGCCGGCGCTCAGAAGAACTTTTTGAGATCCATGCCGGCGTAAAGGCTGGCCACCTGGTCACCGTAGCCGTTGAACATCTGGGTGGGAATACGCTTGGAAAACAGCCCGCCGCCGATCCTGCGTTCGGTCGCCTGGCTCCAGCGCGGGTGATCCACCTCGGGGTTGACGTTGGAATAGAAGCCGTATTCGCGCGCGTTCTGCATGTTCCAGGTCGCCTGCGGCTGTTTGGCGGTCAGCGAAATGCGCACGATCGACTTGATCGACTTGAAGCCGTATTTCCACGGCACCACCAGCCGGATCGGCGCGCCGTTCTGGTTGGGCATTTCTTCGCCGTAAAGCCCGGTGGCAAGGATGGTCAGCGGGTGCATCGCTTCGTCCAGCCGCAGGCCTTCGCGATAGGGCCAGTCCAGCACCCGCGATTTCTGGCCGATCATTTCGGACGGGCGCACGAGGGTTTCGAAATAGACGTATTTCGCGCCCGGCTGCACCCCGACCCGGTTCAGCAGATCGGCCAGTTCGAAGCCCACCCAGGGGATCACCGCCGACCAGGCCTCAACGCAGCGCAGCCGGTAGATGCGTTCTTCCATGGTGACGCCCTTGAGCAGGTCGGCCAGGTCGTAATTGCCGGGCTTGTCCACCAGCCCGTCGATCTTGACCGACCAGGGATCGGTGGTCAGTCGATGCGCGTTCTTCCCCGGATCGGTTTTCGAGGTGCCGAATTCGTAGAAGTTGTTGTAGCTGGTGATGTCTTCGAAACTGTTGGGCTTTTCGCTGGTGGAAAAGCGGCTGGGCACGGTCTTGATCTTGGCCCCGGCCGCGGCGGGCCCGGCCATTGTCCCCGCGGCGGCAAGGGCGGCGGCGCCTGCGATCAGCTCGCGCCGGTTCAGATAGGCCGCTTTCGGGGTCACATCCGAGTATTTCAAGTCATTCTTCCAACGTCCGGCCATCTGGCCCTCCTGAGTTTGTTCGCGCCTCGGCTTTCGGCCACTCACTACCGAATTGCCCGGCCAGCGCCAAACAAACACATTTCACAAATCTGTTGGCGACTGTAACATTTCACGCGCACCCCGACGGCGGACCCGCGCCGGCGAACGGGCGATTGACTTGCCCGCCCGGCTGGGATTGTCTGCCCGGCGGCTGGGGTCGCAAGGAGGAAGCCGGCATGAAAACCGCATTGGTCACCGGGGCCGCCCGGGGGATCGGGCTGGCAACCACCCGGCTGTTTCTGGACCGGGGCTGGCAAGTGGCGATGATCGACCGCGACGGCCCCGCCCTGGACGAAGCCGCCGCGCCGCTGGAGCGCGTGCTGCCGGTGCTGTGCGACGTGTCGCAACCCGAACAGGTCGCCCGGATGACCGACCGGGTGGTGCAAGAGCTGGGCGGCATCGACGCGCTGGTCAACAACGCCGGCGTCGCCGATTTCGGCCCGATCGAGAACACGCCGTTCGAAACCTGGCGCAAGGTGATGGATACCAACCTGGACGGGGTGTTCCTGTGTTCGCAGGCGGCGATCCCGGCGCTGAAGAAAAGCCGGGGCGCGATCGTCAACATCGCGTCGATCTCGGGGCTGCGGGCATCGACCCTGCGCGTGGCCTACGGCACCTCCAAGGCCGGGGTGCGGCACCTGACCCAGCAGCAGGCGGTGGAACTGGGCGAACACGGCATCCGCGCCAACTGCGTGGCGCCCGGCCCGGTGCGCACCAAGCTGGCGATGGCGGTGCACACGCCGGAAATCATCGCCGCCTACCACGATGCGATCCCGCTGAACCGCTACGGCAACGAAGCCGAGATCGCAGAAGTCATCGTGTTTCTGTGTTCCGGAAAGGCCAGCTATGTCACCGGCCAGACCATCGCGGTCGATGGCGGTTTCGACGCCACCGGCGTGGGTCTGCCGGCGCTGCGCGACTGACGCACCGGGGCACGGGCCCGGATCTTGGCAAGCGGCGCGCCCTGGCGGGCGCAAGTTCATGGTGTGTCGCCCCTGGACGGGGCGACGGTGCGCTTCGCGCGAGGATATTTTTGGACAGAAGAAGGCCGGGGCCGCGGTACGGTCAGATCGGCGCCTTGGTAAAGTAGAAGGCGGCGCGGTTTTCCTTGATATACTCGGCCAGGCGAACCAGAGCGCCGCAGCCGACAAAACGCGCGTCCAGATCATGAAACCGCGGGCTGAGGCGCTTGAGGATGTTGCGGCGTTCGGCGCGCATGGGCGACGGCGATCCGCCGACCCGCAGGGCCGCTTCCGACAGGATCATCGCGCAGTCTCCGGCGCCGATCGCGCGCAGGCCGGACATGGCGTCTTCCCACAGGATGCCGGCGGTGCCGTGGAAGAACTTGTGATGGCCGCCATCCATGACATCGCTCACATAGGCCAGCACTGCGTGGCCCAGCCTTTGTTCGCGGCTGAAGATTTCGAGCGAGCGCAGGTAGGCATCGGTGCCTTCGCCGGTGTTGACCCGCAGCGCCACCGGTTCGAGCGTTTCCCAAAGGTCGGCCAGGCGGTCGCGCTGGCCGTCGGAAAACAGGGGCACGACGTTATCGACGGCGATGGCCGGGGTTTTCGGTTGGGGTTCGGCCTTGGCGACAGAGGTTCTCATGACGTGGTTTCCAAATGTTCGCATGTTCCAAAACGGCTGTGCAGAGATTCGTTTGCACAGCCTTATTGCTACTGGCCAACAAGGGCGGAAATACGACTGATGGATGACAAAAAAGCCCCGCCGGGATGGCGGGGCTCTTGCGATTGTGGCGGTGGGAACGTCGCTTATTCGGCGGCTTCGTCAACCCCTTCGATGGACTGCGCGGTGATCACCAGGCCGGTGTCGTCGGCGCTGACATAGATGGTGTCGCCGTCCATGACTTCACCGGCCAGGATCATTTCGGCCAGCTTGTCCTGCAGTTCCTTCTGGATCACCCG